>JAITLI010000104.1 GCA_031277975.1 Azoarcus sp.
CCCAATTCCATTTATCGTGGCAGTGCAGCCCCCGGAACAAAGGTTCATTGCCCGCGAACAGTTCCGCCAGCGTATCGAGAAAGAGGCTTTTGCCGAAGCGGCGCGGACGGGAGAGGAAACAGGCCGTCCCTTCCTCGATCATGCGCAGGGCGAAGGCGGTCTTGTCGACATAGTAATAATTGTCTTCGCGGATCTTGGCGAAGGTCTGGATACCGATGGGAAGTTTCTTGCGGGTCATGGCGCATGGTCTAGCTGGATGAATCCTGCCGGGATTAATTGTCAGATTGCATTACCCAGAAGGAGGGCGCGGACTTCTTCGTACTCTTTCAGCCTGGCGAAATCCTTTTCGCCAGGGTTGCTCATACGGCTCAGGTCCATGTTTTCGGCGTTATCAGCGAGTTTCACGGTATGGGCGAGCGGGTCGGCGGCCGCTCTTGATGCCGCCTGTAGCCTGGACTCGCCCGGACGCTTTGCAAGGGCGTCGATGGCGGCCAGAACCTCAGGCGGAAAGCCTTCTGCGTGTAACTGCTCGATGGTGACATGCGTGTCTTCCATGACGTCGTGCAGGACTGCCGCCATGCGCTCGTGTTCAGTGGTCACGCGAAACATGACTCTGAGCGGATGCAGGATGTACGGCTGTCCCGCCTTGTCTACTTGCCCCGCATGCGCGGCAGCCGCGATTTCGATTGCGCGTTCAAGAGTGGACATTTTCAATCTTGCAGTATTGCGTCAGGCCTCCGCCTGAACGATTCGTCAAGTGGCGGGCTATTGTGCGGCAACCCAGTGTCAGCGGATAGATATAGGTTTGAGCGTGAGCGAATTGCCAAGACTCGAATCCTACAGGATCCGGCCCTGTTCCGGGATGCCGGGCGCCTGTGCGGACTTCGATG
The DNA here is from genome assembly GCA_031277975.1 of Azoarcus sp. Lineage (GTDB taxonomy): Bacteria > Pseudomonadota > Gammaproteobacteria > Burkholderiales > Rhodocyclaceae > WRNU01. The sequence continues at coordinate 891 of JAITLI010000104.1, forward strand.
GGAATGCGAGGATCAGGCGGCGCTCACGGGGGGCGCGCCGCTTTCAGTTTTCCGACAGGCTGAGCAATACTTTCAGGCGTTTGTCGCCCGCGTCCGCGGGCAGGTAGCCGATGGCGTTGGGGGTGCGGGCCAGCAGTTCGAGAGCTTCGCTCTGGCTGGCGGCTTCGCGCGGGGGGCGCACCCGGCCGCTGAAGACCAGCCGCGACCAGTTGGCCCGCACTTGTACGGGATTCTTGCCGGTGAGTTCCCGGTAGAAATGATTGCGCGCCGGGCCGGCGGGCAGGTCGATGAGCGTGACCGGGGTGCCGTCGCGCAGGGTGGTGCGCTGTCCGAGGAACAATTGGGCCGCTTCTTCGCGGCTCAACACTTTTATTCCGCCGCTGGTGACGATGACGACCCCCGCCGGTTGCGCCGCCTTTCCCGGCGTTTCGGCAGGGCCGGCGAGCGGGGCCGTGGTCATGAGCGCCAGGACGGAAAACACGAAAGCGCCCAGTGTGTTGTGCATGAGCGCGCGGCGAGAGCGTGGAAGGGATTCAGAACGTGACATCGACACTGACGCCTAGCGTGTTGATGGAGCGATCCCGCATGCGGGCATTCATTGGATCGCGCGCGAAAAAACTTCCCCAGCTTTCGCCGCTGATGCGGGCGTGATTGAATTCCAGCTTGAGCGCGGTGTTGCGGTAAAAATCCCAGCGTGTGCCAAGCGTGACGCTGCGTTGCGACAGGTTGCGCGAAGCGATGAAGGCGCGCAGGGCGCCGTCGATCTGGGCAATGCCGGTCGTGTCCGTGGAAACCGGCTCGTCCTCGGTGTGGCGGGCCAGGGTGAGGTAGGGCGTGAAGTTGCCGAAGCGCCGGGCGACGGTCACTTCCCAGGCGTGCGCATCGTGGGTGTAGCGCCGGCTGTTGAGCCGGGTATATTCGCCGATCAGCAGCCAGCGACCATCGTCCCATTGCGCGCCAAGGGCGCTGAAGGTGCTGAATCCATCGTTGCCGGACAGTTTGCCCAGGATGTTCGCGGCGTTGGGGGTGACGGCGTTCAGCGCGGCGGACAGGGCGAGAAAATCATTGCCGCTCCACTTCAGGGCGAATTCCGATTCGGCATGTCCGACAAACAGGGTCAGGGGGCCGGCGGCGACGCTGATGTTGAGCCCCCTGGTATTGCTGAGGTGACTGTGGCCGCCCTGGTAAATGGGCAGGATGCTGCTGCCGTAGTAGGGGTGTATTTCGATGTTGACGCCGCCGATGCCGGTACGCACCAGGAAGTCGATGCCGTCGAGTTCATTGAAGGGGTTGAGGCTGTAGACCTCCGTGGGCGGGCGTATCCACGGATTGGCGTAATTGATGTCGATCGTCTCCGAGAGCATGAAGAAAGGCACGCGCACCCGCCCCATGCGCACGGTCACGTTCGGGGTGACGGCGTAGCTCACGAAGGCGAGGCTGGCGCGGGGATCGAAACTGCCCAGCGTGCTTTCCCGGCTGATGGCCTGGAGCACCAACGCGGCGCGCGGGCCGAGGGGAATATCGCCATGGACGCCGATCACGGTATCGGGGCCGAAATCGGGATTTTCGCCGCCGGGATGGTTGACGCTCGGACGGATGAAACGCACATCCCGGCTGCCGGTCGCCACCATGCCGAGGGTGGCGAAGCCCGAGATCTGGGAAAGACGCATTTCGTCCGGTTCCGGAATGCTCGCGCTGTCCCGCTCCGGGGCGGGCGCGAGCGTTGCCCCGGGATGCGGCGGTTGTTCTTCGACCGCCGCGGCGCGCAGGGATGGAAGCATGAGCAGCGCGGCGGCGAACGCGGCGCGGGAAATGCGATTCATGAATCAGTCGATGTCAGGGCGTTTCTTTCGGGACAGGAGCAACCGGCATGCATCATCGGCGGGCACGGGCTTGGAGAATAGATAACCCTGCCCGAAATCACAACCGATTGCGCGCAGCATTCGTGACTGATCTTCGCTTTCGATGCATTCCGCCACCACGGACATGCCAAGATCGTGGGACAGACCGATGCTGTAGCGGACGATGGCGCGCAGGCGCGCGTCGCTGGTGATCGCCCCGACGAAGGAGCCGTCGAGCTTGACGGTGTCGCAGGGAATGGTATGCAGATAGCTCAGGGCCGAGTAGCCGGTGCCGAAGTCGTCGATCAGCACCGCCGCCCCGGCTTCGCGCAGGCGCTGGAGCGTCGCCACGCCCGGACCGGCGGCGCGCGCGAGCAGGCTTTCGGTCACCTCGAAACGCAGACGCTCGGGCGCGAGGCCATATCCGGCGATGATGTCGAGCAGTTCGCTGGCGAGATCGGGGCGCGAAAGCTGGCGTGCCGAAAGGTTGACACTGACCGGCGGCGGTTCCGTGCCGGTCTGGTCACGCCACGCCAGGATGTCCTGGCAGGTGCGGCGCAGCACGAACAGACCCAGGTCGTGAATCAGATCGAGGGATTCGGCCAGCGGAATGAAGCGGACGGGCGGAATCATTCCCTGGGCGGGGTGCTGCCAGCGCACCAGCGCCTCAAAGCTGGCAATCTCGCGGTCATGCAGGCGGACGATGGGCTGGTAGTGCACGCTCAGGAGTTCGTTCGCCAGCGCGTTGCGCAAATCGGTTTCGAGCCGCAGCGTCGTGAGCGCGCTGGCATGCATCGACGCCTGGAAAACCTCGACGGGCGAGGATTCGCCCTTGCGCGCCATTTGCAGGGCATTGTCGGCATCGCGCAGCAGAGTTTCGGCATCGGCGTCGCTGCCGCTGTCGCTCATGGCCAGACCGATGCGGCATTTCACGTGCAGCACCTGCCTTGCGCCGAGCGTGACGCAATCGGGCAGGTTGACCAGCGAGTTGGCAACTTTCGTGGCCTCCGTGACGGACGACACCCCCTGCAGGAGGATGGCGAACTGATCCCCTCCCAGACGGGCGACGATGTCGCCCGCCCGCAACGAACTGGAAAGATAATTGGCGACCTGGCACAACAAATGGTCGCCGGTGGCGTGCCCATAGCTGTCGTTGATCAGATGGAAGCGTTCGAGATTGACCGCCAGCACCGCGAAACGGTGTCCTCCCTCGCCGCGCCCCCGCTGCGCCAGGGCCTGCCGCAAATGCTCGATGAAAAGCGCCTGATTGGGCAGGCCGGTCAGATCGTCATGCAGTGCGTCGTGGAGCAACTGCTGCTCGGCGCGCTTGCGCAGATGAATATCGCTGATCGAACCGGCCATGCGCACCGCCCGGCCATGATCGTCGCGCTGCGCCACGCCGCGGGTCATGATCCAGCGGTAACTGCCATCCTCGTGGCGGATGCGGTGTTCGAGCATGAACTGGGAACTGATGCCTTTCAGGTGCTCGGCCAGGCGCTCGCGGAAAACGGCGGCCTCGTCCGGATGCAGGCGCGAGGAAAAAAGCGTCGTCGGCATCTCCAGCGGCGAAATGTCGGAGACCGGCGTATCGACGTTCAGTCCGAGCATCTCACAGAAACGGGGCGAAAAATATCCCTTGTCGCCGGCGATGTCCCAATCCCACAGACCATCGTTGGCGCCGCGGATGGCAAGGGCATAGCGCTCCTCGCTGGCCCGCAAGCGCGCCGTGGAGCGTTGCAACTCGCCGATCCGCAATTGCAGCGCCGAGGCCATGATGTTGAAGTGGCGGGCGAGGCGGGCAAGCTCGTCGTCGCCCTCGTCGGGCAAACGATGCCCGAGCCTGCCGTCGGTCAGGGCCTGGCTACCGACCACCAGCCGCGTCAAGCGGTTGGCCAGCAGATAACCGACCGCCGACATCAGCACGAAAGTCGCGGCGATTCCGCCCAGCGCGATCAGCGCGCTTTGCCGGATGATCGCCTGCCGGGCCGTGACCATCGTGGCCGCCGACACGCCGAACTGGAGGAATCCAACCTCGTTGTGATCGAGCAACTGCGGGCGGCGGACATGAATCAATGGCCGGTCGAGCAGCCTGGAAACATCATTGTTTCCGGCGCCCACATCGGGAGACGGCAGCGACGTCCTTATCTCCGGCATACCGGCGTGCAACAACGTCTTGCCGGAAGAATCGGCGATATGGACGTAAATCAGGCCGTTCCCCCTGTCCTCCGTAAGCAGTTCTCCCAGCGTATCCGGCAAGGAACCGAAATCCGGCTCATCAAGGTACGCCGTGACCATCAAGTGCAACATGTGCTCGTTCTGACCGACCAGGGTTTCCAGACTGGCTTCGGCGGCGATATCCATCAGACGCGCACTGTTGGTCAGCAACAATACCAGCATCACGATCTGTACGGCGATGCTGGCGATCAGCAGCTTGGTCTTGATCGACGCGTTGCGAAAGGAAAACAGACTATGCATGCGCTTGCCGTATCCGCCCCGGACGATCAGCACCTGGCCGGCCGCCGCGCCGCGGCTGGAATGCCGCGCTTCCCGCCGCGCGCGTGGGCCGCGATATTCGTTTCGGGATCGCCGGAATCATGGCGGCAACCGGCCATGACTTCCCGCGCCCGCGCAAATCCTGTCTCCGGGGCATCGCCCGGCCAGTCCGGGCGCGCGATGCGCGGCGCGTGCCCGGCCCGCGCGGCGATGACGCGCGTCCGGGAAAAACCTCTCGCAAGCAAAGCTGATGACATGACAGAACCCCCTGCCGCCTGGCATGCGACTTTCCAGTGCCGCTCAACATTTTCCCTTATCGCCGCCGCCAGAGGCGCTCCCCACTATAACCGATGCGTCCGGCAATGACCGTGACTGCATACCCGCGCGGAGCAGCAACCACGCCCCGGCCACGGCCATGGGCACGCACAACCACTGCGCGGTCGTCAGTCCCGCGCCGGAAGCGCTGAAGATACCTGGATCGGGATTACGGAAAAACTCGGCGGCAAAGCGCAACACACCATAACCCACGAGGAAAAAGCCGGATACCGCCCGCGCCGGGCGGGGACGGGACGAAAACCACCACAACAGCGCGAACAGCAACAGCCCTTCACCAGCGGCCTGGTAAAGCTGCGAAGGATGGCGCGGAAGCTCGTCGACCCATGGATACTGCATCGCCCACGGCCAAGCCTCGCTCATGGGGCGGCCCCACAACTCCCCGTTGATGAAATTGCCGATCCGCCCGGCGGCCAGCCCGATCGGCGCCAGCGGCGCGGCAAAATCGGCGACCTCCCAGAATCCCCGGCCATGCCGCCGGCCATACAACCACATCGCCGCCAGCACCCCGAGGAAGCCGCCGTGAAAACTCATCCCGCCTTTCCAGATGGCGACGATCTCGCCGGGATGGGCGAAATAATAACCAGGCTGGAAAAACAGCGCCTCCCCGAGCCGCCCGCCGACAATGACGCCGAACACCCCATAGAAAAGCAGATCGTCGATGGCGCGCGCATCCCAGCCCGCTTCCGGCCAGCGCCGGGCGTGCAAACGCCCGAGAACAAAAAAGCAAGTAAAGGCGAACAAATAGGCCAGTCCATACCAGTGCACACTGAAGGGGCCGAGGGAAAAAGCGACAGGATCGAACTGGGGATGTCTCAACATGACAGAGATGACACGAAACGAAAGGGGAGCGTTGGGCGGCCAGCCGGGCGAAAGGTTCCCCATGCGGCCATTCGCGGCCATTGTACTTGCCCGCCGTGGCGAGCGCCCGCGAGCGATTTCAGGAGAAAGGAAAAGCAGGCGTCCCCAGCCCGGGGAGCATAGATAGCTACAGCTACACATTCCGAAACAGCGGCGCTTGGAATTCCCCTTGTATCTTCCCCCCATGAACATAAATAATGATGACAGGCTGTGGAGCTTGTGGGCAGCCGCCGGCCTGTGGGTGGGCGGTGGGGAAACGCGCAGCGTTTTCCACGGGCCCATCCACAGGATTGCGCGCAGCGCAAAGGCGGCTCCGGCGCAGCCGGCTGCCCACAAATCCACAGCC
>JAITLI010000143.1 GCA_031277975.1 Azoarcus sp.
CGCAGGATAACTTCTGCACGAAATAGAGGCCAGCTTCGGGTTGGGGTGTAATCGTACGGAATCAAACATCACCTGAGAACCTGTCCATTATCTCCGAGAATGGCGCTAAATCGCTCTGCAATCAGCGGAATCGGGAATATCAGAACGAATTCCCCGCCTTTCAGAGCGTGTTCAGACCGCTGTAGGGGCAATCGGCGGGGGAGTACCAGAGACAATGAACAGGTTTTGAGCGCTACATGACGAAAGGGGTATGCGCTTCCATTTGCCAATCTGCTCTAAATCTGATCCCTGATGCCCGGTCCCTGATACCTATTGTCCCTGCGCCGCGCGCCGCTGCCGCCGCCGTCCGCGTAGGCGTGGTGCGCGAAGGTCATGCTGGCGAGGGCGCGGGCGACTTTGTCGTTGATTGAATCTTTCGGCATGAGGCCGCGGGCGTCAGCTTCTCCGGCGGGCACGCCGGTGAGGACGGTCATCGCTTCGTCTACCGTGCTTACCGGGTAGATGTGGAAAAGCCCGGCGCGCGCGGCGTCGACGACGTCTTCGCGCAGCATCAGGTGGCGCACGCTGGCGGCGGGGATGACCGCGCCGTGGCTGCCGTCGAGGCCGCGCGCGGCGCAGAGGTCGAAGAAGCCTTCGATCTTTTCGTTGACGCCGCCGATGACTTGCACTTCGCCAAATTGGTTGACCGAGCCGGTGACGGCCAGCCGTTGTTCGATGGGCAGGCGGGTGAGCGCGGAGAGGAGGGCGCACAGTTCGGCCAGCGAGGCGGAGTCGCCTTCGACTTGCGCGTAGGATTGCTCGAAGACGAGGCTCGCCGACAGCGACAGCGGTTGGTGGCGGGCGTAGCGCGCGGCGAGGAAGGCGGACAGGATCATCACTCCCTTGGAGTGGATCGCGCCGCCGAGGTCGGATTCGCGCTCGATGTCGACGACGTCGCCGTCGCCCAGGCGTACGGTGGCGGAGATGCGCGCGGGGTAGCCGAAAAGTTCTCCAGCCAGCTCGACGACCACCAAGCCGTTGATCTGCCCGGCGCGCGCGCCCTGGGTGGCGATGAGGGTGGTGCCGTCGAGCATGGATTCACGTACTTGCGCGGGGTAGCGGCCAACGCGGCGCGCGCGCGCGGCCAACGCCGCTTCGATGGCGGCACGGTCGATGTGGCAGGTGGTGGCGTCGCGCTGGCGCGCGTGCTGGTCGGCTTCGCGCATGAGGTCGGAGAGCTTGCGGGTATGCAGGGTGAGACGCCCGGCATCTTCGGCGATGCGCGCGCCTTCTTCTACCATGCGGCCTACGGCGGCGCGTTCGAGTGGCAGCAGGCCCGCCGCGCGCGCGAGCATCGCCAGCAGGCGCGCGTATTCGTGTTCGTTCTCCGGCGTGCGCGGCAGGTCGTCGTCGAAATCGGCGGCGATCTTGAAGAGTTCGGCGAATTCCGGGTCGCTTTCCATCAGGGTGTAGTAGATCTCGCGCTCGCCGATCATCACGACTTTGAGGGCGCAGGGCACCGGCTGCGGTTCCAGCGTGAGCGCGCCGCTCCAGCCCTGGGCTTCGGCGGGCGGTTCGATGCGGATTTCGCCGCTGCGCAGGGTGCGCTTGAGCCCTTCCCAGGCGTAGGGCTGGGTGAAGAGGCGCGCGGCGTCGACCACGAGGTAGCCGCCGTTGGCGCGGTGCAGCGCGCCGGAGCGGATGAGGTTGAAGTGGCTGACCTGGACGCCCTGTTGCATGACGTGCTCAATGCGGCCAATCAGGTTGCCGTAGCCGGGGTTGTTCTCGAAGATGACCGGCGCGCCGCTCGCCGTCGCGTGGTCGACGAGCAGTTTGACTTGGTAGCGCGGGAAACGCGTGTTCTCTTCGCCGTCGTTGTCTTCCTCTTCTTCGTCGCGGGCGATGCCGGAGACGGCGGTGTCGAGCACGTCTTTTTCCACCGCGGCGAAAAACGCCAGCACGCCGGGCAGATCGGCGTAACGCGCGCGCGGTTCGCGCAGCAGGTGCGCGAGCGCGGGGGTGAGCGCCTCGCGCGCGGCCTTGACCAACGCTTCGCGCAGCGCCGCGCGCCAGCCGGGGAATTCGTCGAGCAGCGCGGCGAGCCGGCCGCTCCAGGCGTCGATGGCGGCTTCGATCTTCTCGCGCTCGGCTTCGGGTAAGGCGGCGAACGCTTCCGCGTCCAGTGCCTCGGGGCGCGGGGCGCCTTCCCTGGCCGGCATGAAGACGAAACCTTCAGTCGTTTGCAACAGCGCCAGCCGGTCATTGGCGCACTGTTCGCCCATTTCGCGCAGGGCCGCGTCTTCGCGCGCTTTGTGCGCGTCCTGCAAGGCTTCGATGCGCTCGCTGTGCGGCGCGCTGCCGAGGGCGGCTTCGATTGCTGGTTTCAGTTCTCGGATGAACGCCTGCATGTCGGCGCGGAAGAGCGCGCCGCGTCCGGCGGGCAGGGTCAGGAGGCGCGGATGCAGCGGTTCGTCGAAATTGTGCACATAACACAGGTCGGGCGGCACGGGCTTGTTCGCGGCGCGCTCGCGCAGCATGCGGAAGGTCGTGGCGTGCTTGCCGCAGCCGGCTTCGCCGAGCACGAAAACGTGGTAATCGCCGTGGCCGATGGCCAGCCCGAAGCGCAAGGCTTCCATTGCCCGTTCCTGGCCAAGATCGCCGGGATGGTCTTCCAGCTCCGCGGTGGAAGCGAAAGTGAAGTGTCCGGTATCGCAACGCGCGCGCAAGCGCTCCGCCGGTAACGCGGCGGGAAAGACGGGGGACGGCGCTTCTTCGGCCATGAAATTGTTCTCCTTGTGCCGGGCGGGGCCGGTATGGCGGACAAAGCGGTTATCTATACCCTGAACTCCCCACTGCGGGCAAGCCGGGAAAACCCAACATCCGCCGTAACGTCCCGCGCGGCGGCGGGGCGGCGGAATCCCGGGGAAGGGGAGGGCGGGGTGCGTCAATGGAAAGGGCAGGGCGGGGATGTCATTCCGTCCAAAAAATCCCCGCCGCCCGCCCGGGCGCAGCATCCGCGTCCTTGCCTTGCCATGCGCGCCGGATTGTGTCCGGGAGTGCGCTAGAATCGCAAGGACGCATTTTCTCCGGTGCGGCGGCACACGGCGGGTTTGCGATACCCCTCCGCCGCCGCGCATGTTTTCGACAATGCTTTCGCAATGTTTTCGATGCGGCGGGCGTCCGCCGTCCCACGGCAAAGGATTACGATGACTCTGGATCAACTCCGCCTCGGCGATATCCGGCGCATGCGCGCCGAAGCCGATTGCCTGGCCGACGGGCCGGCGGTCGAAGCCGCCATCGTCCGCATGGCCGCCGCCATCAATGTGCGTCTGGCCAAATCCGATCCGCTCGTTTTCGCGGTCATGAATGGCGGTCTCATCCTGAGCGGGCTGCTGCTGCCCCAGCTCGATTTTCCGCTCGAAGTCTCTTATCTCCACGCGACGCGCTATGGTCACGCCACCCAGGGCGACGACAAAATGGAATGGCGGGCGCATCCCGGCGAAAACGTGCGCGGGCGCACGGTGCTGATCGTCGATGATGTGCTCGACGAGGGCCACACGCTGATTGCCATCATCGAGCGTCTGCGCGCCCTCGGCGCAAATGAAGTTTTCTCCGCCGTGCTGGTCGATAAATTGCACGAACACAAGGCTCGTCCCGGCCTGCGCGCCGATTTTACCGGGCTGGAACTTCCCGATCGTTTCCTTTTCGGTTACGGCATGGATTATCGCGGTTACTGGCGCAACGCCAACGGTATCTATGCGGTCAAGGATCTGTAAATGCTGATTACCTTCAAGTCCAGCGCTGGCGCGGACGTCATCATGTTCGGCGAGATCGCCCGGCAACTGCTCGCCGTGCTCGGCAAGGACCCGGACGAGAGCAAGGGCATCGTCACTACCGGACAATTGCCCGGGGCCATCGCCCGCCTGCAAGCCGCCATCGACGCCGAACGCGCGCGCCGGAACGCGAAAACGCCCGCCGAGCGCGAAACCGAAGAAGAAAGCGAGCGCGAAGCCGGGCGCGGCGGCATGAGCGCGACCGTCAACCTCGCGCAACGCGCCTGGCCGCTGCTTGATCTGCTGCAACGGGCGCGGGCCGAGGATGCGCCGGTGACCTGGGGCGTCTGAAAGGAAGCGCACTTTTGATCCGCATCGACCATGCCTGCTTTCAAACCCTGACCGGCGGCGCGCAGGTCATCGAAGCCGATGCCCATGGCGACAAGGTGTTGCTGCTTCCCGACGGCAACTATCTCAAACTCTTCCGCCGCAAGCGCTTGCTTTCATCAGCGCTGTGGTCGCCCTACGCGCAACGCTTCGCTGACAATTGCCGCGTCCTGGCCGCCCATCACATTCCTTGTCCCGAGGTCATCGCCCTCTACCGCATCGCGTCGATCGCGCGCGATGCCGTGCACTATCGTCCCTTGCCCGGCCAGACCTTGCGCCGTTTGCTCCGGCAAGGCATCGACGAGGCGGAAGCCGCGCACCTGCGCCGCCAGCTCGGCGGTTTCGTTGCCCGTCTCCATGCTATCGGTATCTACTTTCGTTCCCTGCACCTTGGCAACATCGTGCGCACCCCGCAAGGCATGCTCGGTCTCATCGACCTTGCCGACATCCGCGTCCACCGCCGCGGCCTGGGCCGTTTCCGCCGGCAACGCAACCTCAAGCACCTGCTGCGCTACCCGGAAGAGGCCCGCTGGCTCGCCATCCAGGGGGACTTCTCCGCCGCTTACCGCGAGGATGCCGCGCTGGCGGGAAGGGGCGGGGCGGCAACATCGCCGTAGCCTCTCCGCGATGATCCGTTTCTCAGCAGTAATCGAACATTTTCTGGATTTCGCCGGCGTCCCGCGTCCGGGTCAGGGCCAGTTGCAGGAGCACTCTGGCTTTTTGGGGATTGAGCGTGCCGGCGGCGGCGAAACCGTAGCGGGTATCGTCCAGTTCGACGCCCCGTATCGTGGGGCCGGCGGCCACGCGGGAAGATCTGACCACGGCGATGCCGCGGCTGGCCGCATCGGCGAGCGCGCCGAGCACTTTGTAATAGAGGTTGCCGTTACCCACGCCGGCGGAGACGATGCCCTGGTATTGCGCCTCGACCAGCGTCTTCACCAGCAGGGCCGGGGCGTTGACGTGGCCATAGACAATACCGACCGGCGGCAGGTTTTCCAGGCCGGAGATATCGAAGTTGATCCTGTGCGCGGAGGCGCGTTCGGAGCGGCGCCAGTAGATCACCCTCCCATCATGGACTTGTCCCAGGGGGCCGAAATTGGGCGCGGCGAATGCCTGCGAAGCGGTGGTCGATACCTTGGTGACGTCGCGCGCCTCGAATACATTGCCGCTCATGGCCACCAATACGCCGCGCGCGGCGGAGTCGCGGCTGGAAGCCACGACAATCGCATCGAAGAGGTTTGCCGGACCGTCTGTGCCCGCCGCGTGCGCGGGCCGCATCGCGCCCACCAGGACGACGGGTTTGTCGCTCTTGACCGTCAGATCGAGGAAGTACGCGGTTTCTTCCAGCGTGTCGGTACCGTGCGTAATGACAACCCCGTCAATATCGTTGCGGGCGAGCAGTTCGTTGACCCGGCGGGCGAGTTTGAGCCAGATGCTTTCGTCCATGTCCTGCGAGCCAACGCTCACGATCTGCTCATTGCCGATATTGGCAATGGCGCGAACCGCCGGCACGGCGGCAAGCAGCGCCTCGACGCCGAGCACGCCCGCCGTGTAGACCGTACCCGCGCCCGCCTCCGCCCGTCCGCCCGCGATCGTGCCGCCCGTGGCGAGCACATGAATATTGGGCAGTCCGCTCACGCCGCCGCTGTCTGTCTCCCCAGGCTCGCCGCCGCGACTTGCCGCCCCCGGCAAAAAGGCGGACACCATCTTTTTCAGCCTGTCGAAATAGCTCATCATCGTCTCTCTCAAATCCCCGCGCCCGCCGAATGAATGCGAAATGTAACCGCATGGTACCGGGTTCGGCGGACAGAGGACAGGGGACGGAAGAGCGATCCGCCGTTCCCGGTCTTCCTTCCGGCGCTCCCGGTCTTCCTTTCGCCGTTCCCGGTCTTCCTTCCGGCGCTCCCGGTCTTCCTTTCGCCGCTCCCGGTCTTCCTTTCGCCGCTCCCGGTCTTCCTTCCGGTGTTCCCGGTCTTCCTTTCGCCGCTCCCGGTCTTCCTTCCGGCGCTCCCGGTCTTCCTTTCGCCGTTTCCGGTCTTCCTTTCGCCGCGCCCGGTCTGGCTACCGTCTCCTGTCTTCTGTCTTTCAATCGCTCTTCGCCGCTTCCGTGAATGCCGGAATCTGGTCGAAATTCATGTAGCGGTAGATGTCGGCGGCTTTTTTGTTGACGATCTCGACCTGCGCCAGGTATTCCTCCGGCGCGGGAATCCTGCCGAGCAGGGCGCAGACCGCCGCCAGTTCCGCCGAGCCGAGGTAGACGCGGGTGTCGATCCCCAGGCGGTTCGGGAAGTTGCGGGTGGAGGTCGACATCGCCGTGCTGCCCTTGCGAATCTGCGCCTGGTTGCCCATGCACAGGCTACATCCGGGCATTTCCATGCGCGCGCCGGCGCGCCCAAGAATGCCGTAGTAGCCTTCTTCGTTGAGGATCATGGCGTCCATCCTGGTGGGCGGGGCGATCCAGAGCCGCGTGGGAATGTCGGTCTTGCCGTCGAGCACCTTGCCTACGGCGCGGAAGTGGCCGATGTTGGTCATGCAGGAGCCGATGAAGACTTCGTCGATCCTGTCGCCCGTAACTTCGGAAAGCAGCTTCACATCGTCGGGGTCGTTGGGGCAGGCGACGATGGGTTCCACGATGTCGGCGAGGTCGATTTCGATCACTGCGGCGTATTCGGCGTCGGCGTCGGCCTTGAGCAGTTCGCCCTTGGCGATCCAGTCTTCCATCGCCGCGATGCGGCGCTTGAGGGTGCGGGCGTCCTGGTAACCGTTGGCGATCATCCACTTCATCAGCACGATGTTCGAGTTCAGGTATTCGACCACCGGCGCTTTGTCCAGATGCACCGTGCAGCCGGCGGCGGAGCGTTCGGCGGAAGCGTCGGTGAGTTCGAACGCCTGTTCGACCTTGAGATCGGGCAGCCCTTCGATTTCGAGGATGCGGCCGGAGAAGATGTTTTTCTTGCCTTGTTTTTCGACAGTGAGCAGGCCCTGGCGGATGGCGTAGAGCGGAATGGCGTTGACCAGGTCACGCAGGGTGATGCCAGGCCGCATCTTGCCCTTGAAGCGCACGAGCACGGATTCGGGCATGTCGAGCGGCATCACGCCGGTGGCGGCGGCGAAGGCGACGAGGCCGGAACCGGCGGGGAAGGAGATGCCGATCGGGAAGCGGGTGTGCGAGTCGCCGCCCGTGCCGACGGTGTCGGGCAGAAGCAGCCGGTTGAGCCAGGAGTGGATGACGCCGTCGCCCGGACGCAGCGCGACGCCGCCGCGCGTGCTGATGAAGCCGGGCAGTTCATGATGCATCTTGATGTCGACGGGCTTCGGGTAGGCGGCGGTGTGACAGAAGGATTGCATCACCAGGTCGGCGGAAAAGCCGAGACAGGCGAGATCCTTGAGTTCGTCGCGCGTCATTGGGCCGGTGGTGTCCTGTGAGCCGACGGTGGTCATCTTCGGTTCGCAGTACGCGCCCGGACGGACGCCTTGCTGCTTGCCGCCCGCGGAGGGCAGGCCACAGGCGCGCCCGACGATCTTTTGCGCGAGCGTGAACCCCTTGCCGCTGTCCTTCGGCGCTTGCGGCAGGCGGAACAGCGTCGAGGGCGGCAGCCCCAGCGCCTCGCGCGCACGCGCGGTCAGCCCGCGCCCGATGATGAGCGGAATGCGGCCTCCAGCGCGCACTTCATCGAGGATGACCGGCGTTTTCAGTGTCGCCTCGGCGATCGGCGCGCCGTTTTTCTTCGCCGTGACCCTCGCTGTGGCGCGATCGACGGCCAGTTCGATTTCGTCGCCCATCTCCATCTGGCCGACGTCGATTTCGACCGGCAGCGCGCCCGCGTCTTCCATGGTGTTGAAGAAGATCGGCGCGATCTTGCCGCCCAGGCACACGCCGCCGAAACGCTTGTTGGGTACGAAAGGGATGTCTTCGCCGGTAAACCACAGCACGGAGTTGGTCGCCGATTTGCGCGAGGAGCCGGTGCCGACCACATCGCCCACATAGGCGACGAGATGGCCCTTGGCGCGCAATGCTTCGAGGAATTTCACCGGCCCGCGCACGCCGGCTTCTTCCGGCGCGATGCCGGGACGCGGGTTCTTGAGCATGGCGAGCGCATGAAGCGGGATGTCGGGGCGCGACCAGGCGTCCGGCGCGGGGGAAAGGTCGTCGGTATTGGTTTCGCCCGAGACTTTGAAGACAGTGAGCTTTTGCACGGCGGGCACTTCGGGGCGCGAGGTGAACCACTCGGCATCTGCCCAGGATTGCAGCACTGCCTTGGCGTTGGCGTTGCCGGATTTGGCAAGCTCGACCACGTCGTGGAAATAGTCGAATATCAGCAAGGTTTTCTTCAACGCCTCGGCGGCGATCGCGCCAACTTCGGCATCGGCGAGCAGCGCAATCAAGGGCTGGATGTTGAAGCCGCCCAGCATGGTGCCCAAGAGTTCCGTGGCCTTGGCGCGGGAGACGAGCGCACAGGCGCCCTCTCCCTTGGCAAGCCGGGCGAGGAAATCCGCCTTCACCCTGGCGGCGTCGTCTACGCCGGCGGGCACGCGATGAACGAGTAAATCCGCAAGGAACGCTTCTTCTCCCTCGGGCGGGTTTTTGAGCAATTCGATGAGTTCGGCGGTCTGCTGCTTCGACAACGGCAGCGGCGGAATACCAAGCGCGGCGCGCTCGGCGGTATGGGCACGGTAAGTTTCAAGCACGGTCGTTTCCTTCCGGTCGGGGTGATGGTGACGGGGGAGTCGGCGGAGGATCTCTCGCACCGGGTCGATATTATATGTCTTTTATAAGACTTGAGGGCTACCGCGATAAAACACGAATGGGCGGTTCGTGCAATCGGCCGAACGGGGAAGAGGGCAGGGCGGTCTTCTCCGTTCGGCCAGATGCTCTCGCTATTGCTATTGCTTACATGCCCTGATAAATCGGACCTTCGCCACCCTGCGGCGTCACCCAATCGATGTTCTGGGTCGGATCCTTGATGTCACAGGTCTTGCAGTGCAGGCAATTCTGGCCATTGATCTGAAGACGCGGCGCGCCGTTGTCGCCATCGCGCACGATCTCGTACACCCCGGCGGGACAGTAGCGCTGTTCGGGCGAATCATAAACGTCCAGATTGACGGCAATCGCCACTTCGGGATCCTTCAGCCGCAGGTGGCAAGGCTGGTCTTCCTCGTGGTTGGTGTTGGAAAGGAAAACCGATGACAAACGATCGAATGTCAATACGCCGTCGGGCCTGGGATAGTCGATCTTCTTGCTCTCGGCCGCGGGCTTGAGTTTGTCGTGGTCACAGTGGTTGGACAATGTCCAGGGTGCCTTGCCAAAGAAAAGCTTCTGATCCATGCCGAACAGGGTGGAACCGAGCCAGAAGGACATCTTCATGAAAGGCTTGAAGTTGCGCGTCTTGTGCAATTCGGCATAGAGCCACGAATCGCGGAATGCGACCGGGAAGGCGGTCAGGGCGTCACGCTGGCGCCCGGCGACAAGCGCATCGAAAGTGGCCTCCGCCGCGAGCACGCCCGACTTGATCGCGGTGTGATTGCCCTTGATCCGCGCGGCGTTGAGGAACCCCGCATCGTCTCCGATCAGCGCGCCGCCCGGGAATACCAGCCGGGGCAGGCTTTGGATGTTACCCGTGGCAATGGCGCGCGCACCGTAAGCCAGTCTTTTGCCGCCTTCGAGGAATTTGCGGACCTCGGGATGGGTTTTATGGCGCTGCATCTCCTCGAATGGCGACAAAAAGGGATTGCTGTAATTGAGACCCACCACGAAGCCAATTTCGATAAGGTTTTCTTCGAGATGGTAGAGAAATGCCCCGCCATAGACATCCTGGGTAAGCGGCCAGCCGGCGGTGTGCACCACCAGGCCGGGGCGGTGATTGGCGACAGGGACTTCCCACAGCTCCTTGATGCCTATGCCAAATGTCTGGGGGTCGATGCCTTCGCGCAGGTTGTATTTTTCTTCCAGGCGCTTGCCCAGATGACCGCGACAGCCTTCGGCGAAGAGGGTGTATTTGGCTTGCAGTTCCATGCCCGGCTGATAGTTGGGGCCAGGCGCGCCATCACGGGTCACGCCCATGTCGCCGGTGACCACGCCCTTGACCGCATCATTGTCGTCGTAAAGCACGTCCGCGCCGGCAAAGCCCGGGTAAATCTCCACCCCCATCGCCTCCGCCTGTTCCCCCATCCACTTGCAGACATTACCCATGCGCACAATGTAATTGCCGTGATTGTTGAAACAGTCCGGCAAAACAGCGGGGGGAAAAGAGTAAGCGCTCGTTTCGGTAAGATACATCACCCGATCGCCCGTAACAGCAGTATTGAGCGGCGCGCCACGCTCTTTCCAGTCGGGGAAAAGCTCGGAGAGCGATCTGGGGTCGATCACCGCACCCGACAAGGTATGAGCGCCGATCTCGGCGCCTTTTTCAATCAGGCATACCGAGATTTCGTGATTACGTTCGGCGGCCAGTTGCTTGAGTCTGATCGCGGCGCCCAAACCCGCCGGACCGCCGCCCACGATCAAAACATCGAATTCCATTGATTCGCGTTCCATCCCTTTCTCCTTTTGTGATTTTTCGCTACCTTGTTCGGTATGTCGCTGGTTACGAACCACGCGGGATTCGTTTGTGCGCATGTGTTAGTTTAATACCAGAAAACGACGATGGAACGCGAGTTTCCACGGAATCGCGGTTTTTTCCGTTGAATCCGGCGGGCGGGCAAGCCGCGCATCTAGAATGGCGGAACGCTGGAGAAGGATAGCGGCATACTATCCACCGGATGGACAAACCGCAGTTCCGTCGCATGCAGCAACATGCGGTCGGCAAGCATACGGACGGGGGAGGGGGCATAAAGGCCATCGCCGATGATCGGATGACCAAGCCGCAACATATGGACCCGCAGTTGATGCGAACGCCCGGTCACGGGTTCGAGTTCCAGGCGAGTGTAGCCGGTTTCGCGCTGAAGCACGCGATAAAGCGATAGCGCTGGCCTGCCATGCACGAAATCGATTTTTTGGCGCGGACGGTTCGGCCAGTCGACGATCATGGGTGCCTCGACCCGTCCGGCGTTTTCGTTCACGCATCCATGCACCACGGCAATATAACGTTTGTGCACATGGCGATTCTGGAAGGCAGTGCTCAAATCCCGCTGCGCCGCCGCGCCGCGGGCAAACACGATCAATCCGGAGGTGTCCATGTCCAGCCGGTGCACGGTGAGCGCATCCGGATAGTCCAGCCGCACGCGCGCAAGCAAACAATCTTGTTTTTCTTCACCGCGTCCCGGCACCGACAGCAATCCGGCGGGCTTGATAACCACGATAATCGTTCCATCAACGTGAACGTAATCAAGCGGGTACAACGGCGGCGGCGCATAAACCGGAAGCGTGGCGGAATCCATGTCCGCATTTTACCCGGCAAGCAGGGTTTTGAGAGTCTTAGAAGTTCCATAATTTGCATTATGTCAACTTCGAGAAATTTAAAAGGTACATACAGAAAATATTGCGTGTTGTCCGCGAACTCTGGCGCGGAAAACCGGCCCTGTTCCTGGTCACGGGAATCCGTTCCGCGCGGTAACGTGCCTGTATCGACATCGGAGGAAAAATCATGCCCGCCGCCAAACCGGAACCCGGTACCCTCAAGACGGAAATCGAACTGGGCGAACTGCTGGGATCACGCTGGGACGGCTTTCTGCTCCTGCCCGGTGACAGCGACACGGACTATCAAGGGTTGATCCAGCATCCCTACTGGCGAAAGCCCTTCGAGATCGGCGAGCTTTGCGCGATGTTCTGGAAGTCGCAGCACGTATACATGCTTCAGCACGATA
>JAITLI010000003.1 GCA_031277975.1 Azoarcus sp.
ATCAAGGCGGCCACGCCCGGCGAGGACGAGGAGGAACTGCTCAATGAGTTCGGGGAGCCGGTCGAGGAATTCGACATCATGGGGGATCCGAGCGCGTTTGCGGAAGGTGATGGCGGGGCTGGTAGTTCTTCCGCCACGCCGCCGCCATCGCTGGCCGATGGCTTGGACCCTGCCACACAAGCGATTATTGCCAAATCACCGACTTTGCAGAAAGACCTTGTAGAACTAAAAGCGAAAGATTGGACTATTGTAGATGGTCCAGCAGGAGGGGGATGTACGGCAAATCGTGATCACAAAATTATCACGCTGGATAGTAATCTCAAAGGACACCCTAAAGAAACGGTTCAAGCGATTGCTCATGAGGTAGGTCATGCGCAGTACGACTATAAAGCAGATACATCTTCAAAATCTGCATACTTAAAAGGCACATTGGCGGATGAAGGTGCAGCCACTATAAAAAACATTGAAGTACAGCGAGAGATACTGGCAAATGGCGGGCCGGATATTAAAATTGCAGGTAGTCAGGCAAACCATGCTGCATACAATGCCGCGTATGACCAGTATCGTAAAGATAATAATGTTGCTGCTGCACATGACACAATAGGGGGGATTTTTGGCAAAGGCGAGCGAACATCAAATACAGGCCAAACTTATGAAGATTACTATGGAGGCAGCTATGATAAATGGAAAGCTCGGGCAAATGGGAAATAGGAAATTTCTCCTGGAGAGCATGGGATGCTTCCTGTGTATTCGCTCTTGCTTCGGACACGGGTTGAAATTTCTCGACACCTGCTATCGAAGTTCGGATGTAATTAGCATGGTGCCATATCATGGATAGCATTCAGGCCCGCGAGAGACTACACAATGTCCATGCTGTGCGTGGTCTTGCACATATCCGCCACTTCGCCACTACCCCTTTCTTTTTGAATGCCATCACTAGCAATGGTGTTGTGTGGACACAAAGATTGGGACACATCTTGCAGAGAATTGTCTGTCTGTGGCTTATGATAAACATCAGTATGTCTGCCAGCACTGCAATGGCGGATGATGGCAGGTTGATGATCCAGAAAGGAGGCAAAATGAAGCTTGAAGAACTTATTCACAAACTGAGTGATGCTTATCCATGGACAGTCCATGAGGTTGAGGGCATTTTAGGAATAAAATTGTCTAATTATCGTCCTCATGCAGACAATTCATTTCTCTCGACCAGACAACTCGCTTATGAGGAAGGTTTGCTTCTTAAAGAAGTGGAAGTACGCATTACAGAAAGAGCAGGCAGGACAGGCGAAACTGTACGTCTTATATTGGATCTTGCGGACGAGGCGGCATGTTTTACTTTTGAAAGAATCAAACAAAGCTATCCTGATCTTGCTCTGACAAGTATCCCGCGCACCCAATCTTTGGAAGATCAAGCATATTTTTCGTCAAAACAGCCTTGGGGTAGACTGTCCTTGGGATTCAAGGAAAAGCGACCCAATTGTTTGTCGTCTATTATTTTTATTCCGAAATGGGACGATTAGCCATGCCCTACACCATAAACGAAGGCTGTTTCGGTCTCGCCTGCGAGCAGGATCGGAGCCTCAACATTTTGAGTTTGCCGCCGCGCGACGACGGCACGCCGCTGAACCTGGTGGTCAGCCGCGACGCGCTGCGGCCCGGCGAAGACCTCAAGGCGTGCCTGGCGCGCCAGATCCGGGAACTCTCGCGGCAGGTCAAGGACTTCAAAGAACTATCGCGCGAAGGGGGCTGGCTGGGGCCGGGCGACGACACGAGCTTTCCGGCCATCGTCATCTACACCCGCTTCCGGCAGAACACCCAGCCGGTCTTCCAGGCGCAATGCCTGGCGCAGATGCCGGAGGGCAAATTGCTGACCGTCACGCTGACCGCCCAGGCGGCCTTCGACGAACCCTTGCTGGCGCGCTGGAAGGCGTTGCTGCTGCGCTTCGTTCCCGCGCCGCGGGAAGAAGCCTGAGGCGGGCGTGTCTTTCGCGCCGATGTCTCCCGCGCCATGAGCACCCTCCAGCCCGCCGCCCGCCTGAACGACCCGATCGCGCACACGCCGCTGCTGGCGGCGGTGGGCAAGATGGTGGGCGGGCTGGTGGTCGGCGCCCTGGTGGGCGCGGCGGCCGGCGCCCTGGCGGTGTTCGTCGTCGGCACGGGCGGGCTGGGCGCGGTGGTGGCCGCGGCGATCATCAGTTCGTTACTGATGGCCCTGGGCGGCGACCATCTGGCCGCAGGGATCACGAACCTGATCAGCGCGGGGATCGACGCGCTGTTTCCGGCGGAAGTGACCGGAGCGATCAGCACCAACTGCTCCCGCAACGTCTACATCAACAACAAGCCGGCGGCGCGCGCGGCGCTGGCCGCGGACGACAACACCGTCAAATGCGGCAAGCACCCGCCGTACCCCGAACAGTACATCGCCGAAGGCTCCCGCACCGTCTTCATCAACAACGCCCCGGCGCACCGCAAGGACGACCGCAGCACGTGCGACGCCAAGACCCACGCCGGCTCGCCCAATGTCCAGATCGGCGGCGAGCCGGTGGCGGTGCGCGAGATCACCCCCGAAGTCCCCCCCTGGCTCCAGCACGTGGGCACGGCCATCGGCATCGCCACGGCGCTGTGCACGCGCAACTGGAAAAGCATCCCGAGCAAGCTCGCCTGCCTGGGGCTGAGCATGGGGATCAGCCTGGCCGCCGACGCCGCGGTCGCCGCCGTGTTCGGCCACCCCGTGCACGCGGCCAGCGGCGCGAAGATTCTCGACGGCGAGGACGACACCGACTTCGCCCTGCCCGCGCGCCTGACGCTGGAATGGGCGCGGCGCTACAACAGTCTGGACACCCGCGCGGGATTGCTCGGGCCGGGCTGGAGCGTGCCGGTCTCCGTCCAGCTCAGGCTCAACCAGCCCGGCGAACACCCAAATCTTTTCATCGACGAACAGGGGCGCGAAATCCCGTTTACAGCGCTCGCCCCCGGCGAGAGCCAGGACAACACGGCGGAAGGTTGGCGGCTGTGCCGCAGCGAAGGCGGACATTACATCGTCGCAATGGACGACGGCAGTCTCTACTACGACTTCGGCACCGAACATGAACCCGGCCCGCATACCCTCGACCTGCTCGGCCTCGAAGACCGCAACGGCAACGTCCTTTCCCTGCTGCGTGCCGAGGGGGATGGGCGGCTATTGAGCCTGGGCGACAGCGCCGGGCGGCTTTACCGCTGCCATTACGACACACTCCATCCGCAGCGGCTCGCGGGGATCGAATTGGTCTATCCGAACGTGCGCGGCCACTATCCGCAGAGCGCCGATCCCGATTGGCTCGTGCGCTACGCCTATGACGCCAAGGGGCGATTGTCCGAAGTGCGCAACCGCGCGGGCGAAGTCGCGCGCCGCTTCACCTGGCACGACAGCGGCCCCGGCGCGGATCTGCTGGCGAGCCACGACCTGCCCGAAGGCGTCACCGCGCACTACCGCTGGGGCGCGTTCGACGATCACCCGCGCGTCATCGAGCATTGGGATTCCCTCGGCAACCGCTGGCGGGCCGATTACGACCTCGCCAGCGGCACGACCCGCGTCACCGACCAATTGGGCCGCGTCCAGCAATGGCGCTGGGACAAGCGCTACGCCATCATCGACCATACCAACGCCGCGAATGAAACCTGGCATGTCGACCGCGACCGCGACGGGCGAAAGACCGCCCTCACCCAGCCCAACGGCGGGCAATGGCGCTACACCTACGACGCGCGCGGCAATCTGGCGAGCGAAACCGATCCCACGGGCGCAACCACGCGCACCGAATGGCGGCTCGACCGGGCGCTGCCCAAGCGCGAGACCGACGCCCTGGGCCAGAGCACCGAATACCTCCACGATGAACTGGGCAACCTCATCGAGATCCGGGACGCCGCGGGCAGCACCACCTGGCAACGCGACCGGTACGGCCAGCCCTTCCTGCACACGGCGGCCAACGGCGCAACGATGCGCTGGCGCTGGAACGAGGCGGGGCAGGTCATCAGCCACACCGATTGCTCGGGCCATGTCACCCGGTACCACTACGACCACGACGGCAACCTGACGAGCGAAACCGACCCGCTCGCGCAGCGCACCGTGCACGAGTACGACAGACTGGGCCGCCCCACCCGCAGCACCCTGCCCGACCACAGCGCCCGCCAGTGGCGCTGGGACGCGGCGGGGCAACTGACCGCCGTGGTCGACGGCAAGGGCGGCGTCACCGAATACCAGTGGGAGCACGGGCGTCTTTCTACCCGCGTGGATGCCGCCGGGCGCAATGTCGATTATCTCTACGACGTCTCCGGCAACCTCACCACCCTCGTCAACGAGAACAACGAAGCCTATCTCTTCGAGTACGACGCCGTCGGACGGCGGATCGCGCAGATCGGCCTCGACGACAAGCGCACCGCGTT
>JAITLI010000152.1 GCA_031277975.1 Azoarcus sp.
TCGCCGGATTCGGTGTAGGGATTGCCCGCCATGACGATGGCGAAGCGTTTGCCGCGCAGGTCGCAGGTCGTCGGCTCGCCGCCGCGGACGGCTTCGATGCGGCGGGTGCCGTCGGCGAGTGCGATGAATTTTTGCAGAAATTCGGGGTGTGTATGCTGGATGTCGTCGAGGTAGAGCATGACGTTGTTGCCCATCAACAGCCCGAGATTGAGTTTTTCGAGTTCCTGGCGCGCGGCGCTGTTGCTGGCGGTGGCGGGGTCGAGCGCGGTGACGGCATGGCCTAGGGCGGGGCAGTTGATGCGCACGAAGATCATGCCGAGACGGTCGGCGACATATTCCATCAGCGTTGTCTTGCCGTAGCCGGGCGGGGAGATGAGGAGCAGGAGGCCCATGCGGTCGCTGCGGCTGGCCTCCCCGGTGGCGCCGATCTGTTTGGCGAGGTTATCGCCGATGATGGGAAGATAGACTTCGTCGATGAGACGGTTGCGCACGAAGGAAGAAAGCGGTTTGGCCTGGAACTGGTCGAGGCGGAGCCGCCGCTTTTCGGCTTCGAGAATACGATGGCGCGCGGCCTGCATGCGCTCGAAGCCGACGGCGGCGATTTCCGTGTGATGCAGGTAGCGCCGCCAGAAATCGTGCAGGTTGAGCGCCAGTTTGCCGTTTTCGATGCGCGGATGCTCGCCGAGCAGCTTGTCGACGGTCGCGTCAAGGTCGGCGTTGACCCGTTCGCGCGAGGCATGAAGGGCGAATCGGGTGGCGGCGTCTTCCGCCCAGGGCGACAGGCGCGGTTCTTGGCGGGTGGCGGCGCGCGTCCAGTCGAGGGACAGCGACCAGCGTTCCGCGGGCGCGGCGGCGGCAAGGTCACGCTGCCAGGCGCTCCATAGTCCGGAGGCTTCGAGCTTTCTTTGCAACGCCACGGCGAGATCGTCGGCGGCGGCGGAAATCAGCCAGCGCTCTCCCGTTGGCGAGGCGGCGAGCTGGCGGATCAGATAGCGGGCGGCCTGCCGCCCGAGGCTGTCGCGGGCGGCGTCGAACCCGAAGGCGGGCGCAAAGGCGATGAAGGTTTCGGCGAGCGTTTTTTCGAGGCGTTTCAGGCTTTCCCGCGTGCCGTACTGGGCGCGCAGGTTCATGACCGAGATGGCCTGGCGCAGCAGCGCGGCGCGTTCCTCGTCGCCGAGGCCCTCATGCCAGTAGAGCATGGCAAGCGCACGCGCGTCCGGCCCGTAGGAAAGCAGTCCGGCGGCGGCCTGCATGTTGACGAGCGTGGCGAGGATGCGGGCGGCATCGACATCGTGCACGCCTTTCTGGTAGCCTTCCTGATAGCGGCTCGCCGACCAGAGGCGCAGTTTTTCGAGTACGGGGGCAATGTTGTCCGCATCGGCGCAAAGCGCCTGCAAGCTCTGCCAGTCGAGGCCGGTTTCCCCAGCCTCCCCGGCGATGGCGGCTTCGAGCAGGGAACCGGCGAGATATTCGGCGCGGCAGAAATCGGGGGTTTCGGAGACCAACAACTGATCCCAGTGCGCCCGGTGCGCTTCCAGTTCCGCGTTCGCCTCCGGCACGAGCGGCGCGTAGTAATCCGTGCCGCTCAAATGGAAACGCAGCGCGCCCTCGCGCGGCACCAGCGTGAGATCGAGCGGCTGGCGGCTCACGGTAAAGGCGTGCCGCCCGAAGCGCAGGGTGTTGCCATCGCCGGAGACGAGTTCGCTTTGGTCGCGCACCGCGCGGATCGCTTGGTCGCGCGCGGTTTTCAGGCGGGTGTCGAGGTCGTCCGCGCCGACGCCATCGCCCAGGGCGCGCAGGTCGGTGATCTGGTTGCGCAATTTGCCGATCAGCGGATCGGAAGCGAAATAGCTGTGCAGCGCGCCGAGATCGCTGAATTGCGCGACGCGGCGCGGGATGCCGTCCAGGATGCGCGCGGCGGCGTCCTGAATGGCGCGGGCGCGTCGGCTGCGCGCGTCGAGCAAGGTTTGCCGCTTGGCAAGCAACGACTCATAGACGATTTCGCGCTTGGCGGCGATGTCGGCGAGAAAGCTTTCCTCCTCGGCGAAGCGGCCTTCCAGTTCTTCCAGTTGCGCGAGCAGGCGGGTGAGCGCGTCGTCGCACTTCTCGGGCGTATCGGCCAATTCGATGGCGTTTTCCAGCGATTGCCCGAAGAGTTTGAACTGCGCGCCGAACTCGGCGGCGGATTCGCTCGTGACCAGGGCGCGGCGGCGGTTTCTCGCCTCGGCGCGCAGGCGGTTGATTTCGGCATAAACGGCGGAGATGGCGTCAAGGATGCGGGTGCGCGTCACCGCGTCGCCGCCGGGGAGATTGCCGATCTGCCCGGTCAGCACATCCAGCCCGGCGGCGGTGCCGTCGAGTTCGGCGAGCACGCGGGCAATGTCCTCGCTCGTCGCCGCCTTGCCCAGCAGCCCCGCGGCGCGGGCGAGTTCCTGGCGCGTACCGTCGAAAGCCTTTTCCTGCGACAGGAAGGCGAGCGCCTTTTCGCCGACGCGCTCGCCCTCGGCGGCATAGGCGGCATCCAGCGCGCCGATGCGTCCGGTATCGGCATGGCGCAATTCCAGCAGCAATTGCAATTGCCCGCGCTCCACCCGCAGGCGTTCAAGCGCGCCGATGAAATCCTCCGGCTTCTGCCAGATCGTGCCCGCGATGCCGGAGAGCAATTCCCGCTGGCGGCTTTCCGCCTCGTCGATGGCGCGGCGGGTGGCGCGGCGGATGGTTTCGACCTTCTCGAATTCGTCCAGCGTGTTCCGCGCCGCCTCGGCGATCGCGCGCAGATCGGCGTCCAGCCCGCCGGCCTCCTCCGTATCCAGCCAGAAAAAAGCATCCAGGGCGCGCTCGCACTGGCGGATGATGCCCTCATAGGCGGCGCGCGTCGGCGTCTGCTCGCGCACGGCGCGGGCAATGGCGGTGAGTTCGGCAATGCCGCGCACCAGTTCCGGATTGCCGATGCGCCCCCAGAAACCCTGCGCGGCGGCGGCGCGGATCATGTGTTCTTCGCTGGAAAACGGCGTCCGCCACAACTGCATCGGATGCGTGCGGGTGGGGTCGGGATTGTCCGCCTGGAAAACGAGAATGCGGCCATCCTCGAAGCGCGCGTAACCGTGGCAAAGAATGGGCGTGGAAAGGCTCTTCTCGATGAGATTGTAGGAAAAGAGCGCGTATTGCCCGCCTTCCGGCTGGTAAAAGATATACAGCACATCCTCGCCATTGGGCGAGCGCAGCATGCGCTTGAAACACAGCGTGGAAGTGAGCGCCTCCGGCAGGTCGAATGCCTTGGATTCGCCCGATTGCAGGTAATAGCCGCCGGGAAAGATCAGGCCATGATCTTCCGGCAATTGCACGCAGGATTGCCCGATGGCGTCGATTCGCGTCACGGTGTTCGTGCGGGAATTGAAGACGAGATAGCGATCCTCCTTTTCCCGGTAAGGGCGCACCTTCAAGAGAATCAATGAACCGAGGCGCGCATAGAAAATGGCCGCGTCGGCGAGCGATTGATTCTTGTCCTCGACCGGCTCGGCATAAATACCCAGGCCGGTTCTGGTATTGTTCTCGATCTTGACGGTGAGATCGCCGCCCACGGTTTCAACGAATACGGTATCGAGGATATTGACGTGCGGATAGCGCCCGTCCACATGCTGTTCGCGCGTGGTCGCCGTCCACTCGAAATCATGCGTCGGCGGCAAGGCAATCTCGCGCTCGCCGCGATTGTCGATGTATTTCAGGCCGCCGTCGTTTTCCTGCGTCCAGCGAAACACGCGCAGATCGCTGATCTTCTCGCCGATCTGGAAGGCCGCGAAAAGTTTTCCCTGATGCACGCGCAATTGCGTGATGCTGGCCTGCTTGTAATAGGTATAAAGCTCGCGGAAATCGGCGGCAAAACGGGCATCCTCCAGAAAGGTTCCGGCGAGTGGCACGGCTTCCAGTTCTCCGGCGTTTTCCTCTCCCTCCTTCAGGCGGTAGAGTGAAAAGACATCGGAGACCGTTATCTCCTTGCGCAGCCCGATGAAAACGTTGTAGCCGAACAGCAGCAGATCGCCGATGCGGGTCAGGTCGCGGGCAACGCAGTTGTTCTCGGTACGCGCGCGCGTGCGCAGGATGAGCGTCTGCGCCGCCCGCCCGAATTCCGCCAGGCGCGCCGCGTTCAGGCTTTGCGTCTTCTGCTGCAAGCGCCCGCCCTGGTCGGCAAGGCGCTTTTTCAGAAGGTCATAGCTGCCGCTCTCGGCAACGAGGGTTTCGGTGGGATCAGGGGCGGACATAGTATAAGGATGCTGGCAAGGTTGGTGAATCGGGACGCTGCGGCATTATATCGGAAAGGGTAGCCGCTCTTGCTCTACGACTACGATCCCAACCGTTCGGCATGGATGCCACGGCGCTGCGCGCCTCGCAATGACGAGGCGGAGGAGGCTTTCGCAATGACGAGAGGGAGAGCCGCTCCTCGCAATGACGAGGTGGGGAGGCTTTCGCAATGACGAAGTGGAAGGGTTCGCGGGGCGGGGCGTGCGCAGGGGCGGATGGCAATCCGCCCGTCTGGCCCGCGCGGTGAGAAAG
>JAITLI010000037.1 GCA_031277975.1 Azoarcus sp.
ATCTCCGCACTGTACGACAGACTTGCACTTGTTATCCTCTGTGACGAACCCATTCATCGCGCAACCCGCGTAATTCATCAACGAGGCGGAATACAGGGCGTTCGCCGCCGCATGCAGCAGGGCCCGCTTCGCCTCCGCGCTCAAATCCGTGAATCTGGGCACGGCGGTGGCCGCCAGTATGCCCAGGATCACAATGGACATCACCACTTCTATCAAGGTAAAACCGGACTGCCGCTTCACTTTCCCGCTCCTTCGTATCGAACGATGCCCGGCCCCCGCGTCCGCCGCCCACACCCGCGCACCGCAAACCTTGTTGATACAAAGAATATTCCCTTCCCGTCACAACGCCCCGCCTTTTTCCCCAACTGTGGAAAACCGCTGGCCATTCCAACAAACAAGCGTGACAAATTAACAAACCCCCGCCCACATCAGCGGCGCTGCGCGCCGGATAAAACGACTGGATTGCCACGGCGCTGCGCGCCTCGCAATGACGAAAGGGGGGAAGCGCCTTGCAATGACGAAGGGGGGAAGCGCCTTGCAATGACGAAAGGGGGGAGGGCGCCTCGCAATGACGAAAGGGGGGAAGCGCCTTGCAATGACGAAGGGGGGGAGCGCCTCGCAATGACGAAGGGGGGAGGCCTTCGTTTTGCTTGTTCGCTGTGATCCGCTTACGGCGGGACTTCCGTCCGCGGGGATGCGCCCATGCCGGGCGCGCAACAAAAAACGCCGGCAAATGCGCTTTAGCCTTGAATCGGCGGCGTGGCTGCGCTATGTTCGGCACTCACTCGTGATTATGGGAAAATCCACACCATGCCAGGCGAAATCATCAAGGACAGCGTTGTCACTCTTCACTACACAGTAAGCGACCCGGACGGGACCGTGTTCGATGATGGCAGCAAGCCGCTGGTCTATCTGCATGGCGGCTACGGCGGCATATTCACCAAGCTGGAAGAGGCGTTGCACGGCAGGAAGATCGGCGACAGGCTCACGATCAAATTACAGCCGCAGGAAGCGTTCGGCGATTACGATGAAGACCTGGTGGTGATCGAGGACGCCGATCTTTTCCCGGAGAACGCCGAAATCGGCATGACTTTCGAGCGGGTCAGCGACGCGGGCGAAGAAATCTTCCGCATCACCGATATCGCCGACGGCAAGGTGGTGGTCGATGGCAACCATCCGCTCGCGGGTGTGGCGCTGGTGTTCGATTTGACCGTCGCCAGCGTGCGCGCCGCCACGGCGGAGGAAATCGCCCATGGTCACACCCATGAAGAGGACGACGAAGAGGACGAGGATGAGGATGAGGATGACGACCATCGCCATGGCGGTGGCGGCCGCATCCTGCATTGAGCCGGGCGGTTTTTCCTGATCCGGGCGGAAGGCGAACAAAGGAAACGGGCAATGGTCGACCCGAGGCGCGCGGTTGCCGCTTTGCTCGAAGTCGAAAATCTCACGGTGGAAATCCGCGGCGCGGCGGGCGCGGTGCGCCCGGTCGATGATGTCGGCCTGAGCATCGCGGCGGGAGAGACTTTCGCGCTACTGGGGGAGTCCGGCTGCGGCAAGTCGATGACGGCGCTGTCCATTGCCCGTTTGCTCCCCGAAGCGGCGGACATCGTTGCCGGACGGGTGCGGCTGGGCGGCGATGATCTGCTCGCCTTGCCCGAGGCGAGGATGCGCGAGATACGCGGCGGGCGCATCGGCATGATTTTCCAGGAGCCGGCGACCAGCCTCAATCCGGTGATGACGATCGGCGCGCAGATCGGCGAGGCGCTGACGCTGCATCGCGGCCTCACGGGCGCGGCGGCGCGGGCCGAGGCTTTCCGGCTGCTCGAAGCGGTAGGCATTCCCGCCGCCGGCGCGCGGCTCGACGACTATCCGTTCCAGTTCTCCGGCGGCATGAAGCAGCGGGCGATGATCGCCATGGCGCTCGCCGGCGCGCCCGAGCTGCTGATCGCCGATGAGCCGACCACGGCGCTCGACGTTACCATCCAGGCCCAGGCGCTCGATCTGCTCGCGCGCCTCCAGGCCGAGCGCGGCATGGCGATGTTGCTGATTACCCACGATCTTGGCGTGGTCGCGCGCATGGCGCACCGCGTCGGCCTGCTCTACGCGGGCGAACTGATCGAAACCGGCGGGCGCGAGGATTTCTTCGCCACGCCGCTGCATCCCTACGCGCGGCGGCTCTTCGCCGCGCTGCCCGACGGGGCGG
The DNA here is from genome assembly GCA_031277975.1 of Azoarcus sp. Classification (GTDB taxonomy): domain Bacteria; phylum Pseudomonadota; class Gammaproteobacteria; order Burkholderiales; family Rhodocyclaceae; genus WRNU01. The sequence continues at coordinate 2,207 of JAITLI010000037.1, forward strand.
CGCGCGGGGGGATGCTTGCCGCCTTGCCGGGCGGTGTACCCGCGCTCGACCGGCGTTTCACCGGCTGCCGTTTTGCCGCGCGCTGCCCGCGCGCGTTCGGGCGCTGCCATGCCGAGACGCCCGCCTGGCATGTGGTGGAGGCGCAGCGCGTGCGTTGCCACCTGTACGCGGATGGCGGCGAGGCGCGTCCCCGGCGGCGGGCGGCTGTGGCCGCGGCGGCGGAAGTGAAGCGCGCCGGCGGCGAGCCGGTGCTGGAAGTGCGCGATCTGGTGGTGCATTTCCCGGTGAAAAAAGGCTTGCTGCGGCGCGTGGCGGGACAAGTGCGGGCGGTCGATGGCATCAGCCTGCGCCTCGTGCCGGGGCGCACGCTCGCCCTGGTGGGCGAATCCGGCTGCGGCAAAACCACGGTGGGGCGCGCCATCCTGCAACTGACGCCCGCGACGGACGGAACGGTGCTCTTCGATGGCGCCGCGCTCGGCGCGCATGATCGCGCCGCCGTGCGCGGCATGCGGCGCGCGGTGCAGATGGTGTTCCAGGATCCGTTCGCATCGCTCAACCCGCGACTGTGCGTCGGCGACATTCTCGAAGAAGGCATGGTGAGTCTCGGGGTCGGGGGCGCGGCGGCGGAACGCCAGCGCGCCGTAGACGAACTCCTCGAACGCATCGGTCTCCTGCCGGAAATGCGCTGGCGCTACCCGCACGAATTTTCCGGCGGCCAGCGCCAGCGCATCGCCATCGCCCGCGCCCTGGCGGTATCGCCACGAGTCATCGTCTGCGACGAGCCGACCAGCGCGCTCGACGTTTCGGTGCAGGCCCAGTTGCTCAACCTGATGTGCGAGTTGCAGCGGGAACGGGAGCTGGCCTACCTGTTCATCACCCACAACCTTGCCGTCGTGCGCTACATGGCCGACGAAGTGGCGGTGATGTACCTTGGCCGCATCGTCGAACAGGGCCCGGCGGCGCATGTCCTGGAAGCGCCCGCCCATCCCTATACCCGCATGCTGCTCGCGGCGGTTCCCTGGGTCGATGCCGAAGCGCCCCCGGCTGGAAAAGACGAAAAAGCGGGCGCGGCGGAACCGCCATCCCCCCTCGCCCCGCCGCCGGGCTGCCATTTCAATCCGCGCTGCCCGCTGGCGGACGATACCTGCCGCGCGGCCTATCCGGATGCGCGCGATCTGGGCGGCGGACACACGGTGCGCTGCCATCGCGCGCGGGATTGAGCATGGGGATGGCAGGCCCGCTCTTCATTGGCGGGCGCAAAGCCTTGTTACATCAAGCGGTCTTTCGCCCCAAGCGCTTTCCCCTCGATGCGTTTCGCGATTCGGCGTCGCGGAAACCTTACCGTTGCCGGTCTCTTTCCTTGAGCAGCCTGGTGACGAGGTCATCCAGTTCGGCGCTGTGGAACAAGTCAATGCATTTCATTGTGTGGAATTCGGCGGGCTTGATGCCAATATCAGTAAAACCGCCGTATTTCCTCGAAACATATTGTTTCACCAATAGAAAAATCTCGTCACGTTCCTCGCGGCGCGCACTCCCCCGCGCGGAATAAACGCCCGCCGACCTCTCGGCGTCATCCCGGGCATCCTTGTCGTCCAGGGCAATTTGAGCGAAACATATGCTCAAGGCCCAGTCTTTCAAAGCATCGCGTGGCGAATAAACATGGGATTTCGGTTCCGGGTAAACCGTAATCATGGAATCCTTCTGGGGGAGGGCACAACCAGCAAGCAATATCGCCAAAGAAAGCGATATTACATTTTTCAAGGTAAAGTCCATGGCAAACTCTCTTCGATACAAGCGAGTTACACGGGCAAGCCGCATCATTGTCGATTACCTCTCTCTTTCAACATTCTGGCGACGATCCCATCCAGCCTGGCGCTATGGAACAGATCAATACATTTCATTGTATTGAGTTCAGACAATTCGGCATCGCCGTCATTCAATCGAGAATTTTTTTCCGCGATGACCTTCATTATGAGCGGAACAAGTTCATCGCGCTCTTCAAGACTGATGTTGCTGAACTCGAAATAACCCCACGCCGACCTGGCCGCATCGTGGCGGGTTTCGCTGCCGTCCCTGGAAATATTCGCAAGACAGATACTCAAGACCCAGTTTTTCAATAAATCCCGCTCCGAATATATATGGGATCTAGGCTCCGAGTAAACTGTTATCATGGAGCGATCTTCGGCGAAAGCATTGCCAAAGAGCAGTGCCGTCAAGAAAAATAGCATTATGCTTTTCAGGGTAATGCCCATAAATTCGCCTCTCCCGGTATAAAGCTGCCGTTGTCGGGATCGTTTGCAAGGTGGCAGGAATCGGAACAGGACGTGCCATCCCATAACGTGACATGGCCTCCCGCATCGTCCCAGCCACTGCCCTGAACCACGAGAATGCCTTTCATACCACTGAAATCCGATGGCGTGGGCGTGCCCATTACTTTCTTGTCCGGTTTTCCAAAAACGCTTTGCAAATATGATCTCATGTCCCGTACGCGGAAAATATACCATTTCCCATCCTCGCCGCTTACCGTGCTGTAACCCGACGAACGCGCGATGGGATGGCCCGTTTTATTCAGCACATAACTCATGCGGATAGGACACGCGTTCTCGAATCCTCCTTGATCCCCAGGTATATTGATGTTCTGCTTCACTTTCCCGCCAATGATCTCTCCCACCTGCTGCACCGGCACATTGATTTGCCTGAATACTTGCCATGCATTATTGAATGAGGGCCTTGCCATTTTTTCCTCCAAAGATAAAAAAGACATCCGCGACGGCACATTCGCATTGTACAGACACGCATATTTTTTGCAATTTCAAAAACGCGCGCGACCGCGCTTCGTCGTGATACTCGACAGGGCTTTCCGCACTCAAAGGCCATAGCGCGTCGTTCATCGGGGATCTCTGATCCCTCTGATGACGCCCCGGCCCGAAAGCCGGGGCGATTTCCGTGGCTGCCGGTTTCAGTCTTTCTTCGGCGCAGCACCTGATTTACTCGCGCGGACGCTCTTGGGCGCCGCCGCACCGCCGATCGTCACCTGCGGCCTCAGGCGTTCCAGCGATTTTTCACCGATGCCCGGCACCTTGACCAGATCGTCGACCGAAACGAACGGCCCGTTCGCCGCGCGATATTCGATGATGGCGCTGGCCTTGGCCGGGCCAATGCCATTGATCTGCTGCAAGGCCGTGGCATCGGCGGTGTTGATGTTGACCGGCTCTAGGGCCAGCGCGGCCAGCGGACTCAAGGCCAGCGCCACGAGCAGGAAACGAAGGAAACGAAAAAAACACAACATGATATGACTCCTCAATGTCCGATGAAGGAGCCGTCAATCTATCAATGCCTCGGAGGTATGTCAATGAATTTATGATTTCCGTATCGGCGACGCCGCGCCGTCATTGCCTCGATTGTCCCGCCCGCGTCTCATCTCACCGCCCCGGCGGAAGCGCGCGCCACCCGCCGCCGACGCACGCCATCGGCAAGCAGATCGAGCAAGGCCACGCTGTCTTCCCAGCCGATACAAGCATCGGTGATGCTCTTGCCGTACTCGGGTGTCACGCCCGGCACGAGATCCTGGCGGCCTTCCTTGAGATGGGATTCCACCATCACGCCGATGATGCGATCCTCGCCCGTGCCGAGTTGGGCGGCGACATCCCGCGCCACTTCAAGTTGCAACATGTGCTGCTTGCGGCTATTGGCATGCGAGAAATCGATCATCACCTTGGCCGGCAAACCGGCAGCGGCCAGATCACGGCAGACGGCATCGACGCTGGCGGCATCGTAATTGGGCGCCTTGCCGCCGCGCAGGATGGCGTGGCAGTCCTCGTTGCCCTTGGTGGCGACGATGGCCGAATGACCAGCCTTGGTCACGCTCAGGAAATGATGCGGCGATTGCGCGGCCTTGATCGCATCGACCGTGATGCGCACGTTGCCGTCGGTGCCATTCTTGAATCCCACCGGACATGACAGGCCGGAAGCCAGTTCCCGATGCACCTGGCTTTCGGTCGTGCGCGCCCCGATCGCCCCCCAGGCCACGAGATCGGCGATGTACTGCGGCGTAATCATGTCGAGGAATTCGGTGCCCGCCGGCAATCCCAATTCGTTGATTTCCCGCAGGAGGCTTCTCGCCAGCCGCAGCCCCTCGTTGATCGCGTAGCTGCCGTCGAGCCGGGGATCGTTGATGAGACCTTTCCAGCCCACCGTGGTGCGCGGCTTCTCGAAATAGACTCGCATCACCACCAGCAAATCGTTTTCCAGGCGGGCGGCTTCCGCCTTGAGACGGCGCGCATAATCGCGCGCGGCTTCCGCGTCGTGGATCGAACACGGTCCGATGATGGCCAGCAAGCGATCATCCGCGCCATACAGAATCCGGTGGATCGCCTGCCGCGCCTCGAACGCCGTCGCCGCCGCTTCAGGGGTGGCGGGAAACTCCCGCAATACATGCGCGGGCGGAGTCAGTTCTTTTATTTCCGCGATACGGACATCGTCGATGTGGTTCTTGAGCATGTTGGGCATGGCGCTGAAAACAGGTAGTGACAAAAACATGGGAAGAGGAGATTCTAGCCCATTCGTCCCCAGAGACTACCTGGATACCATCCCGCGGCAATAAAACAACGATGCGGCCCCGGCCCAAAGGCTCCCCGCTTCGTCATTGCGAGGACTGCGGGCCGTGGCAATCCTGTTCGTTCCATCCGGCGCGTGAGCGCCGCTGATTCCTTGGCGGTGGAGCGTGGATGGGCGTTTCGTTTCCTCCCCCTGTTTTTTCATTTCGAGTGCGGAAACCCCGGGTCACGGGCATCCCGGGTCATGGGCCCAAGGGCCCACTCGCCTGTTCCAGCAGGTCATCATAGCTGCAAGGCTTGTCGACGATCTTGGCCTTGGCCAGCACCCAATCGACGAATTGCTGCTCCAGCATTTCCGCCGCGACAGAAGAATTTTCTGCGGAAACCCTGAAATCCCCGAGTTCGTTGATTTTGTCGAAGATGAGATTCAAGCGTATATTCCGACGGGCTTTTTCGGTGAACATATCGCTGGAACGCTTGAAATCCATGTACGGATCATATTTTTTCCATCCCAGCCGGCGCGCGATCCGCGCCATGTTTTCCCTCGCATATTCCAGGTGTTGGCGAGCCTTGTTTTCGACCAGCTTTTCCGGCACGGGGAAATGATGGGCGGCCAGCAGGCTGTCGAGGACTTGCTTATAGAGCTGTTTCTCGGCAAGTTCCTGGGCTTTTCCTTTCAAATCCTCTTCGATTACGACTCGCAGCTCGTTCAAATCGCCATCGGCCACCCCGTTCATCTTGGCGAATTCTTCGTTGACTTCCGCCTTTTTCCATATCCCGACCTCGGAGACGGCGAGCTGGAATTGTACGGTCTTGCCCGCCATGGCTTCGAACGGGCAATCCTCCTGATAAGTAAAATCGAAGGTTTTCGAGTCGCCGCTTTCCATGCCGATGATCTCGGCATCGAACGCCCTCCAGGCATCCCTTTCGCCCAGGATGATCTCGCGATCCGTGCCGCTTGCGTTATCAGGGGGGGGGAAACCGTCCGGCATCTTCGAGCAATAACTCACCGTAACGAAATCGCCCCATTCCGCGCCACGGTCGACGACATGGTAATCACCCTGATCCATTTGCATGTCCTGGATTCGCTTGTCGACATCTTCCGCGCTGATCTCCACTACCGGGCGCGCAACGGAAATCTGTGCGATGTCGGCAAGCTCGAACTCGGGGAAAACCTCGAAAGTCACTACAAATTGCCGTTGTTCCGGGCCGGGGGATTCCACTTCGCGCATGCTCCATACGACAGCCGCATCATGGCCGGAGATGGCTTCCTGCCACGCCTTGCCCAATGATTCAGTCAGGGCCTCTTCGCGCGCTTCGCTTCCATAATCCCGCCTTATCAGGTGCAACGGCGCCTTGCCGCGGCGGAACCCCGGCATTTTGACCGTACTGGCTATGCGGCGCAGGTGCACATCGACCGCCTTATCTATTTCCTGGACATTCAATGTAAGCGTAAGACGGCGCACCAGGGGATTTTCCCCGCTGTCCTCAACCGCCGTATTGTTTTCAGCCGCTGACGAATCCATCATCTATCCATCCTTCCCAGAAATCCGGAGCGCGAACTATACCACCAGTGTAGCGAGCTTTTTCCATAGCGCAGCGGCGCGGCGCCGGCTGCCCGGCGCTTCATCGAATCCGGATGGAAGGAAACGCCGAGCTTTCCCGAACTCCGGCAGGTTTGCGCACGTCCCGCCGCTTTCCCGGAAACTGCCCGGCAACGCCGGCGGGTCATGACAATCGGAATATCGGGGGAAGGAATGTCCTGCATGCATGAACTCCATTGATCGTCGAAAATCCAATGAGACGACATGTGGCGCGTTGGCCAGCAAGAACGTGATCGTCCAAGGATATATGCCATGGCAGCCATGCCTGGCGCGTTTTTCCTGCCGTCATGGGTCTTCATATTCGTGCGACTCACGAAACGGCAGCGCCGCAAGCAGGAAGATTACAACCATACGCCATTTCTTGCGTCGACCGGGAAAAATAAATAGACTGCCGGGGCAGGCATTCGATCTTTTCAAAAGAAGGTCCATGAGAGGAGTTATTGTCATGCACCGCGCTTTTTCATTGTTTTTTGTGTGTACCATGCTAGCGGCGGGAGGGTGCGCCAACACGGGCAACACCGTACAAGATTCCTCTACCGCCGGAGCGGCGGAGGATAATACTCGTAGCCGTCCGCAAACACGCCGCGAGGCGCGCGCAGAGAGACGCGCCGCGAAACGCGATGCCCGGGAAGAGAGGGCTGTCGGCAGGGGCATACAAATCGTCAGGGTTGGCAATTTCGAGGGTGAAATCCACGGAACGCCCGGCGAAGGAAGCCTGTTTTCCGAATTGCGCATCGGCATGTCGAAAAGCCAAGTGTTCAACATGATCGGCCCGGGAACGGACTTGAAGGCCTATCAAACGGGAAAAGCCTTCATCCCGTTCTATTATGGCGGCGACCGCTATCGCACCGAAGCTTTTTACGAAGGCTCGGGCAGGCTCGCCTTCACCGCGCGCGGCAGGCTCGTCGCCATTATTCACGATGCCAGCGAGGACGGATACCAATAACATCTCAGGGCCGATCCCCGGTCCCTGATCCCTGCCGTCAGCGCCGCAAGGCAAGCCGCACGCGTTCCAACAGCCCGGGCGCGGGATTGGGCCTCAGTTCCGGAGCAAGCGCGGCGGCGATGCGCGCGCCGATGCGTGCATAGTTGTATTCACGTTCGGCCAGCGTTTGCCCGGCGGCGGCGATGCGGCCGGCCAATGCCGGAGCGGCGCGCAGGCGGCGCAGTTTGGCTTGCAATTCGTCGACGTCGCGATAGAGCACGAGGTTTTCCATGTCTACAAAGCCGAGCGCGCGGTTTTCCGCCTCGCCCTGATCGAACGTGCACAGCACGCAGCCGCAGGCCATCGCTTCGTAGTTCTTTATCATGTATTCGCCCATGCCCACGTCCGCGCCGACGAAAAAACGGATGCGGTTCAGCATCGCGCAATAATCCCTGCCCGATTCGGTGCGCGTCGAGATCAATGACGGTTCGCGCGCCCTGATCGCTTCGAGCATGGCGCGGCGGGCGCGGTAGCGGTCGCTGCCCGTGCTACCGAGGAAACCCAGTTCGATGTCGCGCGCGCCGCCCAGGTTGCGCAGCAGGGCCTGGTCGTATCCCTTGGGCACGAACAGGGCGTCGACGCCTTCGCCGCGCAGCTTTTCCGCGACTTGCCAGCCCGAGACCAGCACCCGCGCCGCCGGCAGGCCGCGATAGAAAGCGCTGAACCTGCCCTGGTATTTGCAAGGGTAGTAGTTCTGGCAGGCATCGTGTTCGAGGATGACAAGATTGGGCAGGCCGCGCACGAAAAGCGGTTGGCGGGAGAGTCTCTTGAAGCGCAGGAAAAGCACGATACGGTCGTAGCGCTCCGGGGCGATGTTTTCCGCGCGGAAATAGCGCCGCAGATTGCTCTGTTCCTTGTCCGTGAGGCGGCGCAAATCGCAATCGCTCGCCGCCGCCACGCTGTCGTAGAGCCGGTCGAGAATGACCCGTTGCCTGTCCAGCACGAGAAAGAGGACTTTCATCGCCGCCCCGCTGTCCTGGCCCATCTCACGTCACGGCGGGGCTTGCGCCGCCCGGCGTTTTTCTCCGCTGCGAGGCGGCGATGAGCGCCATGGGCAGCAGGATCAGCAGCCACAGCGCGTCGGGATTGCCGATGACCTGGCCGCCCTCGAAATTCAGGCCGATCATGGCGGAGAGCAAATAGCCGCCCCAAGGGTCGCACGCTCTCCAGGCGGTATAGAGCAAATGGGCGCACAGCGCGAAGAAAATGAACAGCGCCGGTAATCCGTTGTAAAAGGCAAAGGCAAGGAAAATATTGTGCGGGTGGAGAATGGGCAGCCCCCCATCGAGAATGGTTTGGGCGCTCTGGAATCCCGTGCCGCAGCCAAGCCAGGGGCCGCATTGTTTCCAGTCCAGCATCAGCTTTTGCCATAGCTCGAAACGCCCCGAATCTCCACGGAACACTATTTCGTGCAATGAGGGATCCAGCCACAGCACAAAGCTCACCGCCATGGTGAATACAGCGAAAGCCGCCGCCACACAGCGCGCGGCGCGCCGTTTGTGCCAGACATAGCTCAGGATGAACATCGGCACGACGCACATGCCGAGCAGGCCGCTGCGGCTCTGGAGCATGTATATGATGGCGATGAAACTCAGCAGAATGGCAAGCGCCATTTCCGTCCAGCGTCCGCCCGCGAACCAAAATGGAAACGCCAGCGCCAGACAGGCGGCAAGCCAGATGCTGACATAAGTGCAACCGTTCAACCTGCCGATGAGCAAGGCAACGCGCTGCCCCAATTCATATTCTCCATTCAGCCAATAGAGCGCCACGGAAATGAAGATATATCCCAGCACGATCCAGAACATGGCGCGCGCGAACATTCCCGTCCTGAAGATGCCGGTCGCGGCCAGGCGCATGACGGCCAGCAGGAACAGGGCAACGTAGAAGAGATGCTTGGCGTACTGGGCGGTGCCCGATAAGGCGCACCAGGCGAAAAGAACGCCCCACAGCAGGATTCCGGGCTGGCGCAAATCCAGCTTGCCGCGCAGCCTGAAGAGCGCGGCGAGCGCGGGCGCGGCAATGAATGCATAGTAATAGTTATTGACCATCTTGGCGGTGGGCAATAACAGGAAAGTCGTGATGAACAGCAGAATGGCCAGCGTGAAATAGGCCGGAATCCCGCCTTCACCGAAAATCAGCGCCCTGGCGGATGCCAGCGCCCTCCCCTTGCCGGCGAGACGGAAAGCCATTATCGCGCTGTCGCCAATATGGGTCACGGCATGCGCCGGAAAATCAGCGAGGTATTGATGCCGCCGAACGCGAAATTATTGCTCATGATGTATTCGCATTCGAGATCGAGGCCATTTCCCGTGATATAGGCCAAATCCGCGCAGCGTGGATCGACGTTGTCGAGATTCAGCGTGGGGGCGAACCAGTTGGCACGCATCATGGCGATGGAAAACCATGCCTCCAGCACACCGGAAGCGCCAAGCGTGTGGCCGATGTAACTCTTCAGTGAACTGATCGGCATGGCGGAGCCGAAGACTTCGCGGGTGGCCCTGCTCTCGGCGATGTCGCCCAGTTCGGTGGCGGTGCCGTGGCCATTCACGTAATGGATGGCTCCGGGAGGAAGCCCCGCCGAAGCAAGCGCCAGACGCATGGCGATCGCCATGGTGGCGGCGTTGGGCTGCGTGACATGCATGCCGTCGCAGTTGGTGCCGAAACCGACGATTTCCGCGTGGATTTTCGCGCCACGCGCGCGCGCGTGTTCGTATTCTTCGAGGATCAGCGTGCCCGCGCCCTCGCCGATCACGAGACCGTCGCGGTCGCGGTCGTAGGGGCGCGGCGTCAGCCGCGGTTCGCTGTTTCTCGTGCTGGCGGCGAACAGGGTGTCGAAGACCGCCACATCGGGGGCGCCGAGTTCGTCCGTCCCGCCCGCGACCATCACATCGGCGTGGCCGTGCAAGATGGTCTCGTAAGCATAGCCAATCCCCTGGCTCCCCGAGGTGCAGGCGCTCGATGTCGTATGCACCCTGCCGGTCAGGCCGAAAAAGACGGCGATATTGACCGGCGCCGTGTGCGCCATCATGCGGATGTAGCTGTTGGCGTTCAGACCTTCGACCACGCGGGTGTCGATCATGCGGGCAAAGTCGGCGAGGGCTTCCAGCCCCCCGACCGAGGAACCGTAGGAGACGCCCGCCCGCCCGGAAGAAAGCAGCGCCTTGTCGTCCAGCAGTCCGGCGTCGGCGAGGGCGAATTCGGTGGCGCGGCACGCCAGGATCGCCACTCGCCCCATGCCGCGCATCGCCTTGCGGGTATAGCGTTCGGGCGGCAGGGCGAATTCCGCCGCCGGAGCGCCCAGGCGCGTATTCAGCCCCTTGATGTCCTCCCAGCTCTCCACGATGCGCACAGCGTTCTCCAAGGCGCGCAGGCGCGCCTCGATCGCGCGCCATTCCGTCCCCAGCGGACTGATGCCGCCCATGCCGGTGACGACGACCCGCCTCCCCGTTCCTGCGCTGTTCCGGCTCACGACATGCCTCCATTGACAGCGATCACCTGCCGCGTGATGTAGGCGGCGTCGTCGGAGAGGAGGAAACTCACGGCGGCGGCGACTTCTTCGGGTTTGCCGGCGCGTTGCGCGGGGATCATGGGCAAAATGCGTTCCATGATTTCGGGCGCGGCCATGTCCGTGTCGATCAGGCCGGGCGCGACGCAGTTGACGGTGATGCGCCGCTTGGCGAGTTCCACGGCGAGCGCCTTGGTCGCGCCGATGACGCCCGCCTTGGCAGCGCTGTAATTGACCTGGCCGCGATTGCCCACCTGCCCGGAGAGCGACGAGAGGGTGACGATGCGTCCCGGTCCGCGCGCCTGCACCATCGCCATGACGAGCGGACGCAGCACGTTGTAGAAACCGTCCAGATCGACGGCGAGCACGCGGTCCCAGTCTTCGTCCGTCATGGCCGGGAAGGCATTGTCGGCGGTGATGCCGGCGTTGCAGACGACGCCGTAATAGATGCCATGCGCCGCGATGTCGGCCAGGAGCGCCGCTTTCGCCCCGGCGCGGTCGGCCACGTCGAATTGCAGCACGCGCGGGCGCTCGCCGCCGCATTGCCGGGCAAGTTCGTCCGCCAGCCGCTCCGCGCGCTCGCGCTGGCCGCGGCAGTGCAATACCGGCAGGAAACCATCCGCCGCCGCGCGCCGGGCGATGGCTTCGCCAATGCCGCGCGAGGCGCCCGTCACAAGGACGCTCCTGCGCCGAGGGGAGTCTTCAATCATGTTTTTATCAGATAAGCATTCAGATCAAGGGGCTGGTAGACCATCAGGCGCGCACGCGCGACCGGAATATCTCCGGGATAGTAAATCACACAATCCATGACGGCCAGACCTTCGTCGTCGCGCCAGTTCTCCCGCGCCTCGATGGTGAGCGCCCCACCCACGGCGAAGCCGTCCACCTCGCTGGTGAACTGGCGCGCCGACACCAGGAAGCCAGTCCTGATGGCGGCGCCCCGTTCGTGGGATTCCCAGCCGACCAGCGCGCCGACGGCCTGCGCCATGTACTCGACGCCCACGTAGGCGGGAACCTGTCCATCCCGGCAAAAAGGGCTGTCCATCCGCAAGGTGACAGCGCAGCGGATGTATCCCATTTCGGCTTCAAGCACGTCATCCAGCAATACCATGCGTCCGCGATGCGGCAGGTATTCCTCGATGGGCAGGTAAGCGCGGCCATCCTTCCGGCTCATGCCCGTTCCCCCTGGTTCCGCGGCCAGACCGCGCCGATCATCATGGATACGCGGGCAAACGCCGGGCGGGTCGGCGACATGGTCGCCGTATATTTTTCCATCATTGCTCCGGAGAAGATTCGTCCTGGCCGCTTTCCCGCGCCAGGATCAGCGCCGTATTGCTGCCGCCGAAAGCGAAGGACGTCGAGAGCGCGTATTGTACCGGCATTGTCGCGCGTTCGCCCGGCGACACCAGGCGCAACGGCGGATCGTCCGGATCGGCGACGCCATCCCACAGATGCGGCGGCAGGCGGCGTTCGCCGTCGGCGAGCGTCAGCCAGCAGATTGCCGCCTCCAGCGCGCCCGCCGCGCCGAGCGTATGGCCGGTGAGCGGCTTTGTCGAACTCATGGGCGTGCCGGGAAAACACTCCGCCATCGCCCGGCTTTCCATGGCATCGTTCTGGCGGGTGGCTGTGCCGTGCAGATTCACATAGCCGATGGCCGCGGCGGGCAGGCGCGCACGCGCGAGCGCCGCCCGGATCGCCAGCTTCGCGCCCGTGCCCGTCGGTTCCGGGGAGGAAATGTGATAACCGTCGGAACTCTCTCCCCACCCGGCCAGCCGGATGCGCGGCGCATCGCCGGGAGGCGCGCGGCTCACCAGGAAAAGCGCGGCGGCCTCGCCGATGTTGATGCCCTTGCGGTTGCCCGAAAACGGCTGGCACGGCTCGGCGGAGACGGCTTCCAGCGCCGAAAAACCCGCGACGGTGAAACGTGTCAGGGTATCCACGCCTCCGGCCAGCACCAGATCGGCCATGTCCGCTTCGATGAGGCGGGCGGCTGAAACCAGCGCCTTGGCGCTGGAAGTGCAGGCGGTCGATACCGCATAGGCCGGCCCCGCCACGCCCAGCACATCGGCGAACATGCGCGCGGGCGAGCCGAGTTCCTGCTGCGAATAGTGGAATTCCCGCGGCCATTGTCCGTGTTCGATGCGAAAGCGAACCGCGCTTTCCCCCTCGAACATGCCGGAAGTGCTGGTACCGATCACCACGGCGATCCGCGCGGACGGCAGACCGGCGGCCAGCCCGCGATAGTCCGCCTCGATCAGTTTGAAGGCGGCCAGCGCCAGGGCATTGTTGCGCGAGCGTTTTTCCACCGGCAAAAAGCCGACATCCGGCAGCGCCGCGTCCACCAGGCCAAGCGCCAGCGGACAACCGGGACTGTAAGCATCGCTGCTCCGCATCCCGGCGCTCTCGCCCCTGAACAAGGCTTCGCGGACAGCAGCAAGATTGCCGCCGAGCGCGCACAAAAGGCCGGGCGGATACAGCCATGCCGGAGGGGAGACCTCAAAGCTCATGCGATTCCAGGAAAAGTTCGTAGTCCGGAGGGATGTGCCTGAACGCGACCCTGCCCCGCCATGGGGATTCCGTCTCGTAGTCGATGACGGTTTTCACCGCATCGCCGCCGGCAATCTCGCGCCGGAGCTTTCCATCCACGCGCCGTTCCGTCACATGCGCGCCGGACGGCAGGGCGTGGCGCAGATCTTCCAGCGGGGTGACGATCAACAAGAGATCGTTCAGGACGCGCCTTCCGTCTGGCGCATGCGGTACAAAACGCTGCTCGGAAAACATTTCCCCATCGTACTCCAGGCTCATGAGGCGTATACCGAAGGCCAGCATGATCAGGCGCAGGCGATCCTTCCCAATCTCCAGCACCGCATCCGCGCCGCGCTCGCCGCCCGGCCAGCGGATGACGAGACGCTGTTCCACCACGCGCTCGCCAAGCAGCGCGGGCGCGACCCTGAGCGGCAGCGGCGCGGATTCCACCGGATCGCCGCGCGCGGGCACTGCGCAGGCCGCGAGGCAAGACGCGCAAAAAACACAGATCAGGACACAAGGCAGGCACGGAGTCAGACAAGCGCGCATGCCGCTTCCAGCGAAGCCAGGCGGCGCTCCGGCTTGGCGACGAACGGATTGTCCTCGTCCCAAGCGTAACCGGCCAGCACGGCGGAGATCATGCGCTCGATCGGCGCCGCCTTGCCGGCATGGAAAATGATGTCCTGCAAGCGCCGGTCATACCAGGCATTGACGAAGGCGCGGAAAGTCTCGATGCCGGTCTTGAGCGGCTGGGCGTACTCGCGCTCCCAGTCGACCCGCTCGCCCGCGAGCTGCTTCAGGATCGCCTTGACCGCCAGGTCGGACGACTTGAACGCAATGGTGACACCGGAGGAAAACACCGGGTCGAGGAATTCGCTGGCATTGCCCAGCAAGACGAAATGCCGCCCCCACAGGGTCTTGACGTTGGCGGAATAGCCGACGATATTGCGCGCGGGCGTATCCCATTTTGCGTATTTCAGCAGTTCCGCCAGATTGGGCGCTTCGCGCACGCGCGCGATCAGTTGTTCCATATCCGCGCGCCCGTCGAATTGCTCGCGCCGCCCCACGATGCCGATCGACGAGCGTCCGTTGGAGAAGGGAATCAACCAGTACCAAATATCGGTCTCCACGGGATGCACGGAAATCAGGATCTTGTTGCGGTCGAAAACCGCCTCCGGATTGCTTGCGATGCCATCCTCGATATGGGTGAAGATTGCCTGGCGCACCGGCAGCGCGGAGGGTATCTCCAGATCGAGCAGGGCAGGCAGCACCCTTCCGTAGCCGCTCGCGTCGAGCAGGAACTCGCCGGTCAGCGCGTAATCCTCGCCACCTTCGGGATGCACTGTCACCACCGGCTTTTCGCCCGCGAGATCGACCGCGGTCACTTCATGGCGGTAACGGATGTCAGCCCCCATGCGCGCTGCGGCATCGGCCAGCACCTTGTCGAACGGCCCGCGCTGCACTTGGTAAGTCGTCCCCCAGCCGGGAGAGAGTTTCTCGCGGAAATCGAAACAGGCGTATTTCGTATCGCAGGCGAAGGCGGCGCCGTTCTTGAACTGGAAACCCGCCTCGACCACATCCTGCAACATCCCGGCGGCCTCGATAAATTCCATGCTCTGCGGCAAAAGACTCTCGCCGATGACGAAACGCGGAAATTCCTGCTTCTCCAGGATGGTCACGGCGCGTCCCGCGCGCCGCAACAACCCCGCCGCCACAGCGCCGGACGGCCCGGCGCCGATGATGATGACCTCGCTTTTTTCCTGACGCATGATGCGCTCTCCTTTTGAGCGGCCTGAAAATCGCCCGATTTTGCCCTGAAATGGATCGAATGCTCAAGCAGAACCGGTTCGAGCCGCATCGAATGCAGCCGGCCCCGCCACTGAACGGAAAACCCACGCCGCGGCGTTTCGCATGCCTGCTCCCGGCACGGCGCCAATCCGATCCCCGATCCTTGGCATGATAGCGGCGGCGCAAGCCGCCGGATGTATGGCATGTTGGTTTTGCGGCGAGAAACCATCCGGGGAAAGCCATGTTGACTTCATGTGCGAGCGCATCTACGGTCGCCGACCGTGTGCGGATCGCTCGATAAATCATGAAAATCTCGGTGTTTTTGGCGCGGCGCGTCATTCGCTGGCATGAGTGGGGGCTTGGGATCACCATGGCCCTGCCGCTGCGAGGGAACAAAGCTTTTTCGTATCTCGTACATGAATTTGCGAGGTATCCGGAAACATTCATTCGACTGCCCGAAAAGGCGCGGATGTTGAAAAGCGTATGTTTGTCATTTGTTTCATTCATGGCAATGGCTGTGTGGTGTGCCTGCGCGTTTGCCGCCGAGACGCCGCAGCCCAAAGCGGAGAGAAAAACAGGCAAAGTACACATCGCCAAGGAATTTTCGGACAGACGGGAAATGCTCGCCGAGCTGCTGACGCTGGTGTACGGCCTGCGCGAGCATCGGGACAGGGAGATCAACATTGATGCGTTGATCAGAAGACATCTGAAACAAAAGGATGTACCGCATATCAAGGCAGCCCTTTTCGATAATCGCTTCTATTTATACAAAGAAGAACAGGGCGGTTTTATCGCCTATTTCAATGATGGAGAGTGTTGACAAGGATACAGTCCCCTGGCAAATATATTCCAGTTCCCTATTTTGATGGGAGAATGGCGATGCCGAAATGCAAGAAATGTGGATCGGAACATGCGGTCAAGAATGGAATGGTCGGAGGCAGGCAAAGGTACCGTTGCCAGGACTGTGGGTGCAACTTTCGAGAGGGGGACGCGCGCACGAACGAGAGGGTTGCGGCGAGGAAGGCGCTGTGCATCCTGCTGTATGCGATGGCGAAGGGTTCTTTCCGGATGATAGGAAAGATTGTGGGGGTCAATCATGCCCTAGTCTATCCTATCGTTGGATTCGGGCATTTGGCGAGAGTTGATTGTGGGGGTCAATCATGCCCTGGTCTATCGTTGGATTCGGGCATTTGGCGAGAGTTTGCCCGAGCCGGTGGTCTCCGGAGAGATTCAGGAGATGGCGTTTGACGAGATGTGGCATTTCATCGGCTCAAAAAAAAGAAATGCTGGGTCATCAAGGCCCTGGACCGTCGCACACGGAGAACCGTGGCCTGGGTGCTCGGTGGTCGTGATGCTGGAACCTTTCGACGGCTCTACGATAAGGTCAAGCACCTGAAACAGTGCGTTTATTACACTGACGCGTGGGAGGCCTTCGCCAAGGTCTTGCCTCCCGAACGCCACATCGTCGGTAAGAGCCATACCATAAGCATTGAACGCGACAACAGCAATACGCGCCACCACCTGGGAAGATTTACCCGACGAACCAAAGTGGTCTCGCGCAAGGAATCCATGGTCGAGCTGACCTTGCGCATCTGGCACGCCGTCACAAC
>JAITLI010000053.1 GCA_031277975.1 Azoarcus sp.
CGAGAAGGTGTGATCGGCTTCCGGCAGGCAGTAGGGCGCGCGCGCCGGGAAAAGTTCCGCCCAGGCGGAGCTGGCCGCAAACTGCTCGAATTCGCGTGCGACATGATCCCGTCCGCTCAGGATGACCCACCATGGGATGGAGAGCGCCTGCAATGCGATCCGCATCCGTTCAGGCAGGCTTTCGCCTCCGGCTGGCGGCGCGGCGGGAGATTTTCCGCTTTGTCCGCCGCCGCGCGCCTGGCGGATCGCCCGCCATAGATCGCGCAGCGAACGTCCGGGCGCGACGCCACCGCGCACGAACTTGCTCCAGAATGCGCGCGAGCACAGCCGCCGCAGGTAATAGTGGCGCAGGCGGACGCGCGCGGCGCTCGTTTCGGTGCGTACCCAGGGATTGAGCAGCAATAGTCCGTCCACTCTAGGATCCGTGCCGGCGTAGAGCGCGACGGCACTGGCACCGTCGCACAGTCCCCACAGCAGTACGCCGGTGAGCGTGGGCACTTCCGTGAAAAAAGCATCGAGCGCGGCGTGGATGTCTTCTTCCAACGCATCGAAAGTGCGCGGCGCCCCGGTCGCGTCGCCCATGCCGCGATAGTCGAAACGCATGCAGGGCGCTCCCGCGCCGGCCAGCCTGCGCGCCAGCAAGACAAATTGGCGATGGCTGCCGACCCGGTATTGCGGGCCGCCAACGACGATCAGCACGCCAATCCGCATTTTCGCCGTGGCAGCCGTTCCAGGCTCCGGCGCGCCCGCCGGACAAGCGATGATACCCGGCAGCGACTCGCCGCGGCATGTGAAGAGGAAAGCGCGTTCGTCGTAGTCCATGCCCGTTCACGCGTCACGGTCAGGCATCGCCGAGCACGGTGAGGGTTTTTTCGATCAGCGCCGGGACTTCCGTGATTTCCTGTGTTTGCCAGAATGCCGTTCCGGCGATCTTGCAGGCCTCCGCCCGCATGCCGGAGGCTGCAAACGCTTCCCGCCGCGCCGCCAGCGCCGGTGACGGCGGCCCCGCCTCCCGGCCCAGTTCGATCATGTCGATGCGCCCGGTGTAGCCAGCGGGGATGGCGAGGCGCGCCGCCGCCAATCCTTTCGCCAGCTCCGGCGCGAGCGCATAGCCAGCGATTTCGACCCGTTCGCCGTTGTCGAGCCGCGCCCGTAGACCCGCCATCGCCGTGTGCGCGCCGGTTTCGGCAAGTAGCGAGCGCATCAGTTCGAGACGAAGAAATTGGTTCAGATGCTGGCCCCCATCGAATACCGGCTGCCAGAGCAGCAGGTCGGGGCAATGTCCGCTCTCGCGCAGCCAAGCGGCGGCAAGCAGACTGCCGGCGCGCAGCGTCCACAGCACGCGGCGGCCCGGAGCGTGGCCGATGAGCCAGCGCCAGGCGGATTCCATATCCTCGATCCAGCCGCTCCAACTGGCATCGCCGAAATCGCCCTCACTGTCGCCGCAGCCGCCCGGGTCGGGTTGCAGCACCAGCCAGCCGCGCGCGGCGAGCGCATGCGCCGCCAGCGCGGCCATGCGCCGCGATTTGTTCATTTCTTCGGCGAATGGCGAAAAATAGAGTGCCGCCCCGCACGGCGTATCTGCCGGGCCGGTAGCGATGCAAAAGCGGCGCCCGCGCGGCGTTTCCAGGAAAAAACCGGTGCGGGCGACGGCTGAGGCCAAGACCGTAAGCCCGCCTCAGGCCAGCTTGCCTTGCACAAACGTCACCAGCGCGCCCACGGTGGCAAAAGTCGAACCGTCGATTTCGTCATCGCCGACGACAAAATCGAAACGCTCTTCGAGCAGGTTCAACACCCCCACCACCGCCATCGAATCCAGTTCGGGCAGCGCGCCCAGAAGAGGCGTATCGAGTTGAAAATCCCGCGCCCGCCCTTGCAGGCTCAACGCTTCATCAATGACCGCCAACACTTCCTGCCTGATATCCGCCAATTTCCGACTCCACTGTGCTTTCCGCCCCGGGATTTGCAATGGGCCATGCGCCCGTCCGCATGGGGCCGCTATTATAGGCGGCCAGCACCGAGCCGATATATGCGCACTGCCACAAACGACAGTATCCCCGGAAGCACGCCGCCGCCACCGTCCGGACAGGACCCGCATCTTTGCGCCGCGTGGTTCGAATTGTTGCGGCGTACCGCCATTCCGGCGGAGGCCGTGGTCGACTGCATTCCCGTCGGGCCGGACGAAGCTCCGGCGCAAGCCCGTCTACCTTTGTTGCGTGCCACGGCCATGGCGCCGCTGCAAACAGCGCTCGCCAATTTCTACACCCCGCTTTTCGCGCCGCTGGGCGGCGAACACCTGTCGGAAGCGGCGCTTACCCGCTATTTCCGGGAGACGCGCCAGCGCCGCGAAATTGCCGAACTGCGGCTCGCCCCCCTTGATCCGCAATTGGCCTTTTTCGCCAGCGCCCGCCGCGCCCTGAAAAGCGCGGGCTGGATCGTGGACAGCCATTTTTGTTTCGGCAACTGGTATATCGATCTCGATGCCGGTGGGTTCGACACTTACTGGGCGCAACGTCCCGCGAAGCTGCGCAACACGGCGCGGCGCGCGCGCCGGCGGCTGGAGGCCGCGCCCGGATTCGCCATCGCCATCACCGGCGGCGGAGCGGGGCTGGAGAGCGCCGTCGATGCTTTCGTCTCGGTCTATGGCCGTAGCTGGAAACCGCCGGAGCCTTGGCCCCGCTTCATCCCCGAACTCTGCAAGCTGGCCGCCGCGCGCGGCTGGCTGCGTCTCGGAGTGCTGGAACTCGGCGGTCAGGCTATCGCCAGCCAGATCTGGCTGGTGAGCGGCGGCTGCGCCTATATCGTGAAACTCGCCTATGATCGCGCCTTTGCCGCGCACGCGCCGGGCACGGTGCTGTCGGCGCGCATGACGGAGCACGTCATCGACATCGACCGCGTCCGCCGGATCGACTACCTGATCGGTGACGATGCCTATAAACGCGACTGGACGCCGCAACGGCGGGAACGCCACGGCCTCATCGCGTTCAACCCGCTCACCATGCGCGGCCTGGCGGACGCGGCGCGGCATTTCGGCGGCAAGGCCCTGAAACGGTTCGGCATGTAATCGGACGGAACCGAACAGGAGACTCCGAGGCTTGCAAAGAACCGCGGGCGGCTCAGACCTGATCGTCGCTGATCGCTTCGATCTGGAGATTGTTGTTGTGGGCGAAATCGACCACGAACTGGTAGGCGAGTGGGTTGGCCTTGTGGAGGCGGGCGTCGACGATGACGGTCTTGTGGCCGGTCAGGCTGCAACCGGGGCGCACGAACTGGGAATATTTGACTCTGTTGTCATGGCCAAAGGCGGCCATGACGCCGCACAGGCGATCCGCCCAATCGCTCGGGCGGAAGGTCTTGCCTTCCCGTGTGGCGCCGACGATGATGAAGCTCTCGATTTTTTGATCCATGTCGTGTCATGTCACGCAGGTTATTTTCGGGTCATGGAGCGAAGCACGCGCCGGGCCACGGTCTCCCTCCCTCGGCCCAACGATCGGAACGGGCGGATTCTAGCAGAGTTCGCAGGGAGCCATTCTATCTGTACATGGGCCGATGTTCTGCGTAAAATCCGCCACTTCACTCTTTTCCCGAACACGGCGGCCTGTGCCGCCGTGTGTGTTTTGGCTCCAATCCAAGCGGAGTTGCATATGTCGTCTTCCCACGTCATGAACACCTATACCCGGTTACCGGCGGCTTTCACTCGCGGCGAAGGCGCATGGCTTTTCGACGAGGCGGGTAAGCGCTATCTCGACGCGCTTTCCGGTATCGCGGTGTCGACGCTCGGCCACAACCATCCGCGCCTGGTGGAGACGATCGCCGCGCAGGCCGGCAAGGTGCTGCATACCTCCAATCTCTACCGCATCCCCTTGCAGGAAAGGCTCGCCGAGCGGCTGGCGGAGATCTCCGGCATGGACGAGGTGTTCTTCTGCAATTCCGGGCTGGAGGCCAACGAGGCGGCGATCAAGCTCGCGCGCTTTTATGGACACAAGCAAAAAGGCGTCGATCTGCCGACGGTCATCGTCATGGAGCATGCCTTTCACGGGCGTTCGCTGGCGACGCTCTCGGCAACCGCCAACCGCAAGGCGCAGGCGGGGTTCGAACCGCTGGTGCCGGGTTTCCTGCGGGTGCCGTACAAAGACATGGAGGCGATACGCCACGTCGCCGCGCGCGGCCGCGACGTGGTGGCGGTGATGCTGGAAGTCCTCCAGGGCGAGGGCGGCGTCCATCTCGTCGACGAGAGCTATCTGCGCGAATTGCGCGCGCTCTGCGATGTACAGGGCTGGCTGCTGATCTGCGACGAGGTGCAATGCGGCATCGGGCGTACCGGCAAATGGTTCGGCTGGCAGCACGCGGGCATCCGTCCCGATGTGATGACGCTGGCGAAAGGGCTGGGTTCGGGCGTGCCGATCGGCGCTTGTGTCGCCGCCGGGCGCGCCGCCGGCCTGTTCCAGCCGGGCAGTCATGCTTCCACGTTCGGCGGCAATCCACTGGCCAGCGCGGCCGCGCTCACGACGCTCGATGTCGTGGCCGGGGAGAAGCTGCTGGACAACGCGGCGCGGGCGGGAGAGGCCATCCGCGCGGGATTCTCCGGCGCGCTCGCCGGTGTTCCCGGCGTAGTGGACATTCGTGGGCGCGGCCTGATGATCGGCATCGAACTCGACCGCCCGTGCGGCGAACTGGTCGCCCGCGCACTCGAAGCCGGCTTGCTGATCAACGTGACCGCCGGTAATGTGATCCGCTTGTTGCCGCCGCTCATCTTCAGCGACGGCGACATCCGGACACTGGTCGAAGGGCTTGCGCCGCTGATCCGCGATTTTCTGTCCCAATGACGGCCACAACTGGAAAGACCGCCATGACTTCGCCAAGACACTATCTGCAATTCAAGGATTTCACCGCCGAAGAATACGATTACCTTTTCCGGCGCGCGCGCTGGATCAAGGATAAGTTCAAGCGTTACGAGCCGTATCACCCGCTCTTCGACCGCACTTTGGTCATGATTTTCGAGAAGGCGAGCACCCGCACGCGGCTCTCGTTCGAGGCGGGCATGCAGCAACTCGGCGGCTCGGCCATCTACCTCAACACGCGCGACTCCCAACTCGGGCGCGGCGAGCCCATCGAGGATTCGGCGCAGGTCATCTCGCGCATGAGCGACATCGTCATGATCCGCACCTTCGAGCAGAGCGTCGTCGAACGCTTCGCCGCCAACTCGCGGGTGCCGCTCATCAACGGCCTGACCGACGAACTCCACCCCTGCCAGGCGCTCGCCGACATCTTCACTTTCATCGAACATCGCGGCCCCATCCAGGGCAAGACCGTGGCCTGGGTGGGCGATGGCAACAATATGTGCAACACTTGGCTCCAGGCCGCCGAAGTGCTGGATTTCCGCGTGCATGTGTCGACCCCGCCGGGCTACGGCGTCCAGCCGGAAAAAATCGGCCTCGCCGGCGATAGCCACTACAAACTCTTCGACGACCCGATGGACGCCTGCCGGGGCGCGCATCTTGTCACCTCCGATGTCTGGACATCCATGGGCTTCGAGGCCGAAAACGAAGCGCGCCGCAAAGCCTTCGCCAACTGGTGCGTCAACGAGAAAATGATGGCCGCGGCCGCGGCCGACGCCGTCTACATGCACTGCCTGCCCGCGCATCGTGGCGAGGAAGTCGCCGCAAGCGTCATCGACGGCCCGCAGTCGGTCGTGTGGGACGAAGCCGAAAACCGCCTGCACGCGCAAAAGGCGCTGATGGAATATCTCGTGCTGGGCCGCGTCGACGAAAACACCGGCGCACCCGTCAAGCGCGCCTGAACCGCATCAACCGAAATACTGAAGAACGGAACGGAAGCAACAATGAGCACGGTCAAAAAAGCAGTACTCGCCTACTCGGGCGGTCTGGACACCTCGGTGATCCTCAAGTGGTTGCAGGACACCTACCAATGCGAGGTCGTCACCTTCACCGCCGATCTCGGCCAGGGCGAAGAACTGGAACCGGCGCGCCAAAAAGCGCTGCGATTCGGCATCAAGCCGGAAAACATCTTCATCGACGACCTGCGCGAAGAATTCGTGCGCGATTTCGTCTTCCCGATGTTCCGCTGCAACGCCCTCTACGAAGGCGAATACCTGCTCGGTACCTCCATCGCCCGCCCGCTCATCGCCAAGCGCCAGATCGACATCGCCCGCGCCACCGGCGCGGAGGCCGTCTCGCATGGCGCGACCGGCAAGGGCAACGACCAGGTGCGCTTCGAACTCGGCTACTACGCCCTGATGCCGGGCGTGAAAGTCATCGCCCCATGGCGCGAATGGGATCTCCTCTCGCGCGAGAAACTCCTCGCCTATGCCGAAAAGCACGGCATTCCCATCGAGCGCAAGCACCGCGAAGGCGGCTCGCCCTACTCGATGGACGCCAACCTGCTGCACATCTCCTACGAAGGCCGCCACCTCGAAAACCCCGCGGCGGAAGCCGAGGAGTCCATGTGGCGCTGGACGGTCTCGCCGGAAAAAGCCCCCGACAGCGCCGAATATCTCGACCTCGAATTCGCCAACGGCGATCTCGTCGCTCTCGACGGCAAGCGGCTCAAGGCCCACGAACTGCTCGCCCGCCTCAACGAGCTCGGCGGCAAGCACGGCATCGGCCGCCTCGACCTCGTCGAAAACCGCTACGTCGGCATGAAGAGCCGCGGCTGCTACGAAACGCCTGGCGGCACGATCCTCCTGCGCGCGCACCGCGCCATCGAATCCATCACCCTCGACCGCGAAGTCGCCCACCTCAAGGACGAACTCCTCGCGCGCTACGCCAGCCTCATCTACAACGGCTATTGGTGGAGCCCCGAGCGCCGCGCCCTGCAAGCCCTCATCGACCACACCCAACAAACCGTCAACGGCTGGGTGCGGCTCAAGCTCTACAAGGGCAACGTCATCGTCGTCGCGCGCGACTCCAAGACCGATTCGCTGTTCGACCCGACCATCGCCACCTTCGAGGATGACCGGGGCGCCTATGACCAGAAAGACGCCAACGGCTTCATCCGCTTGAACGCCCTGCGGATGCGCATCGCCGCCAACGCGCGCGACAGGCGCGGGCAATAAAAGCGCGACGCGCGAGGGAACGCAATGGACGATGTCGTGGCGTTCGGTTTCACGGTGGATCAGATCTCCTGGTTCGGCGTCAACTTCTGCATTCCGGCCCTGATCCTCTACATGCTTTTCATCATCTACAGCCACGTCAAGGAATCGAAAGCCGGCAAATACGGGGGAATGTGGATGTTCCTCGCCCTCGGCCTCGGCTTCGTCGGCTTCGTCGCCAAGGAAATCATGCTGTACTTCATGGAAAAATAAGGACTCGCGCCTCATGACCACCCATACCCTCGACGGCGCCGCCGTCACCACCCGGGCCAACGTCTATTTCGACGGCAAATGCGTCAGCCACACCCTGCGGCTCGCGGACGGCTCCAGCAAGTCGGTCGGCGTCATCCTGCCGTCCGCGCTCGTCTTCAGTACCGGCGCGCCCGAGGCGATGGAAGGCGTCGCCGGCAGTTGCCGCGTCCGCCTCCAGGGCGGCGAATGGAAGACCCACGGCGCGGGCGAAACCTTCCACATCCCCGCCAATTCCAGCTTCGACATCGAAGTCTCCGGCGAGCCGTACCACTACATCTGCCATTACGGTTGAACGCCGGAAGCGATCGAAACGCACACGGAGACCGCCCCATGCCTTCCTTCGACATCCTCTCCGAAGTCGACCTCGCCGCCCTGCGCAACGCCGTCGACGTCGCCAACCGCAAGATCGGCAACCGTTACGACTTCAAGGGCACCGACGCCCGCGTCGAACAAAACGACAAACTGCTCATCCTGCACGGTGACAGCGATTTCCAACTCGGGCAGATGAAAGACATCCTGCTGCCCGAGATGAGCGCGAAAAAAGTCGACGTGCGCTGCCTCGACTACGGCGAACCGCAAAAAGTCTCCGGCAACAAAGTCAAGCAGGAAGTGCGCGTACGGGTCGGCATCGAACAGGAACTGGCGAAGAAAATCGTCCGTCTTCTCAAGGACGCCAAACTCAAGGTGCAGGCCGCCATCCAGGGCGACGCCGTGCGCGTCTCCGGTGCCAAACGCGATGTCTTGCAGGAGGCCATCGCCTTGGTGAAGAAAAACGTCACCGATTTCCCGCTCCAGTTCAGCAACTTCCGCGACTGACCGCCGCGATCGGCCGCCGCCGCGTGACCGATTCCGTCCCTCGCCGCATCAAGATTCGGGCGCCACTGCCGTAAATATCCCCATCGGCGCCCGGATTTCGGGCGCGGTACATGAGGAAAATCAAATGGACGTCACCTCCCTCGCCGCCACGGCCAGCGCCAACAGCGCCGCGCAAACGCAAAACGCGGTCGGACTGGCCGTACTCAAGAAGGCCATCGACATCCAGGCGGCGGGCGCGCTCGCCCTCGTGCAAGCCGTCCCGGCACCGCCCGCCGCCTCCGGCACGGCGGGCGGAACAGTCAATACATGGGCGTGAAAATGGCCGGGTAGCGGGATCGCAATGACAAAAGGGGGCGTCATTGCGAGGCGCGCAGCGGCGTGGCAATCCATGCGGCGGTTCAATTCGGCCTTTCGCTGTTTGCCATGCGGATGATGTTGTCCAATACCCGTTCCAGCAAGCGGATGCCATGCTCCAGATCACTCTCACTGATGTTCTTCAGCATGGCTTCGCGCAATCGGGCGATCCCGGTTTCGATCTTGCCGACCAATGCCATGCCCGCCGCCGTAATCACGATATCGTTCTGGCGTCGATCCCGGGGATTCATTTGCCGTTTCAGCAGATCGCGCTTTTCCATGCGATCCAGAAGGCGAACCAAGTGTGACGTCTCGATGTCGAGCTGCGATGCCAGCATATATTGGTTGTAGCGGGTATCCTTGAAATGCAGGTACCAAAGGATCTGCCAGGCGATGATGTTCATGTCCCAAGTGCGCAGGTGCGCATCCAGGCGCGCGCTCCACAGGGAGGCAACCCGTTGCAGGAGCTTGGCGAAAGTATATTGTCGATGCATGTCCGGTTGCTTGGATTGGATCGCGATTATTGGGATTGTCTTGATCGGGCGGCGGCGCGGGTATCGGAAAAGGAAAGGGCTGGGCGGGAAATCCCGCTGTCTGTCCGCTACGGGTCCACGTCGGCACGGCGATCGGCATTGTCGCGCCGGTCGACATTGCCGCGGCGATCGGCGCCGCCGCGGCGCTCGGTATGACCGCGCCGGTCGGAGTCGTATTTGGAGAATCGATTCGGAGCGGCATGCCGTGCGCCCGGGCGCTTTGCCGGGATCTCCCGCGCTTGCGGGTCTTCGTCATTCAACACCCTGGCCGCATTGTCCAATACTTGCTCCAGCAGACGTATGCTGCTTCCCAGATCGGCGGGGGCAATATCCGCCAGCACGACCCTGCGCAAGCTGGCGACTTCGGCGTCGATCTCTTCGATCAGGGCCAATCCGGCAAGCGTGATTGCTATGTGATTCTGGCGCCGGTCCTGCGCATCCACCTGCCGTTCGACCAGATCGCGCTGCTCCATGCGATCCAGCAGACGCGCCAGATACGATGTTTCAATGCCGAGCCGCGACGCGAGCATGTGCTGGTTGTAGCGAATGTCTCCGGAATGCAGGAGCCGCAGGATTTGCCAGGAGACCACGTTGACATCCCGGGGATGCAGACGCGCCTCCAGATGCGTGAGCCAGGAAGTGGCGGTACGGTACAGGAGCCGGGAAAAAGTGGATTTCTGTTGCATGGATTCCCGCCGGATTCGGTTGATGAAATCACGATCATGTAGATAGTGTCATCAGTATGGACGCTTTACAATGGGTACGGCAACACGACAACGCGATCCGGCAATCGGCCGATCATCGGCAGCAAGGCCGTCGTTTCCGCGGAATCCTTCGCCACGGCGGCCTTCACCGCATCGGCCACTTCATTGGACCTTCATACACAAGGCTTATGAATCCCGCGCCTCTTATA
This sequence comes from Azoarcus sp., assembly GCA_031277975.1. GTDB lineage: Bacteria > Pseudomonadota > Gammaproteobacteria > Burkholderiales > Rhodocyclaceae > WRNU01. Next base: position 9,980 of record JAITLI010000053.1, read on the forward strand.
CGTAGTCCCTTTGATCTCAAGCAGGATTGTTTGTCCATTGGCCTTATCCCCGAAAAGTGCCCCCATATTCCGCATTTCTTCCTCTCCATCGAAAAATGGCAACGACTACAACAAATCAAGCGCCAAGCGCCGAACATTTCGGCAAGCGGCAAGACGCTCCCCACATCGTCCGCCGGACGCCGACCCCCGCGCGCCCGCTTTTCCGCAGCCCCCTTTCTGCTTTTTTGCTCCGCCCGCCTGCTTTTTTACCCCGCCCGCCTGCTTCCGATCCTCGGCATCCTGCTTTTCCGCTCCGCCCGCCTGCTTCTCCACCCAGACCATCCTGGCTTTTTTCCAGGCCGCCCTGCCTCCCAGGCAAGTGGACGGAGCACAAAAGCAGGCGGGCGGAGCAAGGAAGTAAACGGGCCGGAGTAAAAAAGCAGGCGAACGGAGCCAAAAAGCAGGCGGGGCGACGTAGAAAAGCCGGCGAACGCCCCCCGGAAGTCTTCAGCCCGCGTCCGTGGGTTCGGCGCGGCGCTTCGTGCGCGGAAAGCGCTCGCGCAGGGACGCGTGGACGGCCTTCGCACCGGGGACATCCTGCCCGGCGGCGACCTTGACATAGTTGTAGAACGCCAGCGCGGCGTGATAGGCCTCGTTGCCCGCGAGCATCTGGATGTCGCTGACGCTGTCGGCCAGTTGTTGCAGGGTGACGAGCAACGGTTCGAGCTTGTTGCCCGCGTCGGCGAAGTCGATCTCGAAGGCTTTCATGTCGAGGAAGGGCGGGCGCAGATCGGGATTGATCTTCGCCAGTTCGTGCGCCTTTTCCACGAAGGAATAGGTCTTGTCCCCCATCTTGGGGAGCGCGCGCCGCTCGGCGGGAGTGAGCGGCGCGACGTAGGGACGCAGCAGCACCCCCAGTTGTTCGCCCAGTTTTTGCGCCTGCGCCAGTGTTTCGGCCGGGATGCTGACGCTGTGGTCGTTCTTCGTTGGCATGGGAGGGTTCCTTTTTGCTGGAGGATTGGCCGGATTCCCGGCGCATGGCGGGCGCGTCCGCCGCCGTTGCCGCCCCGCGCGGCGGCGAAAAAAATCCCCCGCGGCCAGGGACCGCGAGGGATTTTTCTTGTGTTTCCCGGGGCTGGGGCGAATGCTGGGAGGGAAGGCGCGCGCTCGGCAGGAAAGGCTCGGGCGGGCAAGGCCAGCCGTCCGTCCATCCGTCGCCGCTCGTCGCATGAGCCATCACTTTTTTCTCCTCATCCACCGGAAATAATGTCGTGCGGGAAAACGCGGGTGAATCTACTATATCCGGCCTCCGGCGCGCAATATCGGATATACGCAATACCAGAGATATTTTCGTCCATGCGGTGCGGCGCTGCGCTCCGCATGAAACGAAGCCCTCTCCCGCCCCTGCGGGGCACCCTCTCCCGCAAGCGGGAGAGCAACTATCCCGGGTCAAGAGCAATGAAGAGCTTCATCCCAGGCTTTTCCTGTTCGTACCATGGCATTGAGGATGGTCAGGAGTTTGCGCATACACGCGACGATGGCGACCTTCCTGGGTTTGCCCACGCTGTCGAGGCGGTTGTAGAACGTCTTGATGACGGCATTGAAGCGAATGGCCGCCAGCGCCGCCATGTAAAGTCCCCGGCGGACCTGCGCCCGCCCGCCGAAGATGGCGCGCTTGCCTCGCATGCGGCCGGAATCGCGATTGAGCGGGGCTGCACCGATCAGGGCGGAGATTTCCCGGCGCGACAGACGCCCCAATTCCGGCACTTCCGCGATCAGGCTGGCGGTGGTGGCCGGGCCGATGCCGCGCACGCTGCCGAGCAACTGGGCGAGATCGGCGTGGTGGGTGTCGATGTGCCGGGTCCATT
>JAITLI010000132.1 GCA_031277975.1 Azoarcus sp.
CGGCAAACACTTGACTTCGCCGTGTCGATGCTTTTATCGGCCCGCGCCGGCTTCAATATTCCGGAAAATCGACGCCAGTATCTGCCGCGAACGGGTACGGTGTCGGGCGGCGGTGAACGCCTCATGAGGCGTCGGGCGGTGTGGTATATCCGCAAAAAATCTCCAGTATTTACCGGCGGTATCCACGGTATTTCGCCCGCGCATATTGACAAGGCGCATGGCATGCCATAGGGTGATGTTTCCTGAATACCAATGAGGCGTGAATTGCCATGAGCGTAAGATTGAGGAAAATCACCCGGACCAGCCCGCGCAACCCAAAGGAATCGAAGTGGTACTTGAGCAAGGTGTCTTCGGGTCTCGTCGATCTGAAGGACATCGCGCGCGATATCGAGAAACAGACTTCCGTGACGCGCGCGGATATTTCGGCGGTGTTGATCAGCCTTGCCGAAACTTTGCCGAATTATTTGAAGAACGGCCAGAGTGTGCGTTTCGGCGACCTGGGGATTTTCCGGGTATCCATTTCGAGCGAAGGCGCGGCGAGGCCCGAGGAACTGAGCGCCCGCGACGTGAAAAGTGTGCGGATCGTTTTCACGCCGGGCGTGGAATTGAAGGACAGCCTCGGTAAGGTGTCGTTCGAGATCGTCGCGTGAATCCCGGCCCGGGCGCGGGCGGCCCGCCCGCGGCCCGGCCCGCGCCCGGGGTCTGGCGGGCGGGCGGATGAGGCGTCAGTGCAGGTGGCGCGGGATTTGTCCGGCTTCGGTCTCGGGCATTTCGGCGTGCACGATTTCGCCTTCGGGCGAGGGGTAGAGCGGGGCGCCGCAGTCGTCGCAGTATTCGAGCGGGAAGCGGTGTTCGAGGATTTTGATTTCGTTGACGCCGCATTCGCGCAGTACGTTTTCGATTTCGCCCGGGGCGTCGTCGGCGTCGGCGTCGCCGCCCAGGAGCGGCCAGACGACGCCGTGGATAACGTCATCATCGCCGGAGAGGGTGAAGCCGATGCGGTATTCCTCGATCTGTTCGCCCCAGAAGGGGGCGACGATGGCGCGCAGTTTGACCACGGGGGCGTCGAGCGAGGTGATGAGGAAAGCGACCGAGGCGTGTACGGAATAGGCGCGGCTGGCCTTGTCGGCGGCGCGGCAGGCGGCGAAATAGGATTCGGGCAGTATGAATTCGAGCGCGCAGCCGGGCAGGAGCGGGGCGAGGCAGCCGCCGCCTTGTCCGCGCCATTGCGCCAATGCTTCGGCGCGGCTGCCATTGGCTTCTTGCCAGTGGAAGAGCGCGCCGCCGCGCGGCACGGCGACGGCGGCCAGCAGGTAGCGGGTGTCGGAGAGGAATTGCGCCGTTTCTTCCATGCCGCCGGTGTCGATGTGCAGGTCTTCGCCTTCGAGCGCGGCGCGGCCCAGGCGCGCGGCAAAGGCGGCGGTGGCGCAATAGCCTTGCGGCAGTTGGTCGGGGCTGAAGAGGAAATCGGCCAGGGCGAGGCGGGTGTCGCGGGCGAGGACGTGGGCGAGCAGATGCACGCGCAGGTTGGTGAGGGTGGCGGCGGACAGCGGGCAGGCGGGAATGCGGAAGCGCGACCAGGCCAGTACCGGGGCGGCGATGAAGGCGATTTCGTGATCGCCGCCGGAAATGGCGGGCGATTCGGCGCGTGATTCGATCGCGTCGGCCAATTCGTCGTAGATCAGTCCGTTGCGGGTGAATGCCTGGTCGAGTGCGGTATTGAGGGTGTCTTCGTCGTCGTGGGCGAGCGCCGCGTCCACCGCCGCCGCGATGCGCCCTTCCCAATAGCGGTCTTCGATCCGGCAGCAGGACTCGGCCAGACCGCTTGCCAGCCACAGGAGTTCTTCGGCGTGGCGTCCGATGCCGCCACGGCGCTTGGTGCGCGGTCTTTTCATGTCGGGTTCCGTCGTGGAAAGTGTCGCATTTTAGCGCAGGTCGGCGCTTTGTTTCTTTTGTTCTTTCCGGGCGCGGGATGGCCTGTTTGTTTGTCCGCTATTCGCCGGGCGTTCCGAAGCGGACGCGGAATATGACGCACCATAGGGCAATACGGCAATACGGGCGGCGGGCGATACTATTCATAAATAATTATATCAATTGTGTATTACTTCATGCGGATTTATCAATACTTATGCAAATCGTGCATTACTTCATGCGCTCCCATTGATGCCCCCCGTATAAAGGGAGGGTGCTGTCGATACGCTTGGTTGTCAACCTTCCAGAGTGGAGAAAGTCATGAAAAACATGATAAGCGCGGTTGCCGGATCAGAGGGGGCGCCGGTCGCCCTGCGTAAAACGGGAAGTGGACGGACCATAGCCGCGCGTTCCCGGTGGCGTTGCATGACGAGCAAGAAGAAACTGTGCGCGCTCATTACGCTTTGTTTTTCCGCGCCATTCCTGGCGCCGCCCGCCTTTGGGGCGGAAGTCGAGGATACCGCGCCGAACAGCCTCAATACGGCCCTGGGCAGCGGCGGTACGGTGACTTTCAATTCGGCGGGCACGGTTTTCGGCGGTTCGGACAACGCCGTTCGCGTCTCGGTTTCGAATACCACGATCCAGGGGGATGGCGGCGGCGTGGATTTATCCACGGTTATTTCCGGCGTTGCCGCCGGTATCCTGAACGGCATCGAAAGCCTGAAAGAGGGCGCTTCCAGTGCCCTCGCGGACTGGATCGCGGGGCAGGGCAAGGATATCGCTCCGCCTTCCGGATTGCCCCTCATCACCGGCGGCCAGACGAGAGATCGCTTGGGAGAAGGCGGCGGCAATGATTATTTCAACAATACCAACAAGATCATCATCATCAACAATGGCGTGACCGGCCTGACGCTTTCCGGGTTGCGTTTCGCGGATGTGACGGCGAATTATGCGGATACGCGCATCGTGAACGCCTTGATCGGCAATCTCAATACCGTGAGCAGTTTTGCTTCCATCAATGCCGTGACGAATAACGTTTTCACCAATCTCGATGTTTCCCTGAAATCGGACCACGATGATTGGTATCTGGCCGGGGGAGGCATTGTCGGTTTGCGTTCCACCGCCGGTTCGGTGGAAATCGGCGGCATTTCCGGCAATATTTTCAGCGGTCTGAAGGTCGTGACCACTTCTTCTTCCGGCGGCGCCGCGCCGAGCACTTATCTGGAAGGCGGCGGCATCATCGGGTTGGATGCGGTTTCTTCGCCCGATGTGGCGAAAGGCCACGCCACCCTCGAAAATCTGACCGGCAATTATTTCACCGATGTGCAAGTGCGCTCGGACGATATCATCCTGGGCGGCGGTCTGGTGGGGATCAACAATAACAGCAAGAATGCGGACGCCGACCACGGCGATACGACTTTTGCCCGATTGGGCAGCGCCAGCGGTAATATCTTCGCCGGCAATATTTCCGTCGTCTCCGGATATTCCCTCCGGGGTGGCGGGGTGATCGGCCTGAACGGCCTGAGCACGGCGGCGGTGCGGTTCGACAGTCTCACGAACAATGTTTTCAGCGGCATCCATGTCGAAAGTACGAATTCGTACATCAAGGGGGGCGGCATCATCGGCCTGTCCTCCAACGACGGCACCGCCAGCGACCTTGCCGGAAAGAACCCCGCTCCGGAACTGAACGAGGACGGCTCGCTGCCGGACAAGGGATTCGATTCTCTCTACAACGCCTCGATACACGCGCCGGTCCTGCTCGGCGACGCCTCGAACAATCTGTTTACCGGCCTGAGCGTCTCGGCCAAAACATACATCGACGGCGGCGGCATCATCGGCCTGCGCTCCAATAACGGCATGTCCAGCCTTTCCCGCCTCGCGGACAATACTTTCAAGGGGATTTCCGTCACCATCGCCGATGGCGAATTGACCGGCGGCGGTATCGTGGGGCTTTCTTCCATGCAGGCCTCGTATCTGGGGACGGTCGCCGGCAACTATTTCGGCGGGATGGACGTCTCCGTGCGTGCGCTCTCCGCCGGCAGCGGCAATATCTATGGCGGAGGTCTCATCGGCGTACTGGAAAACAATAAAGACAATTCCGGGTATGCCGCTTCGTCCAATATAACGAACAATCACTTCACCGCCTCCACTGTCAGGGCGGATGGCGAAATCCAGGGCGGCGGTTTCATCGGGGCCAATTCGTCGATGGCCGCGGCGGGCGCGGCCGGATTCGACAGTATCAACGGCAACAGCTTCATAGGCATCGGCGAGGCCAGGAACACTGTCTCGGCCCACGCCATCTCCGGCGGGGGCATCATCGGCGTCAACGTCGGAGGCGGCACGGCTTTCATCGCCGAGCTGACGCGCAACGACTTCGTATCGGCGAGCGTGAGTTCGGACACTTACATCTATGGCGGCGGTCTGGTGGGGGTGCGCTCCGACAGTCTCGCCTTCATCGGCAAGATCGTCGACAGCAATTTCCATTACTCGCAGATCACGGCGGGCACCTATATCGACGGCGGCGGCATCATCGGCGTCACCGGCAAGGCCGACAACAGTCCGACCACCGGCATCACCCTGATCGACAGCAGCAATTTCGTCGGCAATACCGTCACGGCCAAGAATGGGCAGATCATGGGCGGGCTGGTGTACAGCTATGGCGCGCCGGACATGACCATCAGCGACAGTTACTTCATACAGAACACGTTCAATTCGAGCGTCGCCTCCGGCGCGTATCAGGGCGACGCCTACGAGGCGAAGGTCTTTGGCGCGGTGACCGTGGATACCGGGGTCGCCACCGCCTCCGGCCAGCCCCACACGCTGACCCTCCAGGCCACCTCCGGCAATAGCACGGTGTTCGCGGGCAATATAAGCAATGAAGGCGGGCATTACGACCAGGCCAATGCGCTTTATTTCGGAGTCATCCCGAATGTGGATGGCAGCGGCGTGAGCGGCGATCCGGCGGAAGCCGACGCGCGGCTCAACATCGATGCGCGCGCCGGCGGTTCGGTGCTGCTCTACGACCCGATCGAGGTGAACCAGGACAACGGCAAGACCTTCAACATGAACGTGCTCGGCGGCGGCGGCGATTTCGAGTGGGCTGGCGACAACAAATTCACCGTGGACGGAACGGGCGCCGTGACCCTCGAATCCGGCAGCCGCACCTTCCTGGCCGAATACATGAGCCTGGCGGCGCCCAATTTCCAGTTCAATCAGGCCGTCGGCGCCCGGCTGGTCGTGCAAGGCCATAACACCCTGGATCTCGCCAACGGCGGCGCCGCTCTGAACGGCACTGTGGTGTTCAACCTTGCGGATACGAAATTGAACTCCGCGGAAGACGCGCTCCTGACCATCCATGCGCCGCAGGACGGCGTCGACATTGAAGGCAGCACCGTGCGGCTGAGCCACCTGCGCAGCAACACGCCCTTGCTGCAACCCGGCGACCAGTTTTATCTCATCCGCACCGATGGCGACAATCACCTCAAAGGCCTGCCCATCAATGGACAGGCCTACGTGCGGCAAGGGCTGACCGTGGGGTACAACTTCATCATCGACACGAATGACGTGCGGGACGCGGGCGACAACGGCCAGTATCTCGTCGCCCGTTTGCCGGAGGCTCCGATACAGCCCGATCCCGATACTCCGGTGCAACCCGATCCCGATACTCCGGCGCAACCCGATCCCGATACTCCGGTGCAACCCGATCCCGATACTCCGGCGCAACCCGATCCCGATACTCCGGCGCAACCCGATCCCGATACTCCGGCGCAACCCGATCCCGATACTCCAGTACAGCCCGTGGCCCCCGAACCCGTTCCCGCTCCGCAACCCAGTATCGATACGGTCGGCAGCGCGGTCGAAACCAAGACGCTGCTGCAAGGCAGGGCGGCCAGCCTCGTCCTCATGGGACAGCGGGCGGGCTGGCTGGCCGACCATAGCTATCAGTCGGCCGACCTCGCCCTGGCGCGTTATCCGGGAGGCCGCTCCTGGGCGCCTTTCGGCGGCGTCGATGCCGCCGACGTGCGTGTCGACACGGGTTCCGGCTCCTCCCTGACCATCCGGGGCAATAACGCGCTGATCGGTATCGCCGGCAAGCAGCAGGGCGAAAAAGGCGCGCTGCTCGTCGGAGGATTCTTCGAGTCGGTGGAGGCCGACTACAGAGGCAAGGATCATTACGCCGGTATTGGCACGCTTCGCGGCAAAGGTAAGGTCTCCGCCACGGGGCTGGGCGTGATGGGACGCGGACAATGGCACAACGGCACGCGCGTCGAAGTCTCCCTGCGCGGCGGCCGCATGAAGACGCGCTTCCATTCGGGGGACTACGTCGACGCGGACAACATCGCCGCCGCCTACGAATTCCACTCGCCCTATTATTCCGCGCACCTCGGCGTCGGCCACACTTGGCAGATCAATACGAAGAATTCTTTCGACTTGCTGGCGCGGCTTTTCTGGAACCGGCAAGAAAGCAAGGAAACGACGCTTTCCTCCGGCGAAAAGGTACGCTTCGCGGACGACGAGTCGCGGCGCGCGCGCTTGGGCGCCCGCTTCACTCACGCCTGGACCGAACGCCGTTCCGGCTACATCGGCGCCGCCGTGGAACGCGAATTCGCCGGCGACGTGAAAGGGCGCAACCAGTACGGCCACGCGCTTAACGCGCTTTCCCTCAAAGGCACGACCGGCGTATTCGAGCTTGGGGCCATCATCCGCTCGCGTCCCGACAAACCCTTTGCGATGGAGATCGGCCTGCAAGGCTACACCGGCGCATTGACCGGCATCAGCGGCGGCATTCGTCTCGGCTGGGAGTTCTGACGGCCTGACCCCGAAAGCCGCGCGACACGGCAAGACTGGCGCGGGCGCCCCCCTGTAGTCACAGGAGGTTCCGCCCGCGCCGGCATATTCTTCACCACCCCCGATCATGCGCGGCGCGAAATGACCGCGCTATTCCAGTTTCCGAACTGTCCAGATAGGCGCGTTAAGGTTTCATCCTGGCCCTTGTCGCCGTTCGGTTTATGCGTCCAGCGTGGCGCAAGGCCAGCAAGCGTTCACCCAGTGCGGTTTTTGGACGATAGATGTCTGAAACCACATCTCCCACTTTTCTGATGGCTACGGCCATAAACCTATAGCAAGTTAACTTGATGTGGCTCATGTCGATCCGCACGTTTCCAACCACCCGAGCGCTACATGACGGAACCAGACACGGCGGGCGTCCTTGCGGATCGCGCCCAGTACGGTCACCCACATCCTGCACCGTCATGATGGGATCGACCCCGTCGCCAGCGCGGCAGCAAAGCCCTGGAAACGGTTCGAGCACGCCCATCCCAACAGCTTGTGGCAAATGGACTTCAAAGGTCATTTCGGCATGGGCGCCGGGCGCTGCCATCCCTTGACGGTGCTCGACGACCACTCGCGCTACAACGTGGCCCTGGTGGCCTGCGCCAACGAGCAGCGTGGCACCGTACAGGCCGCCCTGCAACGGGTCTTTGCCCAATACGGTCTGCCTCGACGGATCAACACCGGCAATGGCCCGCCCTGGGGCACGGGCGGCCAAGAGGCGCTCAGCGCCGCTGTTTTCTTTGCGGCGAAGATCATTTCTGCGCCGGCAAGGATTTGATTCCTTCGACCCTGTCCCCGGTCTTGATGCCATGCGTACTGAACCATCCCTTGTTCATCTCCAGCGCGTAACGCGCCGAAGATAGCGCGCAATGACTGTCCTCGCTCTGCGGCGCCATGTCTTCGATGTTGAGGATGCGCCCCTCGCCATCGAGAAAGGCCACCGACAGCGGGATCAGCGTGTTCTTCATCCACATGCAGAGGCGCGTATCTTCCGGATGGACGAATATCATGCCGTGATCGGACGCGAGGCTGGACCGGTACATCAGGCCAAGACGCTGCTCGGCATCGCTGGTGGCCACCTCAACGTCGATGACGGCGCCGCCCAGTTCCAGTCTGGCCAGCGGCATTTGCGCGCTGGCCGCATTCATCCACCCCGCCGCCAGCGCCGCCAGCCAGACGCGCGTCATCGTCGCCATTTTCCGTCAAGCTCCGGAAAACCGCATGCGGGGAAAATACGATGCCCGTTCATTTCGTGCTCTGCTCCTGTGCCGATCCGGGCCAATACATAGCACAAAACCGGGCACACGCATACCTTTCCCGCCAATGCCGCCGCGCGCGAGCGCATCGCGGTGCGCGACAATGATGTGTTGTCACGTTTGAATACCGGGCATAGTATCCGCGTCACGAAATTTCCAGCAACATGCCGTATCCGGACAAGGGACGGCTTCGAGGAGAAACCGTCCATGGACGCTCAATTTCCGGGCTGTCACCCGACGCCCTTCATCGAATCAAATTGCTTATAGCCGGGTTTGGCCCCACCGGGGGGCTGTTGGGCGCCAGCGCGGAGGCGGCTTCCGCGCTGGCTTCCGCTGTTGCCAACCGTTCCGCCACAGCGGGGGCTTTTGTTTATGATGGCGATGTCAATTCGCTGAAAAGTGATAAATACGTCAAGGATATCGCCGGAAACTACGATGGCGAATGCGTCTCCCTGGTCAAAAGGTACATTCCGGCGCTGCAAAACCGCAGTACGCGGGATTGGAGGGAAGGGCCGAATGTAAT
>JAITLI010000145.1 GCA_031277975.1 Azoarcus sp.
CATCGTGCCGGAGGACGTGAGCAATCAGGGGCGGCTGGACATGGCGGTGAGGTTCAACGGGCAGGTTTATCTCTTCGAGTTCAAGGTTGTGGAAGAGGAGGCCGAAGGCCGGGCGCTCCGGCAGATCAGGGAAAAGGGATACGCCGACAAATACCGCGCGCTCGATCAGCCCATTCATTCGATCGGGGTGGAGTTCAGCAAGAAGGCGCGCAATGTGGTGGGGTTCGAGGTGGAAAGGGCAGGGGGCTGATCCGCGCGCCGGCAAATTGGCCGGACGCATCGCGGCAGCCGCCCGCGTCCGCGCCCGCGTGTTCTTCGACCGCCGCCAGTCGCGCGGCAAGCGCGGCGGGCCGGGCCAGATCATGAGCGCCCCGATTGCGAATCCGCATGAATCGTCATGGGCAGGATAGATGAACAGCCCTTGCCCCCGGCAAATGACGTCCGCCCGGCCACGCCCCGCACGCGTGAAAAATCGCATACGCAAATCGAGACCGCGGCGTTTCTTCTGTCATTCGTGTTTTCCGACATACAAAAACACGCGCGCCACGATTATATATTGACCGGATTCTGTTCCTTTCCCCTGTCCATGTTGACATCATGGATCGCTCCGCCGCATGACCGCAATGTAGATCAATGATTCCAGACCAATCCGCCGGCGCGGCTTCCGGGCTGGCGGACGCGGTTCCAGGTAGCCCGCATGAACTGGCCCGACGACCCCTCTTCCCCCGCTTCCGTCATTCCGCCATGGAATGTTGCCGGCTTTCGCCGCCAGTACAACGCATGGGTCGCCGACGAAACCATGGAAGACTACGCGCTCCGCTACGCGCCGCGCAGTTTCCGCAAATGGAGCGAATGGCGCATCGCCAACACCGCGATAGGCTCCCTCTCGTTCCTGATCATGGAAGCCATCGGCGCCATGATCGTCGTGAATTACGGCTTTGCCAACGCCATGTGGGCGATCCTGGTCGTGGGCCTGATCGTCTTCCTCACCGGCCTGCCCATCGCCTGGCACGCCGCGCGCCATGGCCTCGACATCGACCTGCTCACGCGCGGCGCGGGCTTCGGCTATCTCGGCTCGACGATCACCTCGATCACCTACGCCATCTTCACCTTCATCTTCTTCGCGCTCGAAGCCGCCATCATGGCAATGGCCCTGCAAATGCTCAAGGGTTGGCCGCTGCCCATGTGCTATGCGCTCTCTTCGCTCATCATCCTGCCCCTGGTCATACGCGGCGTCACCTTCATCTCGCGCCTGCAAACATGGACGCAGCCGCTCTGGCTTTTCCTGCTGATCCTGCCCTTCGTCTGGTTCGCCCTCTCCCGCCCCTGGCTCTTCCGGGATTTCGTGGAATTCACCGGGGCGCACCCGGGCGGCGGCTTTCATCCCGCCATGTTCGGCGCGGCGGCGGCGGTCGTCTTCCCGCTGATCGTGCAGATCGCCGAACAGGTGGATTACCTGCGCTTCATGCCGCCGCCCAAACCGGGCAAACAATGGCGCTGGTGGGTCGCCCTCATCGCCGCCGGTCCAGGCTGGATCGTGCCCGGCATGCTCAAGATGGCCGGCGGCGCCTTCCTGGCATACGCCGCCATGCAATACGCGACGCCGCGGCAACAGGCCATGGAACCCGCCCACATGTTCCTCGCCGCCTTCAGGGAAATCTTCGGCCTGCCGGGCCTGGCGGTCGCCGTGACCGTCCTGTTCGTGATGATCTCGCAAATCAAGATCAACGTGACCAACGCCTATGCCGGCTCGCTGGCGTGGTCGAACTTCTTCGTCCGCCTCACCCGCGGCCACCCGGGCAGGGTGGTCTGGCTCATCTTCAACATCTTCATCGCCACGCTGCTGATGGCGCTGGGCATCTTCGACGCGTTCGAGCGGGTGCTCGGCTTCTACGGCGTCATCGCCACCGCCTGGATCGGCGCATTGGTCGCGGATCTCGTCATCAACAAGCCGCTCGGCCTGTCGCCGCCTGGCATCGAATTCCGCCGCGGCCATCTGTACGACTTCAACACCGGCCTGTGCGCCATGCTGCTGGCCATCTCCGCCGGTAGCCTGATCCATTCGGGCGCGCTGGGCGAAATGGCGAAAGCCTTCACCTCATTCATCGTGCTCGGCATGGCGCTCATTTTCTCCCCGCTGCTGGCCTGGGCGACACAAGGCCGCTACTACCTGGCGCGCCGGCCCGAAGCCGCCTGGCAACCGGGAGAGCGCATACGCTGCTCGGCCTGCGGCCACGCCTTCGAGTCCGAAGACATGCTGTATTGCCCCGTTCTGAAAGCGCCGCTCTGCTCCCTGTGCTGCGCGCTGGAAGCGGATTGCCGCGACCGCTGCAAGACCAACGCCGGCGCTGCCGAACAACTGCACTCCCTGTGGCGCCTCATCCTGCCCCGCGGCAACTTCAGGATCGCGCTGTACCTGGCGGCGCTGCTGGCCCTCTGCGCGGCCGGAGCCTTCCTGCTCACCATGGCGTATTTCTATGGCGAAGCGGAAATACCCTCCTCGCAATTGCTCACCTCCCTGCTCAAATTTTTCCTCCTGCTCGCGCTCCCGGCCACCATCTACGGCTGGTACATGACGAAAACCGGCGGCCGCCAGCGCGGCGCGCAACAGGCGCAGGCGCAGGCGGAATCGCAGCGCCATCTCCTGAGCCTGTTGCGGGAAATCGACACCCGCCAGCCCGGCCCGCCAGCGGCGCGCGCCCCTTCCCCCGAAACCCCGGACGAGGACACATGGGCGCTGGCCGCCACCCTGCCTGCCGCCCTGCGCGAGACGCTGCTGCGCCTCGCCCGCCACGGCGAAGCGTCCGCCCTGCGCCAGCGCCTGCAAGAAGCGCGCGCCGAACATCCCGGCCATCTCGCCCTCCTGGCACAACTGGAGGGCTTCGTCGACCGCCTCGACTTCCAGGCCCTCATCCGGAGCTTCGTCCCGGAAGAGGACGACTGACAGCGCGAAAACGGGCAATCCGGCGGCCCGCGCCGCGTTGCAATGACGGACCATGACGGACATACCCATGCGCCCGCCGCGGGGGGCGATTCTTGTGGCCGGGCGCTTGCGGTATAGTCTTGACTTTCTTCCATGCAATGCGGCATCGACATGTCCACGAACTGCGTCTCCCGGATCGCGGCGGCGATCCTCTCCGGCGCGCTGGCGCTACCGGCGGCTGGCGAGGAAAAACCCTTGTGGGAAATCGGCCTGGGGGCGGGGGCGGTCTCGTTTCCGGAATACCGCGGCTCGGGGCGGCAGCGCGGGCACATATTGCCGATACCCTATTTCGTCTATCGCGGCGAAATCCTCAAGGCCGACCGCGGCGGCGTGCGCGGCGTGTTCTTCGACAACGACTGGATGGAGTTGAACCTGAGCCTCGCCGCCTCGCCGCCGGTCGACAGCGACAGCAAGGGACTGCGGCACGGCATGCCCGATCTCAAGCCCACGGTCGAATTCGGCCCATCCCTGCAATTCAATCTGTGGCGCGGCGAGGCGCGCGCCTCCCGGCTCGACATCCGCCTGCCGCTGCGGGCCGCCTACACCGTCAGGGGCGGCGTCGAATACGCCGGAATCGTCTTCAGCCCGGCGGTCAACTACGACGCCCCATTCCCATGGCACGCCGGCTGGCGGCTCGGAATGCTGGCCGGGCCGATCTTCGCCAATGCCCGGCAACATGAATATTTCTACAGCGTCGCGCCGCGCCACGCCCTGCCGGATCGCCCGGCCTACCGCGCCTCGGGCGGCTACTCCGGCACGCAATTCATCGCCTCGCTTTCCCGGCGCTTCGAGCGCTGCTGGGTTGGCGGCTTCGCGCGTTACGACACGCTGGCCGGCGCGGCCTTCATCGACAGCCCCCTGGTCGAGCGCAAGCATTCATGGGCGGCGGGCGTCGCGGTGACGTGGATGATCGGCGAATCGTCGCGCACGGTCTCCAAGGGCGACTGAAGCGGCGGGAAAAGAAACGCGCGCACGCCAACGGACGTCCTCCCCCGCCGGGTGGTACAGACGCGGCGGGGGAGGGCGGCGCGCGAACCCGCCTCAGCGCGGGCTGTAGCGCAGGGTGATGAAGGCGTTGAAGCCTTCGGTGTTGTAATAGCGCACGGTTTCGTACTTCTTGTCGAAAAGATTGTTCAGGCGGCCTTCGATGTGCAGATCGGGGGTCAGCGCATAGCTGGCGACGAGATTCATCAGACCGTAGCCGCCCAGCGTTTCGCCCTCCTGATTATCGTTGTAGCGCTTGCCCACCGCGATCAGCTCCGTGCCGAGGTCGAGCTTGCCCCAGCGGTAGGCGAGGCTGAAGGTCGCGCTGTCGCGGGCGCGGCGGCCCAGGAACATATCGGTATCTTCATTGCGCGCGTCGAGCCGGTCGTAGGCTGCCCCCGCGCGCCAGTTGCCGAAGACGCCGGAGTAAGCCAGCGTTGCCCCGGCGAGCCTGGCCCGGCCAATGTTGTCGGCCTGCCAGGTCACGGGGTTGGAAGAAATCAGGTCTTTCACCTTGTTGTGATACACGGTCAGCGAGGCGCTGTGCGGGCCGCGCTCCCAGACGAGCGCCGCCTCGCGGTTGCGCGCCTTTTCCGCCTTGAGTTCCGGATTGCCGTATCCCCACATCTTCGTGTAGAGCTGATAGAGCGTCGGCGCCTTGAATGCCGTGCCGTAGCCGAGGCGGAAGCGCCAGTGCGGCGTGATCCGGTAGCCATAGGCGAGGCCGTAGGTATTCTCGTGGCCGAACTCGGAATGCCGGTCGGAGCGGGCGTTGATCTGCCAATCATGCTTGCCGTGCCGCGCCACCCAGCCCAGCATGAAGGCGTTGTTGGTCATGCGATTCGTGTCGTACTCGGCGCTCGGGCTGATGCGCTGGCGCAGTTGCTCGCCCGCCAGCAGCAATTCGCCGAGCGGCAGTTTGATGTCGTTCTGCCAGGTCAATTGCAGATTGCGGGTAAACAGCGCGCTGCGCTCGCCGCCCTCGCCGATATTTTCCTGGTCGTCGATGGACTCGCCATACCGGAGCGTGCTGCGCCAGACCCCATCGAAGAAACTGTTCTTGCTGAAAACCTGCCACTGCCGGGTCTCGAAGCGATTGCGGAAGTCGTCGACGCCGTCCAGATTGCCCCAGGGCGGCGTATTGCCGCTGTCGTAATGCGCCACGCCCTTGTTCAGCCGGTAGCCCAGACCGACTTCGTGTCCTGTCGCGGGCAGGAAAGAAAGGGAGACCGTGCCGCCCGTGTTGTCGTAAGCATCGTCATCGGCGTCCTTGTTGCTGGAGTGGCGCTGCGCGGAGATGCCGTTGGCGGCGTAGTGATTCGCCGCCGCCCGGAAGCGCCAGCGCGCGTCGCCGCCGGAGACGCCCGCCGAGACCGTGCGCGTGTCATACGAGCCATAGCCGATGGAAGCATCCGCGCGCAGCCCCGGCGCGCCGCGCCGGGTGATGATGTGGATGACACCGCCGATGGCGTCCGCGCCGTAGAGCGTGGCCGCCGGGCCGCGCAGAATCTCGATGCGCTCCAGATCGGCCAGGGAAATGAAGCGCAGCGGCGAGCCGCTCATATCAATGGAGTTGAGGGGGATCCCGTCGAGCAGCACCTTGGTCTGGTCGGAATTGGCGCCGCGCACGAAAAAAGAAGTCGATGTCCCCGCGCCGCCGTTGGAAGTGACCTGAATCCCGGGCTGGCGCGCGAGCAGATCGACAATCGTATCCTGTCCGGCGCGCTCGATCTCCTCGCGCTCGATGACCGTCACATCGGCGAGCGCTTCGCTCGCCCGCGTCTCCTGGCGCGTGGCGGTGACAATGACCGGGTCGAGTTCCGGCGTGTTCTCGTCCGCCCGGACGAAGGACGAAAAAGAGATGGCTGGCAGGCACAGGGCCGCCAGCAGGCGTTTGCGCATGAACATGATGGGCTTCTCCCCCCGGCCCGCGTCCCCGCGCGCCGGAATCGTGGTCGACAAAACAGGAAAAGCGCGGGCGAAACGGGAAAGGGCCTCCCGCAAGAGAAATCCATGCCCGCCACCCCGCGGCATTTCCATCGTTGCGACCCGGGCCGGTCTCCGGGCTTGCAAGTCTTGATCCGCCGCCTTCCCGGGCGAGACGCCCAGTGGCATGGATGGCGAACCCGCACTTGCTCACCGTTGCGGGGGCAGCAGCCGCTTTGCGTCGTCATGGCGAACGCGCACGGCTTTCCCGTTTAACCGCCCGCCGCGAAGCGGGCGACACCCGAGTGCAAAACCTCCGTCCCATCTTCATCCTCCGCACGATGGACCGAAAGCGCGCGCACGCTAACACGACACTGGCACGGAGCGCAACCGCCCGCCCGCCCCCGCCCCTGCCGCCCGCCATTCCCGCAAGGCGCGAAGTTCTCCGCGCGCGGCGTTCATGTAGACGGGCGGCGCGTTCACATCAGCGGCGCTTCGCGCCGTTTGATTGCCCCCCCTCTCCCTGGCCTGTACAGTCATTGCGAGGGCCGCGGGCACGTGGCAATCCACATGGCCTTGCAGGTTGCCGGGGCGCCTCGGAAGGTCGAGGGGCCGCGTGGATTGCCACGGCGCTGCGCGCCTCGCAATGACGGGGGTGAGGGATGTCGCGGCATACGCCGGCAATCCGCCCGCGCGCGTCATTGTGGTGCCTCCGGGAAGCGCGGAGGTAGGAACGAGGCGCGCGTTGCTGTAGACGGGGAGCGCGTTGCTGTAAACGCGGAGCGCGTTGCTATGAACGCGGAGCGCGTTGCTATGAACGCGGGGCGCGTTGCCATGAACGCGGAGCGCGTTGCTGTGAACGCGCGGCGGGTTGCCATGGGTGGGGCCGTGCCGTGGGGGGGCGTCATGCGCGGCGGTGTCGCTGGCGCCGGCGTTTCGTCCATGGTGGGCGGTGTTGTTTTCCGCGCGCTCGGGGCGGTATTGGCGCGGCATGGATGGGGCGGCGGCGCGCCGTGGGCGGCGGGACGCGGGGCGGCGGGGGGGTTATTGGCCGTTGAGGTGGTCGAGCCGTTTTTCCAGGGCGGCCAGGCGGGCGGCGAGCGCTTGTGTTTCGGCGGCGAGGCGTTGGCTTTCGGGGCGGGCGGCGAGCGGGGCGGCTTCGTTGGCGAGGTAGCCACCGATGGCGTCGGCGAGGGCACGGCCCAGGCGGCGCGGTGTTTGGGCGAGGCGTTCGCTTGTGGTGAGCAGGCGGTGGGCGGCGATGTCGCCGATGCGTTTCGCCAGGTCTTCTTCGGCGTCCCAGCGCAGGTGGGAGAATACGGCGACGAGGGTGTCGGCGAGGTCGGCGGCGCCGTTGATTTGCGCTTTTGCCATCAGGGCGTCCAGGCCGCCGCCGCTGGCGGCGAGGGCGTCGCCCAGGGCCAGGGTGAGGGTGACTTCCGGGGCGGTTTCGGCGGGGGGGGCGGTGAGCGTGCCGTCAGGGGTGATGGTGAAGGCGAGGGCGAGCGGGGTGATTTCGAGGCGCGCGTGGCGGCCGGCTTGCGGGCGCAGGCGCTCGCGCGCCCATTGTGCTTGCCCGAGCAGGTGGTTGATGGCGGCGAGGAGGAGGGGGGGGGTGCGCATTCAGATTTTGTAGCCGCGATGCACGGCGACGATGCCGGCGCTGAGGTTGAAGTAATCGACTTTGCCGAAGCCGGCGTTTTCCATGCTGGTTTGCAGTTCCCGCTGGCTGGGGTGCATGCGGATGGATTCGGCGAGGTAGCGGTAGCTGTCGGCGTCGCCCGTGATTTTCGCGCCCAGCCAGGGCAGCAGTTTGAATGAGTAGAGGTCGTAGAGGGGGGTGAGCGGTTTCCAGATGCGGGAGAATTCCAGCACCAGCAGGCGTCCGCCGGGGCGCAGTACGCGGTGCGTTTCGGTGAGGGCGGTTTCTTTGCGGGTCATGTTGCGCAGGCCGAAGGCGATGGTGACGCAGTCGAAGCTGTTGGCGGGGAAGGGGAGTTTTTCGGCGTCGCACTGGACGGCGGGCAGGGTGTGGCCGTTGTCGATGAGGCGGTCCCGTCCGCGCGTGAGCATGTCGTGGTTGATGTCGGTGAGCCAGACTTGTCCGCTTTCGCCGACCCGGGGCGCGAAGGCCAGTGACAGGTCGGCGGTGCCGCCGGCGATGTCGAGGACGCGGTCGCCTTCGCGCACGTTGGCCAGGTGTACGGTGAAGGTTTTCCACAGCCGGTGCAGGCCGAACGACATCAGGTCGTTCATGAGGTCGTATTTGTGCGCCACGGAGGAGAAGACGCCGGCGACTTTTTGTTGTTTGAGTTCTTCGGCGATGTCCTGGAAGCCGAAGTGGGTGGTCTGGCCGCTCTGACCGGGGGAGGGGAGGGCGGCGGCGGGCGGGGCGTCGTTGCCGGGGGAGGGGAGGGCGGTGTCGGTCATGTGGATTTCGCCGGGGTGGGTTCAGGAGGGGTCCGCGACGCCGACTTGCTCGAAATTGGGGCCTTTGAGCAGGAGCTGGGTCATGCGCAGCCGACGGTCGCGGCCATTGTCGAATGTTTCGATGATCGCGTTGGTTTTATACCAGCCTTCCGGCACGATCAGGGAGTCGTTGATCTGGTGCTTGGCGTCGGCTTCGATCAGGAGGGCCTGGGAATAAGGTTCGCGCGGGCTTTCGTCGGAGTCGGCGGGTTGCCGGGCGGCGATGACGCGCGGCAGTCCGGGCAGGACGCGGATGCCGGCTTCGAGGAGGCCGTCGGCGCGGAACATCAGCCAACTGACTTGTCCGAGCAGGAAGTTTTCGCCGTCCGGCGGGCGCAGGCCGACGATCTGGTTGTGCCGGAAGCGTTCGGCGTGCGGGCGTTGTTGCAGGCGGAAGCCGCCCACCGATTGGTCGAGCAGTTCCCAGCGTTCGCAGTCGAGGCCGAGGCGTTCGGCTTCGAGGTGTTGGTGGCCGAAGTCGCGCTTGTTGTTTTTCGCCGGGTTGTTTCCGCCGCCGGGGGGCGGGTCGCCGGGCGCGGGGCGTGTGGGGACGTTGTACGGGTAGTCCGCGTTTCTGGCCGCGAGGCTGTTGCGCCGGGGTTGCTCGAAGAGTTTGCCCTGGATGTGGAAGCCGATGGCGAGCCATTCGGCGCACAGTTCGACTTCGCCCGTGCTGCCCCGGCGCGGAAAGCGCCGCCCGGCCGAGGCCAGTCCCCATGGGCGGTAGAGGGAGAGCAGCAGGCGGGCGGCGGTCTCGATGCCGCAGTCGCTGCCGAGGCCGAGCGAGGAGGGCGGTGTGCCTTGTCTGAATTGGGTGAATACGGACTGGATTTGGTTTGCCAGTTTGTTGCAGTTGAAATAGCGCGGCTTCGAGCCTTTCAGCAGCATGCCGAGCGGACGCAGGCCGTGATCGGCGGTGAGGTCGAGTCCGTAGGTCGTGGGCCGGCGTCCTTCGATGTCCGGGTCGAGTGTGCAATAGGGTGCGAAACGCTCCGCCCAGAGGCAGATCCATGTCCATTCCTGGCCGCTGCGGCTGAAGGGGTTGGCCAGGTCGAGCAGCAGGACGGTGAGGTAGGCTTCGAGCGCGCTTTGCGCTTTCCATATCGCGTTGAGCGGATCGGAGACGCGAATCTGGTGCAGGCCGTTTCGTTCGGCGGCGGTGAAGCTCGCATGCGCTTCGAGCCACAGTCCGGCGGGCAGGGTGCGGTGGGCGCGGTAGTACTCGGCGACGATCTTGCCGGCGTAGTACACACGGCGTTGCGCCAGCAGGGCGCGCTGGTCTTCCAGCGGGTCGGGGGGGGCGCCCGCTTCGGGGATTCTTTCGGAAATCGCGGCGTAGGAGCGCGAGTAATTGCGCCACAGCTCGATTACGCCGAAGAGCAGCGTGTTGTGCTGGCTGTCCGGGGGCAGCGGTTCGTCGCCGTCGAGGCCGGGAAGTTTGCCCCGGGTCTTGTCGATCAGGGGGCGGGCCATTTCCAGCACTTCGAGGTGCTGGTCGGGGGCGGGACGGGCGTCGAGCAGGCCGGCGATGATGCTTGCCAGTTCGGCGAGACGCTCGGCGGGATCATCAATGGGTAGATTTTGTAGTGCGCCCAGGCATTGGGCGGGATTGTGGTAGTCCATGAAAATAAAACTCCAGGCGCTGGCGGGCGTGCTTTATCAGGTGATGGAAGATGGGGGGGTATCGGCGGAAATCAGGGTAAATTCGCGCGCGATGCGCCCGGCCAGCGCCTCGCGCCCAGGCGCGGCGCGCGGCAGGCCGGGACGCTGCGCCCGCCCCCAGATGGATTCCGGGAAGTGGCGGTCGCTGGAGAAGCGCGCGATGACGTGCCAGTGCAGGTGGGGAACCATGTTGCCGAGGCTGGCGAGGTTGATCTTGTCGGGGTTCATCAGCGCCCGCAGGGCGCGCTCGGCGGCGAGTGTCACGTTCATGAGGTGATGCCGCGCGCCCGCGGCCAGATCGCTCATTTCGGCGACATGACGACCCCAGACGACCCGGCAATAGCCCGGATAATCGGGATCGGCGACGAGAACGACACGGCAGTATTCGTCCTGCCAGACGATGTCGTCCCGGGAGGCGGCGCAAAACGGGCAATCCACGGTAATTCGATTGTAAAGATATTAACCTGGTTTTTAGCGGTCAACCATAACACGCCGGTTGTCGTGAAAATACGTTCCTTCCATGGAGACATTGTGCTCTTTTGCGCGCTTCCGTCATTGCGCGAAAAGCGCTCCGGGCGCAACCGCAAGGTTCCGTGTTTCCGCGCGGCTTCGCCGCCGGGGCGGCGGCGGCGCGGCGATGGCCCGTGCGCGTGTGGCCGCTGCGCTTGCGGGGCCGCCGTGTCAGAGGCCCAGCCTGCGCCGCAGGATTTCGTTGACTTGCGCCGGATTGGCCTTGCCGCGGCTGGCTTTCATGACCTGGCCGACCAGGGCGTTGAAGGCTTTTTCCTTGCCGGCACGGAATTCGTCGACCGATTTCTGGTTGGCCGCGAGCACTTCGTCGATCATGGCCGCGATCGCGCCGCTGTCGGTGACTTGCTTCAATCCCCGGCGCGCGATGATTTCATCGGCGCTCGCGCCCTCGCCGTTCCAGAGCGCCTCGAACACTTGGCGCGCGATGGCGTTGGAAAGGGTGCCGTCGGCGATGCGCGCGACCAGCCCGCCCAGTTGTACGGGCGACACCGGCGCGGCGGCGATTTCAAGCCCGGTCTTGTTGAGCCGCGCCGCGAGTTCGCCCATGATCCAGTTGGCGCAGGGTTTGGCATGCGCCGCGCCCGCGGCGGCGAGCGCGGCCTGGAAATAATCGGCGGTTTCCTTGCTGGCGGTGAGCGCGCCCGCGTCGCTGGCGGACAGGCCCAGTTCGCGCACGAAGCGCGCTTTCATCGCCGCCGGCAGCTCGGGCATCGCCGCCCTGGCCCGCTCGATCCATTCCGGCTCGATCACCAGCGGCAACAGATCGGGATCGGGAAAGTAGCGGTAGTCGTGCGCGTCTTCCTTGGAGCGCATCATCCGTGTTTCGCCCGTATCGGGATCGAAGAGCACCGTGGACTGGATGATCTTGCCGCCGTCCTCGATGGTCTCGATTTGCCAGCCAGCCTCGAAGTCGATGGCTTGTTGCAGGAAGCGGAAGGAATTGAGGTTCTTGATTTCGCGCCGGACGCCAAGCTGCGTCGCGCCTTTTTTGCGCACGGAGACATTGGCGTCGCAGCGGAAGGAGCCTTCCTGCATGTTGCCGTCGCAGATGTCGATCCAGCGTACCAGCGCGTGCAGGGCGCGCGCGTAGGCGAGCGCTTCCGCCGAGGAACGCATGTCCGGCTCGGAGACGATCTCCAGCAAGGGCGTACCGGCGCGGTTGAGGTCGATGCCGCTCATGCCGTGGAAATCTTCGTGCAGCGATTTGCCGGCGTCTTCTTCGAGATGGGCGCGCGTGAGGCGGATGGACTTTTCGTAGGCCCCGTCTCCTTCGCCGACCTGTATCGTGATCGCGCCGCCTTGCACCACCGGCAGTTCGAACTGGCTGATCTGATACCCCTTGGGCAAGTCGGGATAAAAGTAGTTCTTGCGCGCGAACACGCTTTTCGGCGCGATGCGCGCCCCCAGGGCCAGCCCGAAGCGGATCGCCTTTTCAACCGCGCCGCGGTTGAGCACCGGCAGCACGCCGGGCAGGGCGATATCCACGGCGCTTGCTTGCGCATTGGGCGCTGCGCCGAAAGTGGCGCTCGCGCCGGAGAAAATCTTGGCGGCGGTATTGAGCTGGGCGTGGATCTCCAGCCCGATGACGACTTCCCAAGCCATACAAAATGAATCCTTTACCGGAGGCTGCGCTGGAAAAAGCGGGATTGTAACGGTTTCACGGGAGCATGTCATATCCTTTCGCGCGGGTGTGCCTGGAGATGTGGGCAATCAATACGGCACGGCACAACACGGCAGCCTCGGTGCCGGGGAACTCGATAGCAAACCGAAAAGGCGGGTGAGGCCCCGCCTTTTCGGTTGATCCGATGCGCCGCGAAAAGAAATCAGGGGCTACGGTGTTGCTTCAGTGCAAGCCCCGCCCTGCCCAAATCCGGGAAGGCAAGTACCGTGGGGGGCAAACACTGTTTCCCCCTCCCGATGCCATCGCCTTCTTCATCAGTTGCCATCATTAATGCCACCGTCTCCCCCTCCAGAGATACCCTGCAAGTTACCAATGAAAACGCCGCTGTCCCAATCGTCGTCGTATGTGTCGGCAATGACAACGGTCAGTGTATGGACAGAGAGAGTCGGGTCGAGCTTGCCTATGACATGCTGGCTCACGTTCAGGCCGTTGTATTCGATGTGATAGCTGTTGCCGCGACGAGCATTGGAGGAATTGTCGATGAAACTATTCCGTCGCGAGGCGGATACGAGTGTGCCGTCCGGATAGAAGGCATAATTCAGCCCGTCTACGAAAAAGCCGAATACGTCGTATATATGGCTGCTGTAAAGGGGATAGCCGCCGGTGAAGACGGGATATTCTTCCGAAGCGAACACGAAATCGGCGCTTACCGAATCAATGGAAGGGGACGCAGTGGTAAATTGGAAGGTCAGGACGTTCTGGTCGTATGTTTTCTGCCCGATCAGCTTTTCCAGCAAGGCATTGGAACCCGTGCGCGGACGAGGGATGGCGGAGTAATTGACGATAGTGTTGAAATAGTTGACTTTGGCGCTGCCCGTGGTAAGAAGAATGCCATCGGGGTTGATGATGGTCTGGCTCTTGGTTGGCGATACAAGAACGTAGGATGGGTGCCTGTCCGGGAGTGGAACGAGATTGAACCCGGTATAGGTGGCCGACTGCCTGGCCGTGCCGATGAATTTCACGCTGCCCGGCACAATCCTGATGTCACTGTTGTTGCCCAGGAGGGCCGCGGCCAAGACATGAGGGTTGTTGGTCACGTTGATCTCCAGCGCGTGGGCCAAGGTAGTGGCCGCCATGGCGATAGAAGCGAGGGCCAGCGCAATGAGTGGTTTCTTTTTCATAGGTGATGTTCCTGCAAAGGGGGGCGTTGGATGGAGGATGGACAATACGTGCGGATCCCGGATGATCCGGGTTTACATAGCAACGCATGTGCCATAAATCGCGGGTCGCGTGTTTATGGTTGATTAATAATGGTTTTTTGTATTTATAGGAATGTGTCGGCGGAGGAGTCGACTGCGTTTTGTAAAAAACGTCGACAGCCATGCGCTTGGGTGGACGCCGGTTTTGCGCGCATCCCGAATCCCGCGGCTTCATGATCGGCGCCGGTTGGCTTGCCTGATTGCCGGGACATTCTCTGTGTCTTGCTTGTAAAAAGCGCCGACAGTTCAGGCGGGGGAGGGCGGAGGCGGCCTTGTCCGTTTCTGTGCCCAGATCTTCGAGGGTTCGCCTTCGACTGCCCGGGCGGCACCGTTCAGCAGGCCGAAGCGTTTCAGCAGGGCGCGCACCACGTTGCGCGAGACGCCCAGCAGGCTGGCGGTCTTGACCTGGTTGCCATTGCATCGGGCAAAGGCCTGGCGGACAAGGGTTTCTTCCACATGTTCGTAAATGGCGGGATGGCCGGTATCGAGCAGGGAGCGGATGGCGGCGGGCAGGATGCCGGAGGCTTCTTGTTCCGGGGGCGCCGCGTTTCTGTCATGGACGCCGGAAACGGGTTTGTGCAGCCTCAGGTCGCCGCTCTGGATGAGACCATTCCGGGAAACGATGAGCGCGTAGTGGATGACGTTTTCCAGTTCGCGGATGTTTCCCGGCCATTCATAATCCAGAAGCGCCTGCCGGGCGTGCGGCGATATGTCCACTTTGTCGAGCCGCAGCCTGATCCGGTACATTTCCATGAAATGCCGCGCCAGTGGCAAGATGTCGTCTGGCCGTTCCCGCAGCAGCGGCAGGTGGACGACGGCGACGTTGAGGCGATAATAAAGATCGCGGCGGAAATTGCCGGCTTCGACGGCACGGGCGAGGTCGATGTTGGTGGCGGTGACCAGCCGCACGTCGATGTCCAGGGGGCGGCGCGATCCCAGGCGGACGACCTGGCGTTCCTGGATGACCCGCAGTAGCTTGACCTGCATGGCGAGCGGCAGATCGCCGATTTCGTCGAGGAACAGGGTACCGTGCTGGGCGGCCTCGAACCAGCCGGCGCGTGCGCCTTGTGCGCCGGTGAATGCGCCGGGTTCATGGCCGAACAATTCCGCTTCGATCAGGTTTTCGCTGAACGCGCCGCAGTTGACGGCGACGAATGGGCCGCTGCGGCCGCTTTTTTCGTGTATATGGCGGGCGAGCAATTCCTTGCCGGTGCCGGTGTCGCCGACGATCAGGACCGTGGCCCCGCTGGGCGCGACCAGTTCGACCGTTTCCAGCACTTCTACCGATGCGGGATCGTGAAAGACCTGGGCCTTGGCACGGATGGAAAGGACGTGCGCGCCGGTGTCGGGGAGCGTCAGAATCTTGTCCATGCGTATCGTTGCTTCATTCCGGGGTTGAAATGGCCGGGGAAAGCAGCCGAAGATGTATTTATTGTTTGCCGCGTCAGTGAGATAACGCGTGTTTCAGGAACAGGAACGGCTGGGATTCCCGGATCGGAAAACCAGTATAGGCGTCGGAGGGCGATTCACAAAACGTTTTTTATTCTAAATAAATGGATCGCCACAAGATATTCATACTGGCCGCGAACGCATTTCGATATGAAATTTCGTGATGAAGATACGGGGCCGGGCGGCGGGGCCGGAGCATCGAACTTTGCGTCATTGCAAGCGGCGTTGCGCGGGCGAACGAGGCTGGCGACAGGCGTCCCGTTCTTTCTCTCCCTTTTTTATCCAGCGGCGCTCTCGCGCCGAATGGAACGAACTGGATTGCCACGTCGCTTCGCTCTTCGCAATGACGAGTCCCCCCAAAGAATTCCCCTTGTATCTTCCCCCCATGAACATAAATAATGATGACAGGCTGTGGAGCCTGTGGGCAACCGCCGGCCTGTGGGTGGGCGGCGGGAACCGGCGCAGCCGGTTGCCCACAAATCCACAGCCTTGCCGTGTTTCGGGCGCGGCGGCGCAGCCTGTTTCCCCTCTGAGCCAATCAGCCCGCGGGAGAGCGGATGGCGCGCCGCCGTGACCGTTCCTTGGAAGCCCGAGCAGTTGCTGGAACCCAAATCGCATTGGCAAGGAAGGGACAAGAGGAACATGCCCGAATCGTTTCTGCAAGAAGAGGAGAAGAGAAACATGCCTGAATCCATCGCTGTCGGCATCGACATTGCCAAACACAGCTTCGAGGCTGCCCTGGGCGTGGGCGCCCCCGCATAAAAAATGTCCGGTGTCAAGCCTATTGTGCAACCGGACAGCAGCGCTAAAGGCTATATGGGGCAACGAGTTAAGCCAGATTCCAGCCGCCGTGGGCACTTGGTGCCCTTCCGGCCAAGTGCCACATAGGGGCATCGCGGTGGCAAGCCTGAGAGCGCTCCAGCGGGCAGGTCAGCTCACCACCAGCTCATTTCACACCCGCCATCATAGCCCCCACACTCTCGTTGATCTCCAAAAGCGAAAGCGCAGCCATTAGCTGCGCTTTCGTGTCTGGTTGAAGGAGTTCATCCCGCTAGGTGGGTTTCTGCGGCGCTAGTTTTGGGGTGCTGCCTCTCCTGAATCCTCGGTCACCCGCCATGAATGCGTCCAGCATGTGCGGGATCAGCGTCGTCGCATCGACTGTCTCGCCGTAGGTCTGTGCGTGCAGCGCCGCATAGCGGTCGAGTTCTGCCTTGAGGCTGGCCGGGCATGTGAAGGTCAGCTTGACGCTCTCGGTTTTGGGCAACGGCCCCAGCCGCAGCTTGCGTGTCGTGCTCATTGTGAAACTCCCCGATTGAAGAAGAGTGGCTGATAGGGCCGCAGCACCAGATCTCGGTTGACGATGATGCGCACCGGCAAGCCCGGCCGCTCCGTCAACGTAGGCTGGATGTTGAGATTGCGCCGAGTTATCTCCTGCCCTACCTGGTTCACGCTGTCCTGCAGACTGTCGCGTCCGGAATTGATGATGCGATCACCGTTCTGGCGGTTCTCCGGTGCAGCCAGCTCTGCGCCAACACCCAACAGCGTTGTCAGCGCAGCACCGGCAAAGATGCGATCCCAATGCCAATCGACGCCATCCTCCAGCCCGGCGTAGCCGGCCGGGTCGATGCCTGCCAGGTTGTCCAGCGTCAGCGACGACGTGTCGGGCAGGATGATCCGGTTCCACGCCACCTGCACCCGGCTCTGCCCGTAGCTCACTTGGCTATTGTAGCGGCCGAGGACGCGCGAACCCTGCACCTACGGCGCGAACCTTTCCACGACGTTTCAGTTCCAGTAACGCTTCCCATTGCTCAACGCGCTTTGCTCCAGCGTGCGGGGAATGAATGAGATACAAATCAACGTAGTCCAGCCCAAGGCGGGCAAGGCTTTGCTCGCAGGCTTCAATGGTTTGCTCGCCGCTCTTGGTTTGTTCGTTCCACTCCGCCACGCCGGGCCACAGCTTTGTTGTGACGAATAATTGCTCACGCTTGAGTCCGGTACCGGCGAGTCCCGCCTGAATGCCCGCCCCGACAGCTTCTTCGTTCTGATAGACCTCTGCGGTGTCCACGTGTCGGTAGCCGATTTCGATGGCGCTAGAAACGGCCTGCGCTGCATCGGACGGAGAAATCAGGAAGGTTCCGAAGCCCACGGCGGGTATTTCGGTCCCGCCACCAAGGCGGAAGTGATGTGTTGAACTAGTCATGGTCGACTCCAATGTTTAGGTGTCTGGTTCCGTCCGATTACATCCCAACCCGTAGCTGGCCTTTGTTTCGTGCAGAAGTTATCCTGCGGTCAATGATCGAATCACATCAGCATCAGGAGCCCAACTCATGAGTCACCTCCTTCACAGTCTGGCGCGAACCACC
>JAITLI010000092.1 GCA_031277975.1 Azoarcus sp.
CGGCGGCGGCGTCGAGCGCCTGGTCGATCTGGACGATGCCGTCGGTGATCGAGTATTCGGTGTGCAGGCGCAGATGGATGAAGCGGGGAGAATGCGGCGCGGCGGGGGCGCCGGGGGGAGCGATGGCAGTCATGCGCGCATTTTAACCGGGCGGCGCGGCGGGGCCGGAATGTTTACTTTTTATTCCGCGATGCGCCCATGCCGGCGCATGGAACTCAAGGTTCCCCGGCCGGCTCCACCACTTGCGCGGCGGCGTGCGCGGCAATGGCGGCGATGACTTCCGGCGCTTCGCCCGCGGCCGCGGCGAGGCGCAGGGTGCAGTCCGGATGGCGGCGCCGCAGCGCGTCGAGGCGGGCGGGCAGTTCGCGCTTGAGATGTCCGCCCCTGGCGAGGAACACCGGTACGACGGCGATCCGTTTCATGCCGCGCCCGGCCAGCGCGGCGATAGCTTCTTCCAGCGTCGGCGCCATGAATTCGAGAAACGCCGGTTCGACCGCGAGACCGGGCCTGGCGGCCGCGAGCATGGCTTGTACTTGCAGCAGGGGCGCCGCCCAGCCGGGATCGCGCGCGCCATGGCCGAGCAGGACGAGGGCGCGGTCTTTCATGGTCATGGCAATATTTCCGCCACGGGCGCGCCCGCGCCGCCGGACGGGTTGTGCAGCAGGCGTTCGAGCGCCCGCGCCGCGATGAAGAGGCCGACGCTGGCGGTCATCGCCATGCTCGAACCGTAACCGGCGCAGGACAGGCCCTGTGGACTGTCTCCGGCGCAAAGCGCGGGACGTTGCAAGGGTTCGTCCGAGTACACCGCTTCGATGCCGAAACTTTTGCCGGGGGCGCGCGTGAAGCCGTATTCCCGGCGCAGCCTCGCCCGTACCCTGGACAGCAGCGGATCCTGCACGGTGTGCGCGAGGTCGCCGCCGCGGATGCGGCGCGGATCGCGTTTGCCTCCCGCGCCGCCCGCCATCAGCAGCGGCAGGCGCTCTTGCCGGCAATGGGCGGCGATGGCCGCCTTGGTGCGCGCGCTGTCGATGGCGTCGACCGCCATATCGACACCGCGCAGGAGCGCGGCGGCATTTTCGGGCGCGAGGAAGTCTTCCACCGTTTCCACCCGGCAATGCGGGTTGATGCCTCGCAGCCGCGCCGCCATGGCCGCAACCTTGGCTTGCCCGAGCGTGTCATCGAGGGCATGCGCCTGGCGGTTGATGTTGGATTCGGCGATGTTGTCGAGGTCGATCAGCCGCAGCATGCCAACGCCGCTGCGCGCCAGCGCTTCAGCCACCCATGAGCCAACCCCGCCGATTCCCACGATACATAGCCGCGCCGTCGCCAGACGCGCGACCGTCCCCGCGCCGTAAAGCCGTTCGATACCGCCGAAACGGCGCGCGGAATCGACACAGGCAGGAGACATTGCGCGGAAATCAGGCATCAGGCATCAGGGGGCAGGAATCAGATCCATATTATGCGGGCGCTCCGCGCCCGGTTGTTTTTCTGATCCCTGATCCCTGTCAAGCGACCGCCATTTCTTTTTCTTCTTCCTCTTCCCGGATACGGTCGAGCCACATGCCCAGTCCCTGGGCGTTGATGCCGAGACCGGTTCGCAGCAAATCGAGCGCGTCTTCCTCGTCGAGCGCCCAGCGCTGGCGGGCGCATTCTTCGCGCACGAGTTGTTCGAGACCGGCGAGGATTTCGACATGGCGCGCGACCCCGTCGCCGCGCGCCGCGCGCGCTATCGCCACGTGGGCATGGATCAGGCGGAACAGGTCGGCGGCCAGGTGTTCGACGCCCGCCACCCTGCCGTAACGGGAAAGGTATATCGCTTCCGGTTCGCGGGCGAGCATGCGGTCGATGGTGCCGATCATGTCGTCGGGATCGAATCGCTCGGGCGAGATCGCCGGGAATACGAAGGCGCGCTCGCCGACATCGAGTTCACGGTATGACATGCCGAAGGCGTCGCCAGCGAAGAACGCGCGCGCGCGCTCATCCCACACAACGATGTGGTGAGGGGCGTGGCCGGGCGCGTCGAGCACGCGCAAAGCCCGCTCGCCCAAGGGCAATTCCATGCCGTCGCGGGAAGGAATGATGCGGCGCTCGTCAACCGGCGTCAGCCGGCCATACAATCGGAAAGTCTGCTCCGCGCCGTAAAGGGAGACGGCTTTCTCCCACAGCCGGGCCGGATTCGCCATGTGGCGCGCGCCGCGCGGATGGATGACCAGCCGGGCGTCGGGCAGGGCGCACATCAGGCTGCCCGCGCCGCCAGCGTGGTCGAGGTGCAAATGGGTGAGAATCACCCAGTCGACCACACCGGGCCGGATTCCCATGCGGGCAAGAACGGTGAGAATATGCGGCACCGAGGCGTTGTTGGCGGTGTCGATCACCGCCACGCGGCCATGATCGACGACGAGATGAACGGCGGATTGCCCGGGCCGCCCGCCAAGGCCCGAATCGACCGTGTGAACGCCATCAGGATGGCAGATGATGTCCGACATGCCGTCCCCCTCCCTCCCGTTTTATTCTTGCGCGATTATACCCATGACAACCCGGCGAGGAATCGTGTCACAGGTCACGACATGCTTTGCCATTACCCTCCAATGAGAGCATTGAAATGGATTTCGATTTCAACCAGACGCCCGACAGGCGCGCCATCCCCGGCGAAAAATGGGGCCGTTATGCCGGACGCGATGTGCTGCCGCTCTGGGTGGCCGACATGGATTTCGCCGCGCCGCCATCGGTGCTGGAGGCGCTCGCCGCGCGCATCGCGCATGGCGTTTTCGGCTATACCCACCCATGGCCGGCGCTCGTGGAGGCGGTCGTGCACAGCCTTGCCCGCGATCACGGCTGGGCGATAGACCCCGGCTGGCTGGTATGGCTGCCCGGCGTCGTCAGCGCCTTCAACCTCGCCTGCCGCGCGGTCGGCGCGGAAGGCGACGAGGTGTTTACCGCCACGCCGATCTACCCGCCTTTCCTGGCCGCGCCGGGCAACAACGGACGCCGTCTCGCACAGGCGCCGCTGATCCGTGCGGATGGGCGTTGGCAATGGGATCGCGCCGCGACCAGGGCGGCCATCGGCCCGCGCACCCGGCTGTTCATGCTGTGCAATCCCCACAACCCGGCGGGCCGGGTCTTCGACCAGGACGAGTTGCTCTGGATCGCCGCGCTCGCCGAAGAGCGCGACCTGGTGATTTGCAGCGATGAAATCCACTGCGGACTGGTGCTTGATCCGGACAAGGCGCATCGTCCGATCGCTTCGCTCGCCCCGGAGATCGCGCGCCGTACGATCACCTTGCTGGCCCCGTCCAAGACCTGGAACATTCCGGCGCTTTACTGCGCCATCGCCATCATCCCGGACGCGGTCCTGCGGGCGCGCTTCCGTCACGCCGCGCGCGGTATCGTGCCTGAGATCAACGTGCTCGGCCTTGTCGCCGCCGAAGCCGCGTACCGCGACGGCGAACCGTGGCGGCGCGCGCTCATCGCCCACCTGCGCGGCAACCGCGACCGGGTCGTGGAAGCGGTGGCAGCCATGCCGGGACTGTCGATGAGCGCGCCGGAGGCGACTTATCTCGCCTGGATCGACTGCCGCGCCGCCGGTCTCGAAGACCCGGCGGCGTTTTTCGAGGCCGCCGGCGTCGGCCTGTCGGACGGCCGCGCCTTCGGCCTGCCCGGCTTCGTGCGCCTCAACTTCGGCTGCGCGCGCACGACGCTGGACGAAGCGCTGACGCGCATGGCATCAGGAATCAGGGATCAGGAAAAACAACCCGGCGCGAAGCGCCCGTACATCGACTGATCCCTGACTGTATGGCCGCCTGATAGACTCCCGGTCATCTTTCATCCGCCCCATCGCGCAGGGAACCATGGCACAAAACGACAACAACGGCGGCAACCTCGGCTTTGAAGCAGAACTGTTCAAGGCCGCCGACAAGCTGCGCGGCAACATGGAGCCTGGCGACTACAAACACGTCGCACTGGGCCTGATCTTCCTCAAATACATCTCCGACGCCTTCGAGGCGCGCCATGCACAACTGCTGGCGGAAGATGGCGCTGATGCCGAAGACCCGGACGAATACCGTGCCGACAACATCTTCTGGGTACCCATGGAGGCTCGCTGGTCGCACCTGCAAGCCAATGCCAGGCAAAGCAGCATCGGCACGCTGATCGACGAGGCCATGCGCGCCATCGAAAAGGACAACCCCTCGCTGAAAGGCGTGCTGCCCAAGGACTACGCCCGTCCCGCACTCAACAAGGTAATGTTGGGCGAACTCATCGACCTGGTTTCCGGCATCGCGCTCAACGAAGGCAACGACAGATCGAAGGACGTGCTGGGCCGCGTGTACGAATACTTTCTCGGCCAGTTCGCGGGCGCGGAAGGCAAGCGCGGCGGCGAGTTCTACACACCGCGCAGCGTAGTGCGTACGCTGGTGGAAATGCTGGAGCCTTACACCGGGCGCGTGTACGACCCCTGCTGCGGCAGCGGCGGCATGTTTGTACAGAGCGAAAAATTCGTCGCCGGGCACGGCGGGCGCATCGGCGACATCGCCATCTACGGGCAGGAGAGCAACTACACCACCTGGCGGCTGTGCAAGATGAACCTGGCCGTGCGCGGCATTGATTCGGACATCAGGTGGAACAATGAAGGCAGCTTCCACAAGGACGAACTGCGCGACCTCAAGGCCGACTTCATCCTCGCCAACCCGCCGTTCAATATCTCCGACTGGGGCGGCGAACGCCTGCGCGATGACATGCGCTGGCAATTCGGCCCGCCGCCCGTGGGCAACGCCAACTATGCGTGGTTGCAACATATCTTTCACCATCTCGCGCCGCACGGTTTCGCGGGCGTAGTGTTGGCGAACGGTTCGATGAGTTCACAGCAAAGTGGCGAAGGCGACATCCGCCGCGCGATGATCGACGCCGGCGCGGTGGATTGCATGGTCGCGCTGCCGGGGCAGTTGTTCTACTCCACGCAGATTCCCGCCTGCCTGTGGATTCTGGCGAAAGACCGCGGCAACGGTCTGGTGAAAAACACCCGGCTGCGCGACCGTCGCGGCGAAATCCTCTTCATCGACGTGCGCAAGATGGGCGTGCTCGTTGACCGCACGCGGCGCGAACTGACCGGCGACGAAATCCAAAAAATCGCCAGCACTTATCACGCCTGGCGCGGCGAGAAAGAGGCGGGCGAATACGCCGACATCCCCGGCTTCTGTAAAAGCGCGACGCTGGACGACATCCGCAGACACGGTCATGTGCTCACGCCGGGGCGCTACGTCGGCGCGGCGGCGCAAGCTGATGACGGCGAACCTTTCGCGGAAAAAATGGCGCGGCTGGCCGCACAATGGCGCGAACAGCAAAAAGAAGCGGCAAGGCTGGATGTGGTGATCGAGGCAAATCTGGAGAGACTGGGTTTCTGAACGGGGAAAATCATGGCACTGAACATAGACCATTTGCGGCGCACGGCGGACACTCTGGAACAAGCGGTGATTCACCTGCGCGAAGTCGAATCCGAAAAGGACACGCTGTACGACCTGTTTCGCAACGCGGCCATCAAAAGTTTCGAGCTGTCACTGGAGACCACGGGCAAATTGCTGCGCAAGGCATTGAAGCTCTACGGTGGCAGTCCGCGCGAGGTAGACGGGCTGGTTTTCAACGACCTGTTTCGCCACGCCGGCAAGCATGGCTTGCTCAATCAGGCCGCCGTGGAACGCTGGCTGGTCTATCGCGCCAACCGCAACACAACAGCGCACGATTACAGTGAGGGCTTCGCCAACGAAACCCTGAAGCTGCTTCCAGGCTATTTGCAGGATGTCCGGGTATTGGCAAACGCCTTGCGGGAGCTTTTCGATGCCCAAGCGCGAAATTGAACGGTTGCAGCTTGGTGCGCAGCATTTGGATATTCTGCGCACCCTGCTCGGGCAGCATGTACCGCAAGCCGAAGTCTGGGCCTACGGTAGCCGCGTCAATGGCGATGCCCACGAATGCAGCGATCTGGATCTGGTATTGCTCAATCCGCAAAACCTCGCCGCCGATACTGAAGGCTGGATGGACCTGAAAGATGCGTTGCAAGAAAGCTGTCTGCCCATGCTGGTAGACGTCCATGACTGGGCGCATCTGCCGGAAGATTTTCACCGCAATATCGAATGGAATTATGTGGTGGTGCAGGAAGCTGAATGGCAGGAGGTAACGCTTGGTGATGTCGCAAAGATAAAGCACGGCTTCGCTTTCAAGGGTGAGTTCTTCACCGACGAAGTAACGCCAAATGTTTTGGTTACACCTGGAAATTTTGCCATTGGCGGCGGATTTCAGATTGGCAAACCAAAATATTACGCCGGGCCTTTACCAAAAGACTATGTTCTGCCGGAAGGCGAAGTTGTTGTTACGATGACGGACCTGAGTAAAACATCCGACACCCTTGGCTATGCGGCAAAGGTGCCTGTCACGCCGGGCGTAACCTACTGGCACAATCAGCGAATTGGTTTATTGCAGGTCACGGATGATCTGCGTGTTTGCAAGGACTGGTTGCATTACTTGATGCGAATGCATGAATACCGCGCGTGGATTGTTGGCTCCGCATCAGGAACAACGGTTAAGCATACATCGCCTTCGAGAATCGAGAGCTTTTCGTTCAAGCTTCCCCCCCTCCCCGAACAACGCGCCATTGCCCGCATTCTCGGCACGCTGGACGAGCGTATCGAACTCAACCGCCGTATGAACGCCACGCTGGAAGCCATGGCGCGCGCGCTGTTCAAATCGTGGTTCGTGGATTTCGACGGCGTGGCGGCGAAGGATATGCAAGAATCAGAATTGGGGTTGATTCCGAAGGGGTGGGGGCTGGCGTCGCTCGATTCGATTGCCAATTACCTTAACGGCTTGGCGCTGCAAAAGTTTCCGCCCGAAAACGAAACCGGATTCCTGCCCGTTATCAAGATTGCGCAACTGCGCGCGGGCAACACCGAAGGTGCGGACAGGGCCAGCAGGCAAATCAAATCTGAATACATCGTCGAAGACGGCGATGTGCTGTTCTCGTGGTCGGGTTCTCTGGAAGTCGAAGTATGGACGGGCGGACGCGGCGCATTGAACCAGCACTTGTTCAAGGTCACTTCAAGCGAAGTGCCCAAGTGGTTCTACTACTTCGCTACGCGCCTGCACCTGCCCGATTTCCGCGCCATCGCCGCAGGCAAGGCCACCACGATGGGACACATCCAGCGCAGACATCTCACCGCCGCCAAGGTCGTCGTGCCGCTACCGGATGCCATGGTCAAGTTCGATGCCATCATTGCGCCACTGTTTGGGCAGATCATCAACAACGCCCTGCGAGCCAGAACCCTCGCCCAACTGCGCGACACCCTGCTGCCCAAACTCATTTCCGGCGAATTGCGCATAAAAGATGCTGAGCGTTTCGTGGAGGCAACATGAGCAATGTACCAAGAGGGGCGGGGCGATTGCCATCGCCCCCTACGGAGCTGCCGCCCATTACGGATGGCGCGACCACGTGCGTAGGGGCGGATGGCAATCCGCCCGCCTCCCATGCGCCCCATGCCGCATTACCCACCCGCAAGCGCAATCGCCTGAAAAATTACGATTATTCGCAGAATGGCCGTTATTTCATCACCTTGTGCACCAAAAACAAGGCCCATTTGTTTGGGAATATCGAACGGGGCGAAATGGTTTTGAACCCTTGTGGTTTGCTGGTCAAGGCGGAATTGGAGCGGGTCCCGGAAATCCGCGCAGAATGTGTCGTTGAACGGCTTGTCATCATGCCGAATCATTTGCATTTCATTCTTGCGCTGGAATGTGTGATGGCTGCGGGCGGATTGCCATCCACCCCCACGCCCCCCGTATGGGACGATGGCAATCGTTCCATCAATCGCCTCAACAGCGGAAAATTCGCCTTGCATCCATCGATTTCAAACATGGTACAGGGTTTCAAGGGCGCGGTGTCCCGCGCCTTGGGTTTTTCACCCTGGCAGCGTTCATTCCACGATCACATCATCCGCAATGAGGCGGATTACACCCGTATTGCCCGTTACATTGAAGAAAACCCGCTACGTTGGGAAACGGATTGTTTCTTCTCGGAGAATCCGTGCGAAGACAATAAACATCGGGAGTCGTGCTGATGGCCTTTTTATCCGAAGCCGAAATTGAGAAAACCTTGCTCGAACAATTGCGCGGGCTGGGCTACGCCGTTGCATCGGACGAGGTCATTGGCCCGGACGGCAGCATGCCGGAACGTGAAAGCCACGATGTTGTCATCCTGCAAAACCGGTTGGAAGATGCCGTGCTGCGGCTCAATCCCGCTTTGCCGCCAGAAGCGCGGGCGGATGCCATCCGCAAGCTCACTCAATCCATGTTCCCCGCGCTGCTGGAAGAAAACCGCCGCATCCACGAACTGCTGGCCGAAGGTGTGGACGTCGAATACTACGGCGACGACGGCGTACTGACGGCGGGCAAGGCGGCACTGCTGGACTTCGAGCAACCGG
>JAITLI010000110.1 GCA_031277975.1 Azoarcus sp.
GGCGGAGACGGAGGGATTCGAACCCTCGATGCAGGTTTTGCCCGCATGCTCCCTTAGCAGGGGAGTGCCTTCGACCTCTCGGCCACGTCTCCATTGGAAAGTGGGCGCACTATATCGGAGTGTCACCCTCAGGTCAATTTCGGCGCGTCAGGCGGAACGGTCGAGGTTGAACGCCTTGTGCAGCACGCGCACGGCCAGCTCCAGATATTTCTCTTCGATCGCCACCGAAATCTTGATCTCGGAAGTAGAGATCATGCGGATGTTGATGCCTTCCTCGGAAAGGGTGCGGAACATCTTCGCGGCCACGCCCGGATGCGAGTGCATGCCGACGCCGACCACTGAGACTTTGCACAGGCTCTTGTCGGCTTCGATCGCCTGCGCGCCGATCACCGCCTTGACGCGGTCGAGGACGTTGATCGTCTTGTCGAGATCGCCCCGGCTCACGGTAAACGAAAAGTCGGTGGCGCCGTCGCGGCCCACGTTCTGGATGATCATGTCGACGTCGATATTGGCCTCGGCCACCGGCCCCACGATCTGATAAGCGATGCCGGGCTGATCGGGCACGCCCAGCACGGTGATCTTGGCTTCGTCGCGGTTGAAGGCGATCCCGGAAATGACGGGTTGTTCCATATTGCGATTTTCCTCAACGGTGATGAGCGTACCTTCGCCTTCTTCCTCGAAGCTGGAGAGCACGCGCAGCTTGACCTTGTATTTGCCGGCGAATTCGACCGAGCGGATTTGCAGCACCTTGGAGCCGAGGCTGGCCATCTCCAGCATTTCCTCGAAGGTGATGGCGTCGAGTTTGCGCGCCTCGGGAACGATGCGCGGGTCTGTGGTGTAGACGCCGTCGACATCGGTGTAAATCTGGCATTCGTCGGCTTTCAAGGCCGCCGCCAGCGCGACGCCGGTGGTGTCGGAGCCGCCGCGCCCGAGGGTGGTGATATTGCCATCGGCATCGATACCCTGGAAGCCGGCGACGACGACGACCTTGCCTTCGGCAAGATCGCGGCGGATTGTGGTTTCGTCGATACCGAGGATGCGCGCTTTGGTGAAAGCGCTGTCGGTGAGAATCCTCACCTGCCCGCCGGTGTAGCTTTTGGCGGGCGTGCCGATATCCTGCAAGGCCAAGGCGAGCAGGCCGATGGAGACCTGCTCGCCGGTGGAAACCACCATGTCCAGTTCGCGCGGATCGGGCGCTTCCGACAGCGCCTGGGTCAGCGCGATCAGGCGGTTGGTCTCGCCGCTCATCGCGGAGACGACGACGACGACCTGATGCCCCTGCGCGCGAAACCTCGCCACCCGCCGGGCCACATTTTTGATGCGTTCGGGGCTGCCCATCGAGGTGCCGCCGTATTTCTGGACGATCAGTGCCATCGCTGCCTTCGGGTGCGGAAAAAGAGAGGCAGGATTCTAGCCAAAAAGGACGGCGATTGCTCGAAAGAGATGCACGGAAGCGCGTACGGCCTCCGGAAAGAGACCGCGCGCCTCGCAACGACGAATTCCAGTGGTTCCCCTTTCCCGCTTGCGGGATGTACAGACGGCCCGTCAGGACCGGGAGAGGGCGTCGTTCCATCCGGGGCGCAACGCTTTGATCGAAAAAATATCGTTGCGCCTTTCCCGTACCGGAAATGGACGCATTGCCGCCATTCGACGGGGAGCGCATACACTCCCACACAGTGCCCTCATTGCCAGCAAGCCCAGGATGGCAGAAACTTCCGTCCATATCATCGTCCGTAAAACACAAAGGAGAAAATCGTCATGACGCCAGGCTCAGTACACGACATCCGCAACATCACCCTGCTCGGCCAGACTGGCAGCGGTAAAACAACCTTGCTCAAGGCCCTGCTCGCCGCCGCCGGCATCGAGAGCAGCGGCAATGGCGCGGGCGCGCACTCGCTCGCTGCGACGCTGGCCCATCTGGAATGGGCCGGGCACTGGATCAATCTGCTCGATACACCGGGATTGCCCGACCTTGCCGGGCGGGCGCTGGCGACGCTGGAAGCGGTCGAGACCGCCGCCATCGTCATCAACGCCGCCTCCGGCGTCGAAAGCGGCGCGCGGCGGATGATGGCGGCGGCCGAAGGCAAGTGCCGCCTGATCATCGTCAACAAGATCGACGCCGGCGGCGATCTTGGCGCGCTCATGGAAGCAATCACCGCCGCTTTCGGGCGCGAATGCCTGCCGCTCAACCTGCCCGCGCCCGATGCCGGCGCCGTGGCGGATTGTTTCTTTGCGCCCGATGCCCAAGCCGCCGCCGCCTTTTCCAGCATCGGCGCGGCGCACGAAGCCATCGTCGACCAGGTCATCGAACTCGATGAAGATCTGATGGCGCGTTATCTCGAACAAGGCGAGGCGCTCGCGCCCGAACAACTCCACGCGCCCTTTGAAGCGGCATTGCGCGACGGCCACCTGATTCCCGTCTGCTTCGTTTCCGCCCAGACGGGCGCCGGGCTGCGCGAATTGCTCGACATCCTCGGCAAGCTGATGCCCGACCCCACCGAAGGCAATCCGCCGCGATTCCTCAAGGGCGAAGGCGCCGACGCCGTTCCGGTCGAAGTCGCGCCCGACCCCGCGCGCCACGCGCTCGCGCACGTTTTCCAGATCAGCAATGACCCTTATCGCGGCAAGATCGCCCTCTTCCGCGTCCATCAGGGCACGATTTCGCCGGGCAGCTCACTTTTCATCGGCGACGGGCGCAAACCGTTCAAAGTCGCGCACCTCCTGCGCCTGCAAGGACAGAACACCAGCGAAACCAAGCTCGCGGTGCCCGGCGATCTGTGCGCGGTCTCCCGTATCGAAGAGCTGCATCACGATGCCGTGCTGCACGACTCGCACGACGAAGACTTTTTCCATCTGTGCCCGCCCGCTTATCCGCAGCCGGTCTATGGCCTCGCCCTCATCGCCCGCAAGGCCGCCGACGAGCAACGCCTGGGCGAAGCCCTCAGCCGCATCGCCGATGAAGACCCCTGCATCGAAGTCGGCTACGACCCGCGCAGCCGTCATACCGTCGTGCGCGGCCTCGGCGAGCAGCACCTGAAAATCGTCCTCGAAGAGTTGTCGACGCGCTGGAACCTCGAACTCGACACCGCCCCGCCCGCGATTCCTTACCGCGAAACCATTACCGCCACCGCCGAAGCGCGCTATCGCCACAAGAAACAAAGCGGCGGCGCGGGGCAATTCGGTGAAGTCGCCCTGCGCGTGGAGCCATTGTCGCGCGGCGCGGGCATCGAATTCGGCGACGAGGTCAAGGGCGGCGCGATTCCCGTGCAGTTCATGCCCGCCGTGGAAAAAGGCGTCCGCCAGGCCATCACCGAAGGCGCGCTCGCGGGCTACCCCATCCACGACGTGCGGGTGGTCATCACCGATGGCAAGCATCACGCGGTCGATTCCAACGAAGTCTCCTTCGTCACCGCCGGACGCCACGCGCTGATCGACGCCGTGCTCGCCGCCCGTCCGCAGATCCTCGAACCGATTATCGGCGTTCAGGTCAAGGTCGCCGATAGCCATTTCGGCAATGTCAGCGCCGAACTTTCCGGGCGGCGCGGGCGCGTCACCGGCACCGACAGCCCCGCCAGCGGCTGGACGCTGATTACCGCCTCGGTGCCGATGGCCGACATGGACGGCTTCGAGGCGCGCCTGAAAGCGCTGTGTGCGGGCGAAAGCGAATTCGCCATCGAAGCGGGCGGCTACGAGCCGGTCACGAACGACGTGCAGGCACGGCTGGTGAACGAATACGGCGGGCGGGCGCAGTAACCCGGCCCCGCCGGAGGCGAGCCGGGCGTCGAATCCGGCGCCCGGTTCGCCTCGATCCGCCTCCGCCACCTTCGCGGGACGATACCTTTCCCGCGATCATCCATGCCCCGCCGGGAAAAGTGCGATACTGGCCGCCTTGATCGCACGGAGGCTGTTCATGACGGCAAAAATCCTGCCCGCTTCGGCGGGATGGCACTGGTTGAAATCAGGTACGAAGCTGGTGCTGCATCACCCCGCGCCGCTCAGCCTGTCGACTTTTCTCGTCATACTCTGCACTTTCGCGCTGAACTGGCTCCCGGTATTGGGAACAATCATCAACATACTGCTCGGCGGCATCGTGATCGCGGGATTGGCCGCCATTTACCGGGGCGTGGAAAAGGAGGAAAAGGCTTCCCTCGATCTCTTTCTGCATCCCGTCAAAGAGAAACTGACGCCATTGCTGATCCTCTCCGCAATCTACTTCGCCGCGGTAACAGCAACGACACTGGTTGTGTATATGGTCTCGCTCGCCGCCGGCGTGGATATTGCCCAGCTTGCCACCCAGCTTGACAATTCCGGCCATCTTCCTGACATCGGCGCCACAACCAGGATATTGCTTGTTTTCGGACTGCTCTGGTTTGCCCTGATGATTCCCGTCCTGATGGCTTACTGGTTTTCGCCTTTCCTGATCGCCTGGCATGGCATGCCCGTCGGCAAAGCGCTCAAGACCAGTTTTGCCGCTTGCCTGGGCAACTGGAAGGCCTTTCTCGTAAACGGGCTGGTCTGGCTGCTTGCCGGCTGGATTTACTCCGTTATCGCGGAAATCATTTTTGCAATCTCCATGATCGCGGGCGCACTGGCCGTTTTCGCCATCACGCTGTCCATCCTCATACCCGCCACATTCGCCAATTACTACTTCAGCTACAAAACGATATTCCCGGAACAGGAAACCCCGGAAAAATAACGCGCCGCGCCGCTTTCATCAGGCCGGGGTTTTATAACGAATTAACTTGATGCGGCTCACGTCGATCCGCACTTTTCCCATCACCCGAACGCTACATGACGGAGGATATGCGCTTCCATTTGCCAATCCGCGCTAATCGGCGTCGCCGCGCTCCTTGCAATAACGGGGTGGGGGGATTGGCGCGGCGCTTCATTCCCCGCAATGACTCCCCACCCCCCGTCATTGCGAGGGCCGCAGGCCCGTGGCAATCCAGTGCGTTCCATCCGGCGCGAAGCGCCGCTGTTTTCCTGGCGGCGGGGCGTGGTCGGGCGTTTCATTTCCCGACCCCTCACGGAATCACCGCCGAGAAGATCGGCCCCCACGGCCCCGGCTGCCCCTTGGCATTTTCATAACGCACACAGAAATAAATCGTCTTGCCGCTTTCCTCCTGTGCAAAAT
>JAITLI010000040.1 GCA_031277975.1 Azoarcus sp.
TAATCTCCTGGGCCTGCTCAGCCGCCTCAAGGAACTGGCGCAACAGATCGAAGACACCGCGATGATCGCGGGCAGCGAAGCCTTCGAGGCGGCCCTGGCGTTCTACAGCAACGCCCGCGAAGCGGCGCGGCGCAACATCTCCGGCGCGGAAATCGTCAGCGCGGAATTGAAAGAGCGCTATCCCGGCAGGAAACGCGGCAAGAGCGCCCCGGAAGACAAAACGGAAAGCCAATAACCCCGCCAGTTCACTTCCGGAAGACCGCCGTTGCTCTTGCGGGGGGATATATTGCGGTTCCCGAGCCTGCGACGAGCAGTCGGTGCACTGCACGCATACAGTTCATGGCGCCTCGCGTACAGCGCATTGCCGCGCGCGTGCAGTCCATGTGCCGCGCGCGTTCAGTCCATGAGCGGCAATGTTGCGGTTCATGGACTGCAAGGTTTCAGTCCGGCAGCTTCTCGCGCGCGGTTCCTGTGCTGTGAAATTGCACGTGGTCACTGCACGCGCGCGGCGGGCAGGTGCAACATTGCGGCCCGGCAAGTGAAACATCGGGGCTCGATGAGTGAAACAGCGAAGCTCGACAGGTGAAACGCCGGAGCGCGGAGGTGCAAACCTAGGGCAGGGAGGTGCAAAGTTGAGGCCCGGCAAGTGGAACATCGGGCCTCGATGAGTGAGTCAGTGCCGGGAGGACTGGAACAGCGTGACGTTGCCGAGCGCGGTGGTGTTGAAGCCGGCGTCGACGTAAAGAATTTCGCCGGTGATGCCGCTCGCCAGGCCGGAACAGAGGAAAGCGGCGGCGTTGCCGATTTCGCTGATGGTGACGTTGCGCCGCAAGGGTGCATTGTGTTCGTTGAATGACAGCAGTTTGTTGAAGCTGCCGATTCCCGAGGCCGCCGCGGTCTTGACCGGCCCGGCGGAAATGGCGTTGACGCGCGTGCCTTCCGGCCCGAGGCAGGCGGCGAGGTAGCGCACCGAGGCTTCGAGTCCGGCTTTCGCCAGTCCCAT
This sequence comes from Azoarcus sp., assembly GCA_031277975.1. Classification (GTDB taxonomy): domain Bacteria; phylum Pseudomonadota; class Gammaproteobacteria; order Burkholderiales; family Rhodocyclaceae; genus WRNU01. The sequence continues at coordinate 1,004 of JAITLI010000040.1, forward strand.
CAGGTTGTAATTGGGCATGGTGCGCGCCGCGCCCAGGTGGGTCATGGTGAGCAGCGCGCCGTGGCGCTCCCGCATCAATGGGCGGGCGGCCTTGGCCAGCGCGGGAAAGGAATAGGCGCTGACTTCGAGCGCGACGCGGAACGCTTCGCGCGAGAAGCCCGCGAGGAAGTCGCCGTTGAGCGTTTCGTTGGGCGCGTAGGCAACCGAATGCACGAGGCCGTCGAGACCGTCCCAGTGCGCGCCGAGGCTGGAAAACAATTCTTCGATCTGGCCGTCGTCCTGGACATCGAGTGGAAACAGCAACGCATTGCCAAGATTGCCCGCTATTTTCTCGATCCGGCCGCGAAGACGTTCGTTCTGATATGTGAAGGCCAGTTGCGCGCCTTCACGGTGCATGGCATTGGCAATGCCGTGGGCGATCGAACGATTGTTCAGCAGTCCGGTAATCAGGATACGTTTGCCGGCGAGAAAACCCATGGGACGAAAACTCCAGATTCCAGATGGCGGTGGCGGGAAGTGCCGCGATTATAGCCAAAACCTGGGCGTGATACGCTCTTCGCGCCTCGCCGCGATATTGCCGCCGAGCCGGGGCATGGTTTCGCAAAGCAGCCCCCTGGAGATTGATAATCGAATATCGCGGGAACGGCGGCGAGGGGAAATGGCGCGCAATCACCTTGACGGTTCCGGGTAAAAACCTGCCAGAATAACGCCCGTGCTCCAGCCGCTCCGTTTCCCCTCCGTTCTCCGCCCGCTTGTCCGCGCCCGCCTTTTCGCGCGCGCGGCGGCGCTCATGCTGCTCGCCGCCTGCGGCCCGCTGCCCAACGATCCTTATCCCATTGGCGAGCGCGGGCAGAATATCCTTTACAGCGCGTTCATCGAACGCCCCAAGCATCTCGATCCGGTGCAGTCCTTTGTCGAGGACGAAGCGGTTTTCCTTTACCAGATCGTCGAGCCGCCTTTGCATTACCACTATCTGAAGCGGCCTTATGCGCTCGAACCCAGCGTGGCGGCGCGCATGCCGGCGGTGCGTTATTTCGATGGCGGCGGGCGCGATCTGGGTGAGGCGCCCGACCCGGCGAAGGTGGCGCGCAGTGTGATCGAGATCAGTATCCGCCCCGGCGTGCGTTACCAGCCGCATCCGGCTTTCGCGCGCGATGCTTCCGGCGCGCCGCGTTATTTTTCCCTTACCGCCGCCGATCTGGCCGATGTGCACGGGCCGATGGATTTCGCCGAACTGGATAGCCGTGAATTGACCGCCGGCGATTTTGTTTACCAGATCAAGCGCCTTGCCCACCCCCGCCTGCATTCGCCGATTCTCGAATTGATGGCCGAATACCTGCCGGGCCTCAAGACCCTGCACGCCGCGCTGGCCGAAGAAATGAAAAAGAATCCGGACGGCTGGCTCGATCTCGACGCTTTCCCGCTCGATGGCGTCGATGTGCTCGACAGCCATACGTATCGCATCACCCTCGAAGGCATTTATCCGCAATTCCTGTATTGGTTGTCGATGCCGTTCTTCTCGCCGGTGCCGCGCGAAGTCGACCGCTTCTTTTCCCAGCCGGGCATGGCCGAGCGCAATCTGACGCTGGATAGCTGGCCGGTCGGCACCGGGCCTTACATGCTGGTGGAAAACAATCCCAACGCCCGCATGGTGCTGGCGAGAAATCCCAATTTCCGCCATGAACCCTATCCCTGCGAGGGCGAGGCGGGCGATGCCGAAGCGGGACTGCTCGACGATTGCGGCAAGACGATGCCTTTCATCGACAAGGTGGTGTATTCGCGCGAGCGCGAAGCGATTCCGCACTGGAACAAATTCCTGCAAGGCTATTACGACGCGGCGGGGATTTCGTCGGACAATTTCGACCAGGCTGTAAACATGGGCGGTCATGGCGATGTGACCCTCTCCGACGACATGATCGCGCGCGGCATCAGTCTGTTGACTTCGGTGTCGCCGTCGATTTTCTATCTGGGATTCAATATGCGCGACCCTCTGGTGGGGGCCGCCGGGGCCGATGCCGCCGGGCGGGAACGCGCGCGCCTGTTGCGCCAGGCGATTTCCGTCGCCCTCGACGTGGAGGAATTCATCTCGATTTTCCTCAATGGCCGGGGCGTGCCGGCGATGCAGCCCATCCCGCCCGGCATTTTCGGCGCGCGCAAGGGCGAGGCCGGCATCAACCCGGTGGTCTACGCCTGGCGCGACGGCAAACCGCGGCGCCATGGCATCGACAAGGCGAAAAGGCTGCTGGCCGAGGCGGGCTGGCCGGACGGGCGCGACGCGCGCACGGGCGAGCCGCTCATCATTCATCTCGACAGTACCGCCGGCGGCATGGGCGACAAGGCGATCGCCGACTGGCTGGCGAAGCAATTCCGCGCGCTTGGCGTGCAATTCGTGGTGCGGGCGACCGACTGGAACCGTTTCCAGGACAAAATCCTCCAGGGCAACGCCCAGCTTTTTTTCCTGGGCTGGAATGCCGATTATCCCGACCCTGAAAACCTGCTGTTCCTGCTTTACGGCCCGCAGGCCAAGACGGGCGGCCAGGGCAACAATTCGGTCAATTATGTCAACGCCGATTACGACCGCCTGTTCGAGCAAATGAAAGTCATGGCCGACGGTCCCGAACGCCAGGCCATCATCGACCGCATGGCGGCCATCCTGCGCCACGATGCGCCCTGGGTGTTCTGGTATCACCCCAAAGCCTATTCGCTCCAGCACGGCTGGATGAAAAACCGCAAGCCGGGCATGATCGTGCGCGACACCCTCAAATACCAGCGCATCGACGTGGACGCACGCGAGGCGGCGCGCACGCGCTGGAACCAGCCGGTGCGCTGGCCGCTGGCTGCCGCCGCCCTGCTGCTGGCGGCCTTCATCGCGCCGGCGCTGCGTTTCTGGCGGCGGCGCGAACGGGCCACGGCGCGCGCGGCGGATGCTCCCGGGAAAGGAGGAAGCGCCTGATGCTGGCTTATGTAATACGGCGGCTGCTTTACGCTCTGCCGATCCTGCTCGGCGTGAATCTCTTTACTTTCGTGCTTTTCTTCGGAGTGAACTCGCCCGACGACATCGCCAGGATGCAACTGGGCGCCAAATACGCCAGCCCCGCGGCGATCGAGCGCTGGAAAGCCGAGCGCGGTTACGACAAACCGATGTTTTTCAACCCGGATCGCGCCGGACTGGCGAAACTGACCGACACCCTGTTCGTCGACAAATCGCTGCGCATGTTCACTTTTGAATTTGGCCGCTCCGACGATGGCCGCGACATCGCGCGCGAGATTCGTGACCGCGTGGGGCCGTCGTTCGCCATCGCCCTGCCGACTTTCGCGCTGGGCCTGTTCGCCGCGATCACATGCGCCCTGCTGCTGGTGTTTTTCCGCGCCACCGCGCTCGATTTCTGGGGCGTGGTGATCTGCGTGGCGATGATGTCGATATCGAGCCTGTTCTACATCATCGGCGGGCAATGGCTGGTGGCCAAGCTGTGGATGCTGGCGCCGATCTCGGGCTATGCCGGCGGCCTGGACATGACGCGTTTCCTGAGCCTGCCGGTATTGCTCGGCGTAGTGGCCGGGCTGGGTTCGGGCACGCGCTGGTACCGCACCATCTTCCTGGAAGAAATTTCGCGCGACTACGTGCGCACCGCGCGCGCCAAGGGCCTGTCGGAACTGGCGGTGCTCTTCCGGCACGTGCTGAAGAACGCGATGATCCCGGTGCTCACCACGGTGGTGGTGACGATACCGTCCCTTTTCCTGGGCAGCCTGCTGATGGAATCCTTCTTTGCCGTGCCGGGACTGGGTAGCTATACCATCGACGCCATCCGCAGCCAGGATTTCGCGGTCGTGCGGGCGATGGTGTTCATCGGCTCGGTGCTCTACATCGCCGCCCTGATATTGACCGACCTCTCCTACACCGCGGTCGACCCGCGCGTGCGCCTGGGGTGAGGCGCGGGGTGAAATGAAATGAGCATCCAGCCCGTATTGCTTCCGACCGACCTGCTCGTATTCGTCCTCGTCCTGTGCGCGGCGGCCCTGGCCATCCACGCGCGCCGCCAGCCGCCCTTGCGCGAGGCATGGCTACGGGTGGGCGAACATCCCGCGGCGATGGCAGCAGCATCCATACTGCTGGTCTTCGCCCTCATCGGCCTGCTCGACAGCTTGCATTACCGCCCCCAATTACCGCCGGGAAAAGACGCGGCGGCGAAAACGGTATATTCATCCGAAGTATCGAGCGCGCTCGACGCGCTCCTCGCCCCCTTGCGCGCGCAAACCGAAAAAACCTATTCGGCTCCGTTCGCGCGGCGGCTCTTCCAGCGCGAGACGATGGAAACTCCGGACGGCGGGCAGACGCGGGGCTTCCCCCGTCTCCAATACGGCGCGCGCCATTTGCAGGACGGCGACTCGCTGCCGGCCGACGTTGCCATGCGCCTCGCGTGGACGCCATTCGCGGCGCTCGCCGTGAGCGGATGCGCGCTGCTGGCGCTCGCCCTGGCCGTGGCGCGGGGCCGGGCCTGCCGCCCGGGCGAGGCCATCCGCCTGATCCTCGCCGGGCGCACGGCGCTGGCATGGCGGCCCGCGCTCATCGTGCTGTTCGCGGCGGCGCTGCTCGCGGCGGCCGTGGCGGCGCTCGGGCCGCATTACCACATGCTGGGCACCGACAAAGTCGGCCAGGACGTGCTTTACCTGTCGCTGAAAAGCATCCGCACCGGCCTCGTGATCGGTACCCTCACCACCCTCATCATGCTGCCTTTCGCGGCGGCGCTCGGCATTGCCGCGGGCTATCTGGGCGGCTGGGTCGACGACCTCATCCAGTACGTCTACACCGTGCTCAACTCCATTCCCTCGGTGCTCCTGATCGCCGCGTCCGTGCTGATGATGCAAGTCATGATCGACACCCACCCGCAATGGTTCGACACCGCCGCGCAACGCTCCGACGCCCGCCTGCTCGCGCTGTGCGCCATCCTCGGCATCACGAGCTGGACGAACCTGTGCCGCCTGCTGCGCGGCGAAACCCTCAAGCTGCGCGAACTCGACTACGTGCAGGCGGCGCGCGCCTTCGGCGCCTCCACCCCGGTCATCCTGCGCCGCCACATCCTGCCCAACGTCATGCACATCGTACTCATCACGGTGGTGATGGACTTCTCCGGCCTGGTGCTCGCCGAAGCGGTGCTCTCCTACGTCGGCATCGGCGTCGATCCGACCACGATCAGCTTCGGCTCCATGATCAACATGGCGCGCGCCGAACTCGCCCGCGAACCGGCCGTATGGTGGTCGCTGGTCTCGGCCTTCGTCTTCATGCTGCTGCTGGTCCTCGCCGCCAACCTCCTCGCCGACGCGGTGCGGGACGCCTTCGACCCGAGGCTGCGGCGAAACCGGTGATTACGATTACTCGAAAAATGGAACAAGGGAAAATGAACAACTCCGAAGAGAATACATCTTCAGGTGAACGTATCATCGTACTTTTGGCGTCATACAATGGGGAAAAGTATCTCGGCGAACAAATTGATTCCATATTGCGGCAAACAGAACCAAATCTGAAATTGATCATATGTGATGACGGTTCTACGGATGCGTCGCCCATGATCTTGCAGCGCTATTCAGATATGTACCCTGCCCAAATACGTTTTTCGTCAAACAGTCTTCCGAGCGGGTCGGCGAAGGCAAATTTTCTCGGGTTGCTGCGTTTTGCCAAAGACGGCGAATACGCCATGTTTGCGGACCAGGACGATATATGGCTGCCCGACAAGACAACGATTCTCATGAAAAAAATGCACGAAGCGGAGGAGAGGCACGGCAGAGAAGTACCTTTGCTTATATATAGCGATCTGCAAGTGATCGACAAGGATCGCAAGTTGATAGCAAATTCGTTCATGCGATACCAGGGCTATAACGGAGAACTGACCGCGCTCAACCGACTGCTTGCCCGGAATTGTGTCACCGGATGCACCATGTTGTGGAACAAGGCTTTAACCCGGGCCGCCTTATCCGCATCCTACGACGCCCACGCGCTCGACAGCATACGCATGCACGATCACTGGCTTTCTCTCATCGCCGCATCATTGGGCGGAATCATATATGCGGATCAGCCGACTGTCATGCATCGCCAGCATGGCGACAATGTCATCGGAGCATTGGGCGGGAACGATATCGTCAAGAGATTGAACCGCGAAACAGGTATTCGCGAAAGGATCCGGCATGGATACTTACAGGCTCAATTGCTGTTGGATGTATTTGGTAATCGAATGCCGGAAGAAAGCGTCTCCTGTATCAAAAATTTTTTGAGCATCCGCTCATCAAACTTCGCGCGACGGGTATTCATCATCCTGAAAGGATGGTATGTGCGCGAATCGCCACTTCAAGCCGTTGCATATTTTTTGGCGCTCATTGTTTTCTCAAATAAGCCAAGGCGACGTTGACCACGTCGATACTCTCGACATTGCGGCCGTCCGATATACGTCAACATTCAATTGATGCAGGCGCGCGATGCCCCCCGATCGACATATTCATCCGGAAGGCGACAATGTCCGGGCGCGGCGACCCGGTTCCCCGCCTTCCATGAAGCAACCCCGTTCCTGCAAAAGAGATCGACAAATGGCGGAACTCATCATTGGCGGCGCGCGCTCCGGCAAAAGCGCGCACGCGGAAAAACTGGCGCGCGGCGCGGAAACGGGCGGGCAGCGCATCATCTACATCGCCACCGCCGCCGCTGGCGATGCGGAAATGGCGGCGCGCATCGCCCGTCACCGCGCCCGCCGCCCGCCGCACTGGCGAACGGAAGAAACGCCTCTGCGCCTGGCATCCACGCTGTGCGAGCTGGCCGCGCCGGATGTTTTCATCATTGTCGATTGTCTTACCCTGTGGCTCAGCAATCTTTTTTTCGCCGGGAGCGCCGCCGCGCAGGCGGAAGCGGGAAGGGAAATCGACTGCCCGCTGCTGCGGGAAGAAATCGAAACGCTGGAAAAGGCCCTGCCGCGCCTGCCGGGACGAATCGTCCTCGTCAGCAACGAAATCGGCGGCGGCATCGTTCCGGCGGCGCCCCTGGCCCGCGCTTTCGCCGATGAACAGGGCTGGCTGAATCAACGGGTGGCGGCATGCTGCGACAAGGTCACGCTGATGGTGGCGGGATTGCCGTTGCGGGTGAAATGAGCGCCCCCGGCTTGGCGCGATTCCCCGCGACCGGCCAGGATCGCCGCGAAAACCGCGATCCTGATTCTGCTGGCGCGCGATGCCGTTGCTCATTCACTGGAAATCACGATCGGGAAACCCTCTGTGCTGTCCGATCTGAACGAACTTGGCAGGCAGACTTGCGACTGCCATCAACTGGAGGATAGAAAGCGCTTTCACGAAAGGGCTGAAGGCCGCCAGCGTGCGGCGCGAAAGCGCCGGTGATTGGCGATTTACTTTTTTCCTTGCTCTCCGGACGGGGGAAGCGCCGGCGTTCCATCGGTGTCGTATGCGCGCGGCGGGGTCATGGGGCGGGCGAGGATCGCGGCAATGAGAATGCCCGCTTCGTACAGCAGGCAGATGGGGGCCGCGAGCATGATTTGCGAGATGACGTCCGGCGGCGTCAGGATCGCGCCGACGACGAGCGCGCCGACGAGTACGTAGGGGCGTATTTCGCGCAGCTTCGCCACCGAGACCACGCCAGCCCGCACGAGCAGGATGACGGCGACCGGCACCTCGAAAGTCGCGCCGAAAGCGATGAACATCGTCGTGACGAAGGACAGGTATTGCTCGATGTCCGGGGCCGGAACGACGCTCTCCGGGGCGAACTGGGCAATGAAGCGGAAGACCATGCCGAACACGAAGAAGTAGCAGAACGCCATGCCGGCGAGGAAAAGCAGCGTGCTTCCCAGCGCCAGCGGCAGCGCGACCCGGCGTTCGTGCGCGTACAGGCCGGGCGCGACGAAGGCCCACGCCTGGTAGAGCGTCATGGGCAGGGCCAGGACGAATGCCGCCGCCATCGTGACTTTGATCGGGCCGATGATCGGCGTCACCACGCCAACCGCGATCATGCGCGCACCCGGCGGCAGGGCGGCGGTCAGGGGGCCGGCGAGGAAGTCGTAGATGTCCGTCGCCCACGGCAGCAGGGCCAGGAAAATCACGCCGATGGCGGCAATGGCGCGCAACAGCCGCGCGCGCAATTCGACCAGGTGCGAGATGAAACTTTCTTCTTCCGGAAGCTCTTCGCTCATGCCTTGTCCGCCGGGGTGAGGGGGGGCGCGTCCAGCGCGGGTTCGCGCCGCGGCGAGGGGGGCGTATCCGCGGCGGCGGGAAGGCCGTCTTCCGGCGGCTCGGCGGAGGAGGAAAGGGTCAATGTTTCGGTCAGGCTGGTCTGTATCTCGTTGACTTCGGCGCGCAGCGTCAGGTCGATGGTGCGCGCCTGCTCTCGCAGTTTCCGCAATTCGTCGAGATGGATTTCGCGCTGGATGTCAGACTTGACGCTGGCGACGCAGCGTTGCAGCCGCCCGAGCAAATGACCGGCGGTGCGCGCCACGCCGGGCAGGCGTTCGGGACCGACCACGATCAGCAATACGATGCCGATGACAACGAGTTCCGAGAAGCCAATGTCGAACATGTTTTACCGGTTTGCCGCCGTCGCGGCGGTGGAATCTGGATACCGTGGCGTCTCGGAAAGTGGAACCGCCGCATGGATTGCCACGGGCCTGCGGCCCTCGCAATGACGAGAGGGGGCGTCATTGCGAGGCGCCACACAGCGCAACAGTCCTCCCCCCTCGTCATTGCGAGGAGCGAAGCGACGTGGCAATCCACACAGCGCCACGACCATCCGAAGCGCCACGGTGGCCCTCAGGGCCATGTGGATTGCCACGGGCCTGCGGCCCTCGCAATGACGAGAGGGGGCGTCATTGCGAGGTGCCACACAGCGCGACAGTCCTCCCCCCTCGTCATTGCGAGGAGCGAAGCGACGTGGCAATCCACACAGCGCCTCGACCGTCCGAAGTGCCACGGTGGCCCTCAGGGCCATGTGGATTGCCACGTCGCTGCGCGCCGGATGGAATGAACTGGATTGCCACGGCGCTGCGCGCCTCGCAATGACGAGGGGGGAGGCTTTCGCAATGACGCGTCCGCCCGAAGGATTCCCCCCGCCCGAAGGATTCCCCCCGCCCAAAGGACTCCCCTCGCCCCCCGCAGGGGGGAGAGGGTCAGGGAGAGGGGGCCAACCATGCGGCGCGCAGCGCCGCTGATTTCCCGGCGGTGAAGCGTAGATGCGCGTTCGTTTGCGCCTCCCCTTTTCGATCAGCGTCGCTGCGCGCCGCATTCGAGCGCCCCGCACCGAGCTTCGAACGCTTCGAGCGTTTCGCGGTGCGCGCAATGGCGGGGAATCAGACGGATTTCCCTGCGCCATCGCCGGTTTTTCCTTGGGTCTCGCCTTCGTTGGCGGGGGTATTGCCGTCCCGCGCGGCAATCCGGCGCGGATCATCGGCGGCGGTTTCTCCGTCCTTGATGCCTTCCTTGAAGCCGCGCACCGCGCCGCCCAAATCCTGGCCGAGGTTGCGCAGTTTCTTGGTGCCGAAGATGAGGACAACGATCAGCAAAATGAGCAACAGTTGCATTGGGCCGATTGCCATGGTGTTCTCCTTGATGGTTGTGGTGGTCACACTTGAGTCAGTCGTGCGTGACCATCGGACCGACCGGCTCGGGGCCGCCCAGGATGTGCACGTGCAGGTGCGGCACTTCCTGTCCGCCGATCCTGCCGGTGTTGATGATGCAGCGAAAACCGCCCGCGCTGCCGTTTTCCGCCGCGAGTTTTTGCGCCACCGACAGCAGGCGTCCCAGAACCGGCTCGTCGGCGGCGCTCACCTCGGCAAGCGAGGCGATGTGTTTCCTGGGGATGACGAGGATGTGCGTGGGGCGCAAGGGGTGGATGTCGTGGAAAGCGTAGATCAGATCATCCTCGTATACTTTCCGGGAAGGAATTTCGCCTGCCACGATCTTGCAGAAAATGCAGCGCATGGGGGTTCTCCAGAGTGGTCGTCGGGGGATTTCGGGATCATTTTGCCTGCCGCGCCCTTTTTTCCGCAATGCCGGAGACGCCTTCGCGCCGCGCCAGCTCCCGGCGCACATCGGCGATGGAGAGGCCATGGAAGGCGAGCAGCGTCATGATGTGGAAAAGCACGTCCGCCGCTTCGAAAACGATTTCGGCGGCTTGGCCGTCCTTGCTCGCCATGATGAGTTCGGCGGCTTCCTCGCCGATTTTCTTCAGGATCGCATCCGGCCCCCGGGCGAGGAGTTTCGCCGCGTAGGAGGTCTCCGGATCGGCGCCGCGGCGGGCGGCGAGCGTGGCGGAGAGCCGGTCGAGGATGTCGCCGGGGGGCGTTTCGGCATTCATTCGTGTGTCTTGTATATGTTTTCGGGAGGCTTGAGTACCGGATCGGCTTCTTCCCAGCCGCCGTCGGCATAGCGCCGGAAAAAGCAGCTATGCCGCCCGGTGTGGCAGGCGATGCCGCCCGCCTGTTCGACGGTGAGCAGCAGCGCGTCGCTGTCGCAGTCGGTGCGGATGTCGAGCACTTTTTGTACATGGCCCGATTCTTCGCCCTTGTGCCACAGGCGTCCGCGCGAACGCGACCAGTAGACGGCTTCGCCCGTGGCCACGGTGCGCGCCAGCGCCGCGCGGTTCATCCACGCGAACATCAGGACTTTGCCGGTCGAAGCTTCCTGGGCGATGACCGGCGCGAGACCGGCGGCATCCCAGCGGATGGCGTCGAGCCAGTCCGCCGCTACGCTCACAGCCGTACCTCGATGCCGTGCGCGCGCATCAATTCCTTGGCTTCGCGCACCGTGTGCTTGCCGAAGTGGAAGATGCTCGCCGCCAGTACCGCGTCGGCGCGGCCCGCGCTCACGCCGTCGGCCAGGTGTTCGAGCGTGCCCACGCCGCCGCTGGCGATTACCGGGATGTGCACGGCGTCGGCCACGCTGCGGGTGAGGGCGATGTCGAAGCCGCTGCGGGTGCCGTCGCGGTCCATGCTGGTCAGCAGGATTTCGCCCGCGCCGAGCGCTTCGACCCGCCGCGCCCAGGCGATGGCGTCCAGCCCCGTGCCCTTGCGCCCGCCATGGGTGAAGACTTCCCATTTGCCCGGCGCGCTCGTCTTGGCGTCGATGGCCACCACGATGCACTGGCTGCCGACCTTGCCGCTGGCCTCGCGCACGATTCCGGGATTGTTGACCGCCGCCGTGTTGATGCTCACCTTGTCGGCGCCGGCGTTGAGGAGCCGCCGCACGTCCGCGACGGTGCGCACGCCGCCGCCCACGGTGAGCGGGATGAAAACCTGTCCGGCCACCTGTTCGACGACGTGGAGGATGATGTCGCGCGCGTCGGAACTGGCGGTGATGTCGAGGAAGGTGACTTCGTCCGCGCCCTGTTCATCGTAGCGGCGCGCGACTTCGACCGGGTCGCCGGCGTCGCGCAGGTCGACGAAGTTCGTGCCCTTGACCACGCGGCCGGCGTTGACATCCAGGCAGGGGATGATGCGCTTGGCCAGCATCAGCGCGCCCGCACGGCGGCGGCGAGTTCATCGGCGCGCGCCTGCCCGGCGGCGAATGCGAGCGTGCCTTCGTAGATCGCGCGCCCGGTGATGGCGGCGGTCACGCCTTCGTCCTCGATCGCGCACAGCGCTTCGATGTCGGCGAGGTCCGTCACGCCGCCGCTGGCGATCACCGGGATGTGCAGGGCGCGGGCCAACCGCAGCGTGGCTTCGATATTGACGCCGGAGAGCATGCCGTCGCGGCCGATGTCGGTGTAGACCACCGCTTCGACGCCGTAATCCTCGTACTTCTGCGCCAGGTCGATGACATCGTGGCCGGTGATCTTCGACCAGCCATTGACGGCGACCTTGCCGTCGCGCGCGTCCAGCCCGACGATGATGTGGCCGGGGAAGGCGCTGCACGCGTCATGGAGCAGGCCGGGATTCTTGACCGCGGCGGTGCCGATGATGACGTAGGAGATGCCTTCGTCGAGATATTTTTCGATGGTGTCGAGATCGCGGATGCCGCCGCCGAGTTGCACCGGGATGTCGTCGCCGACTTCGGCGGTGATGGCGCGGATCGCCTTGCTGTTGACGGGCTTGCCCGCGAACGCGCCATTCAGGTCGACCAGGTGCAGGCGGCGCGCGCCCTGTTCGATCCAATGCCGCGCCATGCTGGCGGGCGCTTCCGAAAATACCGTGGCATCGTTCATTTCGCCCTGCTTGAGGCGAACGCAATGACCGTCCTTGAGATCAATGGCGGGGATGAGCAACATAATAACCGGGACAGGAATCGTGAGCGAGGGAGGAAACGGGCGTCGTGGTTCAGGGCGCCCAGTGGATGAAATTGGACAATAGACGCAAACCGGCCTGGGCGCTTTTTTCGGGATGGAATTGAATGGCGAAAATATTAGTCCGCTCCACCGCGCTGGTAAAGCGCTCGCCATAGTCGGTCTCGGCAGCGGTCATGGCGGCGGCGGCGGGGCGCACATGATAGCTGTGTACAAAATAGAAGCGCTCGCCATCGGGGATGCCTTCCCACAAGGGGTGCGGACGCCGCCGCCACACTTCGTTCCAGCCCATGTGCGGCACTTTGAGGCGGGCGCCGTCCGCGCCGGTCATGTCTTCGCGGAAACGCGCGACTTCACCCGCGAAGATGCCCAGGCACGGCACATCTCCCTCGTCGCTGTGACCGAACAGCATCTGCAAACCGATACAGATGCCCAGGAATGGTTTCGCCGCCGCCGCGTCGAGCACCGCCGGGCGCAGGCCGCGCCGGTCGAGTTCGCGCATGCAGTCGGGCATCGCCCCCTGGCCGGGAAACACCACCCGCCCGGCGGCGGCGACCCGCGCCGGATCGGCGGTGACTTCGACATCGAGATCCGGCGCGACGTGCTCGATCGCTTTCGCCACTGAACGCAAGTTGCCCATGCCGTAATCGATGATGGCCACGGAGGTCATCGCATATGCCCATCAAAAGGGGGAAAGAAAACAAAGATGCCGGGCGCGCGGCGCAAAGTCCACTCCGTCGCGGGAACAGGAACACGAGACGGTGACTTATTTCGCGGAATGAGTACAGGAATGGGCGCGAGCGAAGACCGCGCAAACAGGAAAAGCGCGGACACGGACGCGTCCATCTCAAAGCATGCCCTTGGTCGAAGGCACCATGTCCGCGGCGCGTTCGTCGTACTCGGCGGCCATGCGCAGCGCGCGCCCGAACGCCTTGAATACGGTTTCACACTGATGGTGAGCGTTGTCGCCGCGCAGGTTGTCGATATGCAGCGTCACGCCGGCGTGGTTGACAAACCCCTGGAAGAATTCGCGCGTCAGATCGACGTCGAAACTGCCGACGCGCTCACGGACGAAATCCACGAAATAGAACAACCCCGGCCGCCCGGAAAAATCGACCGCCACCCGCGAGAGAGCCTCGTCGAGCGGCACATAGGCATGACCATAGCGGCGTATGCCGCGTTTATCGCCCAGTGCGCGGGCGAACGCCTGTCCGAGCGCGATGCCGATATCTTCGACGGAATGATGATCGTCGATGTGGATATCGCCCTCGCAATGGATATCGAGATCGATGAGACCGTGCCGCGCCACCTGATCGAGCATGTGATCGAGAAAAGGGACGCCGGTGTCGATCCTGCCTTGCCCCGCGCCGTCGAGATCGACGCGCGCCGAAATACGGGTCTCGGCGGTATTGCGTGTAACGTTGGCCTGACGCATGGACGGTCCGCGAAAGGAAAGGGCACAGGGCGGGCATGATACCATTGCCCGCGCGCGAAATCGGGGAAATGAAACAGAACGTTCCGCCTTTCCTTCCGGCGCATCCGCCTTTTTCGCACATTGCGTTCCCCTGTATTTTTCATTTACGCATATTTCCCGCATGAGCCGTTTCTGGAGCGCCGCCACCCACGGACTGACCCCTTATGAGCCGGGCGAACAACCCGGACTCGACAATCTCGTCAAACTCAATACCAACGAGAACCCTTACGGCCCCTCGCCCAAGGCGCTCGCCGCCATCCGCGCCGCCGCGGACGAGACATTGCGCCTCTACCCCGATCCGGACGCCGGGGCGCTCAAGGCCGCGCTTGCCGCCCATCACGGCGCGAGTCCGGCGCAAATCTTCGTCGGCAACGGTTCCGATGAAGTGCTGGCGCATGCATTCCTCGGCCTGCTCAAACACGAATCGCCGCTGTGGATGCCGGATGTCACCTACAGTTTCTACCCGGTCTATTGCGGTCTCTACGGCATTGCCTGCCGCCGGATTCCGCTTGCCGCCGACTTCGCCCTGCGGGCCGAAGATTATTTCCCCCGCGCTGGCGAGCGCGCCGGAGCGATTGTCTTCCCCAACCCGAACGCGCCCACCGGATGCCTGCTGCCGCTCGCCGGAGTCGAGCGCATCGTCGCCGCCAATCCGGACGCCGTGGTATTGGTCGACGAAGCCTACATCGACTTCGCCGGCGCCGGAGCGAGCGCCGTCGCGCTCATTGGCTGCCATCCCAACCTGCTGACCGTGCACACCTTCTCGAAAAGCCGCGCGCTCGCCGGATTGCGGGTCGGATATGCCATCGGCCATCCCGATCTGATTGCCGGACTGGAACGGGTCAAGAACTGTTTCAATTCCTATCCGCTCGACCGTCTGGCGCTTGCCGGCGCGCTGGCCTCGGTACAGGACGGCGGCTGGTTCGAAGAAAGCCGCCGCAAGATCATGGCTTCCCGCGAAGCGCTGGCCGGACAATTGCGGGCGCTTGGTTTCGAAGCGCCGCCCTCGGCGGCCAATTTCATTTTCGCCCGCCATCCCGCACACGACGGCGCGAGACTCGCCGCCGCCCTGCGTCAGCGCGCGATCATCGTGCGCCATTTCAATACGCCGGGAATCGAACAATTCCTGCGCATCACGGTGGGAGACGACAAGCAATGCGCGGCGCTGATCGCGGCACTGCGGGAAATCCTGCAAACGGACTGAACCAGACATCTACACACTCCGGAACAGCGGCGCTCAGGATTCCTCTCCCCCGTCTGTACACCCGTCAAGCGGGGGAGAGGAATTCATTGGAAGAATTCGTCATCGCGAAAGCCTCCCCCCTCATCATCACGAAAGCCTCCCCCCCTCGTCATCGCGAAAGCCTTTCCATCTCGTCATTGCGAGGGCCGCAGGCCCGTGGCAATCCACATGGCCTTTTCGTCTGCCCCGGTGTCCCGAAGGGCTGTGTGCGGCATGGATTGCCCTGCCCGCGCTACTGGATCATCCCCGCCCCGACCGTGTTGTTGTTGCTTTCGTCGATGACGATGAACGCTCCGGTGGCGCGGTTGTCGGCGTAGGGGTCGGCGAAGACGGGCTGGGCGAGTTTGAAGCGCACGCGGGCGATGTCGTTCATGACGAGCCGTTCGGCGGGGAGGCGCTCCAAGGTGTTGACGTCGAGCTTGTGGGCGATGGCGGTGAGCTTGGCCTTGACTTCGCGCGTGGTGTGGCGAATGAGGAAAGTCCGGGCGCGGTCGAGGGGCGTTTCCGAGAGCCAGCAGATGATGGCTTCGATTTCTTTCCGGGCGGGCGGCGTCGCGTCGCGGGCGGCGATCATGTCGCCGCGCGAGATGTCGATGTCTTCGTCGAGGAGGAGGGTGACGGATTGTTCGGCGCGCGCCGCGCCGATGTCCTGGCCGCCCAGTTGCACAGCCTTGACCGTGGCGAGTAGGCCCGAGGGGAGCACGGTGACGACCTCGCCCGCCTTGACCGCGCCGGATTCGATCCGCCCCATGAAGCCGCGGTAGTCGTGCAGCGCGGGGTTGGCGGCGTCTTGCGGGCGGCAGACGTACTGGACGGCGAAGCGCAACGGTTCGGCGTGTTCGCTGTGCGCGAGCGGCGCGGTCTCCAGGATGTCGAGCAGGGTGGGGCCTTGATACCAGCCGAGTCTGTCGCCGCGCTCCACCACCATGTCGCCATCCAGGGCGGAGATGGGGATGAAATGGACGTCCTCGATGCCGCGCCGGGCGGCGAATTCGAGGTAGTCGTCCATGATCCTGGCGAAAACGTCCCGCGCATGGCCGACGAGATCCATCTTGTTGATGGCGACAACGAGGTGCGGGATGCCGACGAGGTGGGCGAGGATCGAGTGCCGCCGCGTCTGGGTGAGCACGCCCTTCCTGGCGTCGACGAGGATGACGGCGAGGTTGGCGGTGGAGGCGGCCGTCACCATGTTGCGGGTATATTGCTCGTGGCCGGGGGCGTCGGCGATGATGTATTTGCGCGTGCCGGTGGAGAAATAGCGGTAGGCCACGTCGATGGTGATGCCCTGTTCGCGCTCGGCTTGCAGGCCGTCGGTGAGCAGCGAGAGGTCGACACTGGCGAGGCCGCGTTTCCGCGAGGTTTTCTCGATGGCGGAAAGGGTGTCGGCGAGGAGAGTCTTGCTGTCGTAGAGGAGCCGCCCGATGAGGGTGCTCTTGCCGTCGTCGACGCTGCCGCAGGTGAGGAAGCGCAGGAGGCCGTGGCTTTCTTCGGCGGGGGCGGTCGCGGCGGGGGAAATGGCGGGGGTCATCAGAAATAGCCCTCTTTCTTGCGTTGTTCCATGGAGGCTTCGGAGGTCTGGTCGTCGAGGCGGGTGGCGCCGCGCTCGGTGATCGTCGTGGCGGCGGTCTCCAGCAGGATTTTCTCCACCGTGTCGGCATCCGATTCCACCGGGGCGGTGCAGGTGATGTCGCCGACGGTGCGAAAGCGCACGCGCAGGTCGATGACGTTTTCGCCCGCTTTGGGGATGTTGAGGATGTCGCCGCCAGGGGCGGGAACGTTGACCGGCACGATGGCGCCCTGCCGGACGACCACGGGGCGGATGTGGGCGAAGTAGATGTCCGGCAGGGCGAGTTTTTCGCGTTCGATGTATTGCCAGACATCGAGTTCCGTCCAGTTGGAGATGGGAAAAGCGCGGATGTTCTCGCCCTTGTGGGCACGGGCGTTATAGAGATTCCACAGTTCCGGGCGCTGGTTTTTCGGGTCCCATTGTCCGAATTCGTCGCGGAAGCTCATGATGCGCTCCTTGGCGCGCGCCTTTTCCTCGTCGCGCCGCGCGCCGCCGATGCAACAATCGAAGCCGAATTCTTCGATGGCTTCCAACAGCGTAACGGATTGATGCCGATTTCTCGGCTCGTCCGGACGCTGGAGGACGACCGTGCCGCGCCGCATGGAGTCTTCCAGCGTGCGCACGATCAGGCGCTCGCCCAGCTCGGCAGCGCGCCGGTCACGGAAAGCGACGACTTCACGGTAGTTGTGGCCGGTGTCGATGTGCATGAGCGGGAAAGGAAAGCGCCCGGGGCGGAAGGCTTTTTCAGCGATGCACAGCATGCAAATGGAGTCCTTGCCACCGGAGAAGAGCAGCACGGGGTTGGCGCATTGTCCGGCAACCTCGCGCATGATGTGGATGGCTTCGGCTTCGAGCCAGTCGAGGTGGGAGAGGGTTTTGGGGGGAGAGGTTCGTATCGTCGTCATGGCGGGCGCGGAAAGGAAGGGAGGATGCCGTGCGGGACGGGCGGACGGCGTCAATGCGGAACGGATTTCGAGAAGACGTTGATGACCACGACGCCGGCGACGATCAGGGCGAGGCCGAGAATCGCGGGTTTGTCCAGCGCCTGGCCGTAGATAAGCCACGCGGCAATGGAGATGAGCACGATGCCCGCGCCCGACCAGATGGCGTAGATGAGGCCGAGCGGAATGGTTTTCTGCGCGAGCGCGAGAAAATAGAAAGTGATGCCATAGCCCGCGATCACCACGAGCGAGGGCAGCGGGCGCGTGAAGCCTTCGCAGGCTTTCAGGGCCGTCGTGGCGATGACTTCGGCCACGACGGCAATCGCCAGATAGAAAAAGTGCATGGGTTCATACTCCCGTGGGATTCCCACTCCGACGCGCCGTCACGCTTTCGCCGCCGATGCCCCAGTTGTCCATCGCTACTTCGTCGATGACGACGACGGTGGTGGCGGGGTTCTTGCCGAGGACGCGCGCCAGCAGTTCGGTGACGCCCGCGATGAGTTCGGCTTTCTGCGCCGGGGTGGGCGCTTCCGCGCCGCCGGTGACTTTGATGTTGACGTAGGGCATGGGTTTTCTTTCAGGTGGTCGCTTGTGGTTTTGCATGCAGTCCGCATTCCTTGCCTTCCGGCGCTTCCCACCACCAGCGCCCGGCGCGCAGGTCTTCGCCGAGGCTGATCGCGCGCGTGCAGGGGGCGCAGCCGATGCTGGGGTAGAAGCGTTCGTGCAGGGCGTTGAAGGGAACGTCGTGGAGGCGGATGTAGGCCCAGGTTTCGGCTTCCGACCAGTCGGCGAGGGGGTTGAGCTTGACGAGGCCGGCGCCGACGTCGGTTTCGCGTTGCGCCAAGCCGTCGCGGGTCGGCGATTGCGCGGCGCGCAGGCCGGTGATCCAGGCTTTCTTCCCGGCCAGCGCCCGTTGCAGGGGTTCGAGTTTGCGCACCCGGCAGCAGGCGCGGCGCAGTTCCACCGAGTCGTAGAAAGCGTTGATGCCGTGCGCGCGCACGTAGTTTTCCACCGCGCCGGCGTCGGGGAAGAAGAGCTGGAGCCGGGTGTGGTAGCGCGCTTCCAGTTCGGCGAGGAGGGCATGGGTTTCGACGGGTAGCCGCCCGGTGTCGAGCAGGAAAATGTCGATGGGCAGGCGGGCGGCGAAGATGATGTCGGTGAGCGCGACATCTTCCGCGCCCAGGCTGTTGGCGAAGGTGAGCGCCTCGCCGAATTCGGCGGCGGCATTGACGAGGAAATCGCGCGCCGCCGCGGCTTTCTCCGCCACCGCCGCGCGCAGGGTGTCGGTGAGCGCGGGGCGGGTGGCGGGGTTGCGGGCGGGCTGGAGGGGGCTGGCGTTCATTGTTGCGTGGCATGTATTCCTTGCGCGCGCCGCACCCGCCGCCACAGCGGCAGGGGATCGTCGACCGCGCCCTGATAGGGATGCGAGAAAAGACCAAGGCTGGCGATGGCTTCTTCCAGTTGCACGCGGCTGTAGCGCCCGGCGCGGGGGAGGAGTGTATCGAAGCCACAGCGAAACATGAAGGCAAAGTAGTCCCGCTGCACGTCGCCGATGGCCCACAGCGACCCGCGATAGTGGAAGCGGCGGCGCAAGAGCGCGGCGCTGGAATAGGCGCGTCCGTCCCCGGCCCTGGGGAAATCCAGCGCGAGCAGCGGCGCGGCGGCGAGGTCGATGGCCGCGGCCAGGGTTTCGACTTCTTCGCAGGCGTCCAGCCAGGGGGCGAGTTCTCCGGCATCGAAGCGCGCTTGCAGTTCGGCGCGGCGGGTTTGCCACAGGGCGAACGGCACGATGACCTTGCCCGTGGCGGGCACGGCGAGGCTGGCGAGCAATTCCGCCGGTGCGGCGGCATCCCCCGTGTTGCGCGCCAGCCCCGCCTTGCCGGTGGCCTTGGGCTTGGGGGCGTTGCTGTCCGGGTAGGGGACAAGCGTCCAGTCCGCTTCCACGATGCGCCCGTCGGCGCGGATGATCTCAGGCATGCCGGGCCTCCCGGTTTTCCCTTGCCTTGACGCCATAGACCCGTACCTTGAAAGGCTCGATGCCGATGCGGCGGAAGGTGTCGATGAAACGCTCGCCGGGCTGGCGGGCGTCGAGGTAGACGGCGAGGATTTCTTCGAGGATGCCGGGGATTTCCTCGGCGGGGACGGCCCGGCCAATGATCTCGCCCAGGCTGGCGTCGAATCCCTGCGCGCCGCCAAGCAGTACCTGGTACCAGTCGTGTTCGCTGCCTTCCTTGTCTACGCCAAGGATGCCGATATGGCCGATGTGGTGATGGCTGCACGAGTTGATACAGCCGGAGATGTTGAGTTCGATGTCGCCGAGGCTGGACAGGCGGCCGGGATCGGCGAATTTCTCCTGCACCGCCCGCGCCAGCGGCACGGAGCGGGCGTTGGCCAGCCCACACAGATCGCCGCCGGGACAGCAGATGACGTCGGTCAACAGCCCCGTGTTGGGTGTCGCCAGACCCTGCGCATGGGCGTCCCGCCAGAGATCGAAGAGCGCATCCAGGCGCGCTTCGCCCAGGATCAGGTTCTGGGTGTGCGCGCTGCGGATGAGACCGAAACTGTAGCGGTCGGCCAGACCGGCGATAGCCTCCATCTCATCGGAAGTCACATCCCCCGGTGCGCGCCCCGCACGCTTGAGCGAGAGCGTCACCGCGCGATAGCCGGGCTGTTTGTGGGGGTGGACGCAGCGTTCCAGCCAGACGGCGAAGCCGGGATGTTCGTTTTGCAAGGCTTGCAGGCGGGCGAGCGCGGCGGACTCATCCACGGCTTTTTCATACGGCGGCGGCGCGAAGAAGGCGCTGACGCGCGCCAGTTCCTCTTCGGTCAGCGTCGAGGGGCCGTCCCGGAGGTGCGCCCATTCGGCATCGACCTGTTCGCGCAGCTTTTGCGCGCCCAAGCTCTGCGCAAGAATCTTGATCCGCGCCTTGTAAAGATTGTCGCGCCGCCCGTAGCGGTTATAGACGCGCAGGATCGCCTCGCAATAATTCAGCAGTTGCTGCCACGGCAACGCCTCGTGCAGCGTCACGGCCAGCGCCGGAGTGCGCCCCAGCCCGCCGCCCGCCAGCACCCGCACTTTGATTTCGCCATCGCCGTCCTTGTGGAAAGCAAGCCCCACGTCATGGACGCGCAGCGCGGCGCGGTCTTGTCGCGCGCCGCTGACAGCGAACTTGAACTTGCGCGGCAACTGGGAGAATTCCGGATGCAGGCTGCTCCACTGGCGCAGGATTTCGGCGAACGGGCGCGGGTCGACTTCTTCATCCGCCGCGATGCCCGCCAGATGGTCGGCGGCGATGCTGCGGATGCAACTGCCGGAAGTCTGGATGGCGTGCATCCCGGCCTTCGCCAGATCGGCCAGGATATCGGGCACATCGGCGATTTTCGGCCAGTTCAGTTGCAGATTCTGGCGCGTGGAAAAATGGCCGTAGCCTTTGTCATACACGCGGGCGACGCGGGCCAGCGCGCGCAACTGCTGGCTGGAGAGCAATCCGTAGGGAATGGCGACGCGCAGCATCGGCGCGTGGCGTTGCACATAGAGGCCGTTTTGCAGACGCAGGGGACGGAACTCGTCTTCCGTCAGTTCGCCCGCGAGGTAGCGGCGCGTCTGGTCGCGGAACTGGGCCACGCGGGCATCGACGAGCGCCTGATCGTAGGCATCGTATCGGTACATGGGGATTTCCTGTGTTCTTCCGGGCGGCGCGCTCCGGCGGATGGCGACGCATCGTAAGCAGGATGTTAAGAAGAGAAACGAAATTTGAGTTAGTCTTTAAGAAGATTTGATTATTAAGAAAACGCTGGTCAAGCGTTATTGCGAGGCTTGATACGCTGCGGCAATCCAGTGCGTTCCATACGAAGCGCAGCGATGCTGATTTCCCGGTGGCGGGAAATGAATGGAATGGGCTTCTCTTTTTCCGCCTTGCGGACAGTGGTTGCATGCCGGAAAGTCAGGGCACAAAATACGGGCATAATCATGTCGACAGGGGGAAGGCCCCATGAACACCGTCCAACGCAGACATTATTCGCGCGTCCGTTTTCGTGGTTTCGCCGATTTCCAGGCGGGTAGCGGGCAGTGGCCGTGCCAGGTACTCGACATTTCCCTGCGCGGCGCGCTGATCACGGTCAACATCCCCGGCATCGCCGTCGATACCCCTTGCCTGCTCGAACTGCGCCTCGATGACGAAACCTTCGTGCGCATGAGCGGACATGTCGCACACCGCTATGGCAACCAGATCGGTATCGCCTGCGATGAAACCGACCTCGACAGCATGCACCACCTGCGCCGCCTGCTCTCTCTCAATCTGGGCGATGCTTCCCTGCTGGAACGTGAGTTTTCGGTGTTGCTGGCAACGCATGCGTGAGCGCGCCGC
>JAITLI010000071.1 GCA_031277975.1 Azoarcus sp.
TTCCTGCGCGTGGTCGCCGGATGGTGCGTGGCTGGTGTCGGGGGATAGTGGCGGCCATTTGATCGTCTGGGATGCGCAAACGGGGCAAAAGCAGCGCGAGTTCTTCCTTTTCAGGGAAAGTCAGCTTGCCTGGGAACCCGCCACCGGCAAGGTGACGCACGCTTCCGGGCTGTTCTGGCGCGATTTCCATTGGGAATCGACCTTGCCCGATGGCCGCAAGGCGCAACGGCCCATCGAGGTTTTCGGCAAGCTGGATTGAGGGAAAAGGCTGCCTGCGGCCTCACCATTTTTGCCCTCTGGCGCCGTTGCCGCCTCCGCCAAAAGCGTGCGGCAAGGCAAGCCGCAATTTGGAAAAAGAAAAAAAGCGAAACGCCTGCTGTCCATTCTCCTCCGCCGTGAAAAACCAGCGTCGCTGCGCTCCGTATGGAACGCAGTGGATTGCCACGTCGCGGCGCTCCTCGCAATGACAGCATAGGTATCTACATGTAGATACCTATGCAATGACAGGGTAGAAGGATTGATGCGGCGACAAGCGCCTCGCAATGACTCCCCCTTCGTCATTGCGAGGGCCGCGGGCCTGCGGCAATCCAGTTCGTTCCACACGGAGCGAAGGCATCCAGTGCCGTCTCGGGGCGGCCAGGCCGGGCAATGCCGTTATCGCTTTCCGAGCCATCAAGGCTTGTCATGACTGAAAGTCGTGTCAAGGAAACAGTCCCGCGCGCCCGCGTTTCTTTCCAGGCCGCTCTCCGCCACGGTTACGCCATGCGTCGAGTATGCCAGAGAGCATCGCCGACAGGTAGCCGCCCTGGCCGGCGCCGGGAATGAGGCTTGCCAACGCATAGAACAGGAAGCGGCGCGGCAATACTTTCGCCATCAGCCGGCACCACGCCCGGTCGACATACGGGCGGCGGCACAGCAGCAGGTTATTGCGGAAAATGTAGTACTGGCGTTGCGGTCCGTGAAACACCAGTGTGCGCCCCCAACGATGCACGCTGCGCGCGCCGAGGGTGTGTTCCAGCACGGCCCGCGTTTCGGCGAGCAAACAGAACCCGGCGGCGCGCGCGCGCATGCACCATTCGGTGTCGACCGCGTCGACGAAAAGGGTTTCGTCCATCAGGCCGACACGGCGCAATATCTCCGCCGGAATCAGGCAACCGGAGGCAATCAGGTAATCGACTTCGAGCGGCGTGGCGGCGCTTTGCGGCGCGGGCAGGCGGCGGAAGCGCGCGCCCTTTTTCTTCAGGTAATCAAGGCTCGTGCCGGTCCGCGGGTCGAGCAGGCGGGGGCCGGCCGCCGCCACTTCCCGCGACGCGGGCGAGGCCAGCGCTTCCAGCAGGCGCGCGACCATGCCGGGCACCGGTACGCTGTCCTGATCCATCAGCAGCACGTGCGCGGCGCCCATGGCTAGCGCCCGTTCGATTCCACGGTTCTGCGCGGCGGCAACGCCCATGTTGCGGCCAAGCTCGATCAATTCCAGTGCGCCGTCCGACCGCGCCGCGCGCGCACAGGCCAGTTCGTGCGCCGCCGAACCGTTATCGACCACCACTACCCGTCCGGTCTGGGACAGCAGCGCGGCGCACAGGCGCGCGAGCCGCTCCGGTTCCGGATGCCAGGTCACCACGACCGCTGTGACGGCGGGGAGGGAAGTGGCGGGAAAAGCAGATTCGGACATATCCGGGGCGGCGGGCCTATCCACGGGGGCGGGGCGGGAAGTGTCGCGCATGACGGCGCGGATTGGCAATGCGCTGCGCTCCCGGCGCATGCTGTTTTCCGAATATCCATGAGAATTGTGCGCACGAATTCATGTGTCCGGTAGACTTGGCGCCTGACTTTCTCACTTGCATTGTCTCGCCGATGGTTTTGTCCGTACCCCCGGTTTCTTCTGTTGCTCCGCCCCCCGTGCGCTCGCGCTTGGGGGAATTGCTCGTGCGCCACAACCGACTCTCGCCGCGCGACCTCGAACAGGCGTTGGCGGCGCAGAGCGAAATCGGCGATCTGCTCGGGCGGGTGCTGGTGCGGCTCGGCCTGCTCACCGAGATCGACGTCGCCCGCGCCCTGAGCGAGCAGCTCCAGCTGAAACTGGCGCTGGCGGATGATTTCCCCGAAGCGCCGCTTGCCGTTCCCGGCGTCGAGCCGGATTATCTCCTCGCTCATTCCGTGCTGCCGCTGGAGATACGGGACGGCAAGCTCTATGTGGCGATGGCGACGCCGCAGGATGAATTCACTCTCAAGGCCCTGCGCCTTGCCAGCGGACTCCGGCCCCGGCCCCGGATCGCGCTCGAAACCGAACTGCGCGCCGCTCTCGAACGCCTGTATGCGCCGCCGGACGAGAACGAAGATGGCGAGGATGGCGCGGACGCCGCGCTGCTCGACATCTCCGACGGCGGTGACAGCGAATTCGTCGAACATCTCAAGGATCTGGCGAGCGAAGCGCCGGTGATCCGTTTCGTCAACCAGATCATCGCCAGGGTGATCGACCTCAGGGCGTCCGACATCCACCTCGAACCCTTCGAGGATGGCCTGCACGTGCGCTATCGCGTCGATGGTGTCTTGCAGGAAGCCGAACGGGCCGAGGTTGGACTGGCGGCGGCGGTGACTTCGCGCATCAAGCTCATGGCGCATCTGAACATCGCCGAGCGCCGCCTGCCGCAGGATGGGCGCATCAAGAACCGGGTCAAGGGCCACGAACTCGACCTGCGCGTGTCGACGCTGCCCACCGTGCATGGCGAAAGCGTGGTGATGCGCGTGCTCGATCGCGCCAGTATCCGCCTCAGCCTCGAAGACATGGGGTTTTCCTCCGATACGCTCACGCGCTACCGCGGCCTGATCGAGCGCCCGCATGGCATCTTGCTCGTCACCGGTCCCACCGGCTCGGGGAAGACCACCACGCTCTACGCTTCGCTCGCCAAGCTCGATGCGGGCGCGCTCAAGATTCTCACCGTCGAGGACCCGGTCGAATACCAGCTCACCGGCATCAACCAGGTGCAGGTGCAATCCCAGATCGGCATGAGCTTTGCCAACGCCTTGCGCTCCATCCTGCGGCAAGACCCGGACATCATCATGATCGGCGAAATGCGCGACACCGAAACCGCGCAGATCGCCGTACAGTCCGCCCTCACCGGCCACCTCGTCCTGTCGACGCTGCACACCAATACCGCCGCCGGGGCCATCATCCGCCTCGAAGACATGGGCATTGAGCGCTACCTCATTACCTCATCGGTCAACGGCGTCCTCTCGCAGCGCCTGGTGCGCCGCCTCTGTCCGCATTGCCGGGAGGCCGTGGCGCTGGCGCCGGAAGTGCTGCAAAAAACCGGCCTGGCGCGCTTCATGGCTCCCGGCGCGAACATCGCCCATGTCGCGCGCGGCTGCGCCATGTGCAAACACACGGGCTACCTTGGCCGCACCGCGATCCACGAACTTTTCGTCATGGACGCTGCCGCGCACGAAGCCATCCTCGCCGGAAGCGATGCCACCGCGCTCCACAGCCTCGCGCGCCGCGGCGGCATGTTGACCCTCTACGAAGACGGCCTGCGCAAGGTGGCCGCCGGTCTCAGCTCGCTCGAAGAAGTGTTGCGAGTCACCCAGGATCAAGGCGATGCCTGAATTCATCTGGCGCGCGGCGCGGGCCGACGGCGGCATCCAGGAGGGGCGCACCGCCGCCGCCAGCCGCGAAGCCGTCAGCCGCCAACTGCTCGGGCAGGGTCTCACGCCCCTCAAGGTCGCGGAAAAAGGCGCCGAAGCCGCCGCCCAGCCCTCGCGCCCGTCCGCCGCCACGGACGAGGAAACCCGCGCCGCCCACCGGGGCCGCGACAGGGGCGTCACCGGCGCGGACATCCACGCACTCACCAGCGAGCTGGCTATCATGCTGCGCGCGGGGCTGCCGCTCGACCGCGCCCTGCGGATATTGATCGGCATGGCTCCGCGCCCCTCGGTCGGCGCGCTGCTTGACGACATCTTCAAGGCGGTCAAGGGCGGACGCGGACTGTCGCAGGCGCTCGCACCCTATCGCGCGCTTTTTGGCGACTTCTACATCAACATGGTGCGCTCCGGCGAGATCGGCGGACAGCTCACCGAAGTCCTCGGACGCCTCGCCGAACATCTCGAACGGTTCAAGGCTCTGCGCGAATCGGTCATTTCCGCCCTCATCTACCCGGCGATCCTCGTCGTCGTCGCCGCGCTCTCCGTCTTTCTCATGCTCGGCTTCGTCGTGCCGCAGTTCGAAACCCTCTTTGCCGACATGGGCGAAGCCTTGCCGCTGCCGACCCGCGTCATCGTCGCTCTCGGACACACCTTCGGCGACTGGTGGTGGGCCATCGCCCTCGTCGCGGCGGTGATCGTCTGGGGCATGAAAAGCTGGCTCGCCACTCCCGGCGGACGAAGCTGGCTCGATGAATGGATACTGAAGCTGCCCGTGATCGGCGCGGTGACGCAAAAATACGAGGCCACCCGCTTCACCCGCGGCATGGGAACGCTGCTCGGCAATGGCGTGCCCATCGTCACCGCGCTGCGGATCGCCGCCGACACCATGTCCAACCAGAAACTGCGCGCCGCGATGGAAAGCGTCGCGCCCGCGATCAAGCAGGGCGGACGGCTCGCCGACGCGCTCGTTCCGACGAAACTTTTCACCCCGCTCGCGCTCAACATGGTGCGCCTGGGCGAAGAAACGGGACGGCTCGACGCCATGCTGCTCGATCTGGCGCGCGTCTACGACAGCGAGGTCGAATCCGGCATCAAGCGCATGCTCGCCCTGGTCGAACCGGCGCTCATCCTGCTGCTGGGCGCGGTCATCGCCGCGATCATCGTCTCCATCCTGATGGGCATCATGTCGATAAACGATCTGGCCCTGTAGCGCATACAATCAGGGCTTCGTCCACGCATGGACATTTCATCCAATTTCATTCCACCTGTTCCAGACGCCATGAACCACAATACAGAATCCCGCTCCAGAATCGCCTCCCTCCGCCGCCGCGCGGGTTTTACCCTGATCGAAGTCCTCGTCGTTCTGGCCATCCTCGGCCTGCTCGCGGGGCTGGTCGGCCCCAGGGTCATGAACTCGCTCGGCGGCGCAAGAACAAGAACCGCCGAATTGCAGATCAAGGACATCGAAGCGGCGACCGATATGTTCAAGATCGACACGGGCCGCTACCCGAACGCCGCCGAGGGTCTCAACGCCCTGGTGACCCGCCCGTCCGGACTGGCGGGCTGGAACGGTCCGTACCTCAAGGACAATGCCATTCCCAAGGACCCTTGGGGCAACGATTACATCTACGAGATTCCCAGCCGGCACGGCGGAAGTTTCGATCTCTACTCGCTCGGGGCGGACAAGGCGTCCGGCGGCGACGGTGAAAATACCGACGTCCACAACTGGAAAGAGTGATACGGCCGCGCAATCGAAAGCGAGAACGGCGTGGCGCGCCGGGCGGAACGGCGCGCGCGCTCCCGGCTTCGGCCGTCCCCGCCAGACGGAAGAAGAAAGGTTTCATTTCCCGGGAGTGACCGGAAGCCGTCCCATCCGGCGCGAAGCGCTGCTGACCACACATCGAAGACATGACGACCCATTCCATTCCGCCCGCGGAGATCTTCAAGGCTTACGACATCCGCGGCATCGTCGGCAAGACCCTCACGCCTGAATCCGTACGCGCCATCGGCCACGCCCTCGGCAGCGAAGCCGCCGCGCGCGGCCAGCCGTCTATCGTCATCGGACGCGACGGGCGGCTCTCCGGCTCCGAACTGGCCGGCGCGCTCGCCGAGGGCATTCGCGCCGCCGGTATCGACGTCATCGACATTGGCTGTGCGCCCACGCCAGTCACTTATTTCGCCGCGCATCACCTCGGCGTTCATTCCTGCGTCTCCGTCACGGGCAGCCACAATCCGCCCGACTACAACGGCCTCAAGATGGTGCTCGGCGGCGAGACGCTGTATGGCGGCCAGATTCTCGCCCTGCGCCAGCGCATCGCCGACGGCAAGCTCACCCACGGCGCGGGCGGGGCGCGCAAGGCGGAGGTCGACGACGACTACATCGCCCGCATCGTCGGCGACGTCAAACTCGCGCGCCCGATGAAAATCGTCATCGATTGCGGCAACGGCGTGGCCGGCGCGCTCGCCCCGGCGCTGTTCCGCCGCCTGGGATGCGAGGTGACCGGGCTTTATTGCGAAGTCGACGGGCGCTTTCCCAACCATCATCCCGACCCGTCGAAGCCAGAGAATCTCCGCGACCTCGTCCGCGCTCTGGCCGAGGGCGAGGCCGAACTCGGGCTGGCCTTCGACGGCGATGGCGACCGGCTTGGCGTTGTCACCAAGGACGGTGAAATCATCTATCCCGACCGCCAGTTGATGCTCTTCGCCGCCGACGTGCTCGAAAGATCGCCAGGCGGCGAAATCATCTACGACGTCAAATGCACCCGCAATCTCGCGGGCTGGATACGCGCGCACGGCGGCAAGCCGACGATGTGGAACACCGGCCACGCCTTGGTGAAAGCCAAGCTCAAGGAAACCGGCGCGCCGCTCGCGGGCGAGATGAGCGGCCACATGTTCTTCAAGGAGCGCTGGTACGGGTTCGACGACGGCCTCTACGCCGGAGCGCGGCTGCTCGAAATTCTCTCGAAGACCGCCGACGGCAACGCCACGCTCAAGGCGCTGCCCAATGCGGTATGCACACCGGAACTCAACATCAAGATGAACGAGGGCGAACCGTTCGAACTCGTGCGGCGGTTGCGCGAACAAGGCGGATTCGACGGCGCGGCGGAAATCATCACCCTGGACGGCGTGCGCGTGGAATACGCCGATGGCTTCGGCCTCGCGCGTCCTTCCAATACCACGCCGGTCGTCGTGCTGCGTTTCGAGGCCGATGACGGCACGGCGCTCGCCCGCATCCAGCAGATATTCCGCGCGGCGATCGACGCTGTCTGGCCCGGACTGCAATTGCCGTTCTGATACGGGCCTGCGGTCAAAGTCGCCGCGCTCGCCTTCGGGCGACGAGGGGAAAAAGGGCGACTTCCGGCTTCCCTTGCCTTCCGCTGTATATGTATGTACAGCGGAAGGCAAGGGGAAATTCTTCGGTGGAATTCATCATTGCGAGGCGCGAAGCGACGTGGCAATCCACGCGACGGTTCGAGTCAGCGGCGCTACGCGCCGGATGGAACGAACTGGATTGCCATGGGCCTGCGGCCCTCACAATGACGGGAGAGGAGGCTTTCGCAATGACGAAATGGAAGGATCGCCACGGACCCGCGCTCCTCGCAATGACGAAGGGTGGAGTACTCGCAACGACGAAACCTCCCCGTTCTGGTGAGTTCCCCTCGCCCCCCGCAGGGTGTACCGCCCGGGGAGATATGAACAGTGTCGTGACGGAATCCGATCCCTGATCGAGCTGTTATCGCTTGGCCCGCAGGTCCGCATGAAGCGTTTTTTCCATGCCCTGATCTGGGATAATCCCGCGACGCCCTCACCGGAACTTTCCCCTTGGCCCGGACAACCCCCTCTCCCGCCTGGCTGCACGCCCTCCTCAACCGGCGAATGCTGATCTGTATCTTCACCGGCTTCGCTTCCGGCCTGCCGCTCTACCTGCTGCTCAACCTCGTGCCCGCGTGGCTGAAGACCGAGGGCTTGTCGCTGAAAGCGATCGGGGCGTTCGCGCTGATCCAGTTTCCCTATACCTGGAAATTCCTGTGGGCCCCCCTGCTCGACCGCTACGGCATCCTGCACTGGCTGGGGCGGAGGCGTGGCTGGATGTTCGTCTCGCAGATCGGCCTGGTCGCGGCCATCGCCGGGCTGGGGCAGGTCTCACCGGTCGCGCACATCTGGCTGGTGGCGGGCCTGACCGCGATGATCGCGTTCTTGTCGGCGACGCAGGATATCGCACTCGACGCCTTCCGCCGCGAGATCCTGCCGGACGTGGAACTGGGCCTCGGCAACGCCATCCACGTCAATGCTTACCGCATCGCCGGACTGGTGCCGGGGTCGCTCTCGCTCATCCTCGCCGATCGGTTGCCCTGGGGCGGGGTATTCGCCATCACCGCCGCCTTTATGCTGCCCGGTCTCGCCATGACCTTGCTGGTCAAGGAGCCCGTCGCGGCGCAGGGCACGCCGCGTACCCTGCGCGCCGCGATCATCGAGCCTTTCCATGAGTTCTTCAGCCGCCATGGCGTGCAATCCGCCTTGCTGGTGCTGGCTTTCCTCTTCCTGTACAAGCTGGGCGATTCGCTCTGTACCGCGCTTGCCACCCCGTTCTACCTCGACATGGGATTCAGCAAGACCGAAATCGGCGTCATCGCCAAGAACGCCGGACTGTGGCCATCGGTGATCGGCGGCATCCTCGGCGGCATCTGGATGGTGAAGCTGGGCATCAACCGCGCCTTGTGGCTGTTCGGCGTCGTGCAGGCCGTCGCCATCCTCGGTTTCGCCTGGATGGCCTGGCTCGGAAACGCGCCTTCCGACCCCGGACGGCTTGCCGCGCTCGCGGTGGTCATCGGCGTCGAAGCCGTGGGCGTCGGTCTCGGCACCACCGCCTTCGTCGCCTATATGGCGCGCACCACGCACCCGGCCTATACTGCCACCCAGCTCGCGCTCTTCACCAGCCTGATGGCGGTACCGCGTACTTTCATCAACGCCAGCGCGGGCTGGCTGGTGGAAAGCATGGGCGGCTGGCTGAATTTCTTTTGGCTGTGTTTTTTCCTCGCTATTCCAGGAATGCTGTTGTTGTTCAGGGTCGCGCCATGGAAAGAGAGCGCGAATTATTCCGAAGACATCAATTCGTCAAGGAGAATCAAATGTCTCAATTCAAAACTTACAAGCACCCCGATGGACGGTGGCAAGCCGTCAAAATAGGCTGGTGCTGGCCCGCATTTTTCTTTGGCGCCATATGGGCCTTGATCGCAAGGCTATGGGTAGTGGCCGCCGTAGCGATCATCATCGGTTTTATCCTGAATTTCTTCATCGACGCCATCATGGCTGGAAGCGCGCCACGCCCAGAAGAGGCACTCATTGTACTTTTCCTGATTCTTATTGCCCAGATCGCCATCTGTTCCGTACTGGCTTTCAATGGGAATAAATGGCGAGAAAAAAGCTTGCTTTCTCGACATTTCGAGTTTCAAAAAACCGTGGAGGCTTCCAGTAAGGATGAGGCGCTCGCGATTTGTGCAAAAGAGCAATCCGCTGCCTAGGGCGCGCTTCCCAAACAGAATCAAGCAGCCGGAGAAAGTTGAAACTCTGTGTGTGAAATCGCTTCCCTTTCGCGGCTCTTGATCGCCGCCGCGCGCGAACTCTCCGCCGCCGTCGATGCCCTGCGCTTCGCCGCGCCGGTCACGCATGTCTACAACCCGCTCGATTACGCCCGGGAGCCGCACGAAACCTACTTGCGGCGTTTCGGCGATTCGCGCAAGAAAGTGGTGTTTCTCGGCATGAATCCGGGGCCGTTCGGCATGGCGCAGACCGGCGTGCCGTTCGGCGAAATCGCCGCCGTGCGCGACTGGCTCGGTATCGAATGCCCGGTTGGCCAGCCCGCGCGCGCCAATCCCAAGCGGCCTGTGGAAGGTTTCGCCTGCGCGCGCTCCGAGGTGAGCGGCCGCCGCCTGTGGGGGCTGTTCCGCGAGCGTTTCGGCACGCCAGAAGCCTTCTTCGCCGCGCATTTCGTCGCCAACTATTGCCCGCTCGCGTTTTTCGCCGAAGGGCGCAATCTCACCCCGGACAAGCTGGCGGGCGCGGAACAAACCGCCTTGCTCGCCGCCTGTGACGCGCATCTGCGCGCGCTCGTGGCGGCGCTCGAACCGCAATGGGTGATCGGCGTCGGCGCCTGGGCCGAAAACCGCGCCGCCGCGGCGTTGGGGACGGGCGGCCCGCGCCTGGGACGCATCCTCCACCCCAGCCCGGCCAGCCCCGCCGCCAATCGCGGCTGGGCGCAAGCGGCGGCCGGACAACTCGCCGGACTGGGCGTGTGGCCGGATTGACGCGGGCGAAACAAAACGGCGCTGGTTTGCCCCGATTTGCAAACCTATGTCAGCCCGGAGCCGGGCGCGGCGCGCCCGGGACGAACAGGCGGCACGGGAAATGACACCGCCTTGCGGCCAGATGGCGGCGATGTCCAGGCCGGATGCTTCCGCGTTCGGCGGCGCTCACTCCAGATTGAAATGGATGGGAATGATGACCCAGGACGCGATCGCCTCGTCGCCGCGCCGTCCGGGGATGAAGCGCCAGCGCAGGACGGTGACGCGCGCGGATTCGTCGAGGCGGGGAAATCCGGAGCCGCGCTGGATTTCGATCCGATCCGCGTGGCCGTCGGGTAGTACATGCACGCGCAGGCGCACCGTGCCTTCTTCGCGCAGACGGCGCGACATGGGGGGATAAGGGGGTTTGGGGTTGTGCAGGTAGGCCGCGTCGGCGCGGGCCTCCACGAAAGAGGCGCTGGCCTGGGCCGCAGCCGGGGCGTCTGTGACGGTGGCGGCACCGGTTTGTGTCGCGGTGGATTCCGATACCGGCGCGGCGACAACCGGCGTCTCTGCCGGGGCTTCGGCTTCGCTCACGGGCACCGCCGGGATTTCCGGCTCCGGCATCGCCGACTCCGGCACAACCGGCCTGGGCGCGCGCACTGCTCTGAGTTTCGGCTTGGGGGGCTTCGGTTTCGGCGGCAGCGGCGCGGGGGGGGGCGGCGCGACGGTTTTCGGCGCGGCCATTTCGATCAGGCTGACTTGGATGGTCTTTCCGGGCCGCGCCTCTATCCTGTCTTGCGGCCAGAGATGCGCCATGCTCCACAGGCCGCCATGCAGCAGCAATGCCAGTACAAACCAGGACGGGTGGATCGAATAAACATCGCACATGTTGCTTGGCCAGGCCGCTTGCGTCCATTTCCGGTAGTCCCCGTAATCCGGATTGTACCTTGCCATGTGCAATCCGAGGGTGCGGCGGTCCAGCGTCCCGGCGGCGGCGAATCCGGAGATTCCCGGCCTTTCCCGTTGTCCGTCCACATCTCGCACCGCCCGACCCCGGAATCACAGATTCCAGGACTTCCCGCCTCGGCCACTCCATACGCGCGGCAAGCGCCATGACGGCTTTCTTCGATCGCAATGGAACGTCATATCTCCTCGCGCTTAGCAAGCTTGCCATTTCGCATTTCACGCAGTAAACCGGCATAATAAATACGCACACAAAAAGGAGCCTGCCATGCGACAGTTCTACATCGCCGCCTACGACATCGGCGACCACCGGCGGCGCAGCGCCGCGCTGGCGCTGGTGCGCGCGTATGCCACGGGCGGGCAGAAATCGGTCCATGAGGTTTTCCTGAGTCCCGCCGAACGCGGCGAGTTGTTGCACGGTATGGCGTTGGCGCTGGATGAGCAACGCGACCGGTTCCTGCTCCTGCGCCTGGATACAAGCGCCCGCTGCCATACGCTCGGAAAGGCCAGCCCGCCAGCCGATCCGGATTTTTTCTACGTGGGGTGACGGCATGGCGACACTGTTCCTCGACCGCGCCGGACTGGACATCCGGGCCGACGGCAACGCGCTCGCCCTGTACGAAAACGGCGAACGCACCCGAACTCTCCCCATGCGCCTGCTCGAACGCGTCATCGTGCAAGGCGCGCGCACCCGTCTCGATTCGGGCGTGCTGATCAAGCTGGCCGAAGCGGGGGTGGCCACGATTTTGCTGAGTCCGCGCATGAGCCGGCAAGTGGCCATCGTCCTGGGGCCGGCCCACAACGATGCGGCGGTGCGGCTGGCGCAAAGCCAGCGGGTACTGGATGCCGCCTATTGCCGGCAATGGGCGGCCCACATCGTGACCGCAAAATTGCAGCGGCAACATCGTTTGCTCACGCAAGCCGAAACCTTGCGTCCCGACCAGCGCAAGGCGCTCGGTGATGCCCGCGAAAGCGTCGCCAGGGTATTGGACGAAGCGCGTTCCGGAACCGCCGATCCCACCCGGTTGCGCGGGCTGGAAGGCAGCGGCGCGCGGGCGTATTTCGGCGGATTTTGTGCGTTGTTCGCGCCGGATCTGGCCTTCAGTGGCCGCAACCGCCGCCCGCCGCGCGATCCGGTCAATGCCTGCCTGTCGCTTGCCTATACGCTACTGCATTTCGAAGCGGTACGCGCCGCCCACATGGCGGGACTCGATCCATTGCTTGGCTTCTACCATCGCCCGGCGGTGGGGCGCGAATCGCTCGCCTGCGACCTGATCGAACCCTTGCGTCCGCTCGCCGACAAATGGCTGTGGCGGCAATTCGCCACGCGCCGGTTGCGCGGCGAACACTTCACCAACGACCGCGGCGCCTGTTTGCTGGGCAAGGCGGGACGCAGCCATTTCTATGCGGACTGGGAAAGCTTCGCCCGCCTGCCTCGGCGCTGGCTGCGCACCGCCTGCGCGCGGCTGGCCGCCGACATGCGCGGCCACGGCGAAGCATGGCTGCATATCATCGACGACACCGGCGAGGCATTCTGATCATGCCCATCACCATCGCCTCCGTGACCCGCCCCCCTGCCCCGCCCCATTCGCCCCATGGGGCGACGCCTCCTGAACCGGCGCGCAAACCGCTTTACATCCTCGCCTCCACGCAGGCCCGGATGAAGGCGGGGAGCAACTATCTCACCCTGATACGGGCGGGCGCCGCCGTCGCCTTCTATCCCATCGCCCGCATTGCTCACGTCATCTGCAACCGCCGCCTGGACTGGAGCGGCGACGCCCTGGCGCTGTGCCTTGCCCATGGCATCACGATCACATGGATCGGCGACGATGGCCGCGCCCTCGGCAACAGCCAGAACCTGGACGACGATCCACATCCGGTAAAAAATATCATCAAGGATTACATGCGACAGCCCGACTGGACGGCGCGTTTCGGAAAATGGCTTGTCCATCGCCGGCGTACAGTACTCGCCGCCTGCTTTCCCCGCGCCAATTGGTGGGAAAAACCTTCCGTGGCGGAGAAAACCGAAGCCGTCCGATACTATTTCGTCCGCACCGGGTGGCACGAAACGCGCTTTCCCGAAGCCGGCCAGGGCTGGATGCGCGCACGGATACTCGATCACCTGCATCGCAACGGCCTGCGCTCGGTTTATTGGGGCATCGACGGCAACCCGCTGGAATTGGCCCGCCACTTGGCCGCCCTGCTGTGGGCGGAACTCAATTTCGGCTGCGGCTCCCTGCTCGGCTGCGGCTCCCTACCCGCCTCATGCCGCGACACGCAGCTGGCCGCCCGCTTTTTCGAGGACTGGGCGCGCCAGCACGCCGACCGCTTGCCGCTGCATTTGGGCGATTTCAAACGCCACGTCTGGCGGAGCGTCTGTCGATGGCACTGAACACTACGCGCGGCTGGCTCATCTCCTACGATATTTCCCACCCCAAGCGACTCAACCGCGCGCACCGGCTACTGGTCAAACACGCCACGCCGCTGCAATATTCCGTATTCTGCTTCGAGGGCAACGCCATGCAACTGGGCCGCCTGATGAAGCGCATCCAGGAAATCATCGACGAAACCATGGACGATGTCCGCGCCTATCCATTGCCGGAAAACCTGCTGATCGACATCCTGGGCAGGCCCCACCTGCCCGACGGCGTGGCGCTGTTTCCTCGTAGCGCCGCACTGCAAAAGCTGTTCGCCGCGGAACGCTCTGGCGGCACATCCGCGCGCCAACCGCCTGCAAACTCGCCGCATGCCCCGCGCGCGGGCGTTTTCCATTGCAATCCGGGCTGAACGTTTTTCCTGGACAAGCAAGTGGCCACTTGTCGCGTTCCGCCCGATTATAAATTTGCGCAATGGCTGAAGCGACAGACAGTTCAGAATATTAATTCCGTCATGATGCGAGGGTGTCGATGGGAGGTTGATGGCCGATGGCTTGCTGTGGGATGACGTGGTTGTACGCCAGGAGATAATCCTTCAGGGTCTATTGTCTGCGGATGGCGCGGAGGGATGAGGTGGTGGTCGATCCGGGCGTCGCCGCCACCCAGTTTCTTGCGGCGCGCGGATTCGTCGCGGATATCCTGAGCGCGGGCGTCCCGCCCGCAAAATGAACCACGAAGCGGCGA
>JAITLI010000155.1 GCA_031277975.1 Azoarcus sp.
TGGCGATGAAGGCGAGCCATTCCGCATCCACCCTGGCCGCCGTGGAGACGGAATCGACGAACTGTTCGATAGGTCTTTCTTGTTGCGCAACGATGGATTCGCGTTGTCCGTGCGCTCGACGTCCGCGCGGATTTCCTTGTCCTTGCCGCTGCCCCTGGCCTTGATATAACGCTCGACCAGCATCAGGATGTAATCGTATGGAACCAAACAATTCCGCGAGGATTCAGGGAATGAACCGTGCGACCATGCCCCACCGCAAAGAAAACAGCGGCGCTGCGCGCCTCGCAATGGCGAGACGAGGGTGCTTTCGCAATGGCGAGCCAAGGAGGCGCGGGCGTTTTTGCTGGGAGGTACGATGAAGGGACAGGCCGCCCCGCTGCCCCGACAAGTGATTCGTCATGCCAGCAGCAGGAAGAGCGCCGGGTGTTTCGTGAGCACGGGAGGCGGGGTTTCGCGCCAGGCGGCGATGGTGCGCGTGCGCAGGTATTCGCTGGCGGTGGTGAGGTCGCGCGCGATGCACAGGCGGGTACGGGGCTGGCAAATGCCGAGCAGGGCGGCGAACAGGCGGTCGTTGCGGTAGGGGGTTTCGATGAAGATTTGCGTGCGCCCGAGACGGCGCGATTCGTCTTCGAGCGCGCGTAGCTGGCGGTCGCGGGCCTCGGAGGCCACGGGCAGATAGCCGTGGAAGGCGAAGCTCTGGCCGTTGAGGCCGGAACCCATCAGGCCGAGGAGGACGGAAGAAGGCCCGACCAGTGGTGCGACCCGCAGCCCGAGGTGGTGGGCGCGGGCGACGAGCCTGGCGCCGGGATCGGCGACGGCGGGGCAGCCCGCGTCCGACATCAGCCCGATGTCTTCGCCGGCGAGCGCGGGGGCGAGAAGGGCGTCGAGCGCCTCGTCGTCGGCATCGGCGGCGAGTTCGCGGATGTCGGTGTCGCGCAGCGTGCCGGGGTAGCCGGTTTGTTTGAGATGGGTACGGGCGGCGCGGGCGTTTTCGACCACGAAGTGGCGGATGCCCGCGGTGCGCCGCTGGACGGTGGCGGGCAGGAAATCCGGCCATGGCGCTTCGCCCAGCGCCACGGGGATGAGGACGAGCGCGCCCGGCGCGCTTGCGGTCGCGGGCGCACCGTTCATGGCAATTCCACGCCCGCCGCGCGCAGCATGCGGGCGAGGGCGATCAGGGGCAGGCCGATGAGGGCGCTGGGGTCGTCGCCGGAGAGGGCGTCGAGGAGCGCGATGCCCAGCCCTTCGCATTTGGCGCTGCCGGCGCAGTCGAGGGCGGGTTCGCGTTCGAGGTAGCGGTGGATTTCGGCATCGCTCAGTGGGCGAAAACGCACGCGGGTGAGGACGTTTTCGATTTGTTCGCGGCCATCGCGCCCGTCGACGAGGGCGACGGCGGTGTGGAAAAGGACTTCGTTGCCGCGCATGCGCCGCAGTTGTGCGGCGGCGTTGGCGAGGGTTCCCGGTTTGCCGAAAATCTCCGCGCCAAGGGCGGCGGTCTGGTCGCTGCCGATGACGAGCGCGCCGGGGCGCTGGCGGACGGCGGCGCGGGCCTTGGCGAGCGCCAGCCGCTCGGCGAGCCGGGGCGGTGTTTCGCCAGGCAGGGGCGTCTCATCGATGTGCGGACTCAACGTTTCAAAGGGCAGGCCGAAACGTTCGAGCAATTGGCGGCGGTATGCCGAGGAGGACGCGAGAACGAGACCGGGGCGGGAAGCGTCTGGCCCGGATGGGGGCATGGCGCCGGCGAAAGAGCGGGGCAGGGGGGAGGGCGGCATGGCGTGCTTGTCAGACGGGTTTATACACAGACGGAAGGCGACATCGCAAAATCACCACAGGTGTTGTGAACCCACACCCCAAATTTTCCAACGTAGTAGGTATGAAACTCGTCAACCTCTAGATTGTAAACAGTACTCCGCTCTTCATTGAATTCGACCTTGCCAAACAGCAAATGCTCATATTCCGGCCCAAAAAACCTATCTCCAAAACGAAGCTCACTGGCAGGCGTCCATCCTTTGCGAAAAACATAAAATGGATGATCCAAAGTAACTTTCATGAAATCTATGTCATCAAGCCCGTTGCTATGAACCTTTACTTCACAGACCGGTTTATTCTCCTGCACGAATGTCCGCGTGACTTGCCGATAGGTGTATTCGTGTTCTTGCCGGGGAATAAACCACCGCTCGCCATTTTCTTCCCGGACGCGAAGCGGCGGCACCTGATCGTCGGGAAACGGCAAGACCCAATCGCCGGCGTAATCAGGCACTACCCGGTCATGCGGGGAGCGTGTCTTCGGGGTGGTTCGCGCCAGGCTGTGAAGGGTGTGACTCATGACTTGGGACTCCTGATGCCGATGTGATTCGATCATTGGCCGTAGGATAACGCCTGCACGAAATAGAGACCAGCCACGGATCGGGATAGAATCGGACAGAACCAAATAAATAGAGTTTTTCCGATGCCCGCGACGCTCCTGCACCATCTGATCTCCGCCGCCGCCGGGCGCGCGCCGGATGCCGCCGCCTTGCGCGCCGGGGATGCCACGCTGGATTACCAGCACCTGGCCGCCGCCGTCGATGCCTTCGCCAGCGGACTCGTCCGTCTCGGGCTGGCGCGCGGCGGACGGGTGGCGGTCTGGCTCGATAAACGCTTCGAGACCGTCATCGCCTGCTTTGGCGCGGCGGCGGCCGGCGGAGCTTTCGTGCCGGTCAACCCCGTGCTCAAGCCCGCGCAGGCCGGCCACATCCTGCGCGACAGCGGCGCGCATGCGCTGGTGACCAGCCGCGAACGCCTCGCCGGTCTCGGGGAAACGCTCGCCGCCTGCCCCGATCTGCGTCACGTCGTGCTCGCCGGTTCCGCCGCCGGGCAAAAAGAAGCGGAAGCGCTGGCTGGCGGCCCGCCCGCGACGCACGCGTGGGATGAAATATTGTCATTGGCGGCGGGCGCGGGGGGGCATCGCGTCATCGACGCCGACATGGGCGCGATCCTGTACACCTCGGGCAGCACTGGCCGCCCCAAGGGCGTGGTGTTGTCTCATCGCAACATGGTGGCGGGGGCGCAAAGCGTCGCCGGTTATCTGGAAAATCGCGCCGACGATGTGTTGCTCGCGGCCCTGCCGCTGTCGTTCGACGCCGGTTTTTCGCAGCTCACCACCGCCTTCGCCGCCGGAGCGCGCGTGGTCTTGCTCAATTACCTGTTGCCGCGCGATGTGTTGAAGGCCATGGCGCGCGAACACGTCACCGGACTCACGGCCGTGCCGCCGCTGTGGATCCAGCTCGCGCAACTCCAGTGGCCGGAGGGCATCGGCGGCCATCTGCGCTATTTCGCCAATACCGGCGGCCACATGCCGCGCGCCACGCTGGAGCGCTTGCGCGCGCGCTTGCCCGCGGCGCGGCCATACCTGATGTATGGCCTCACCGAAGCCTTCCGCGCCACCTACCTGCCCCCGGAGGAAGTCGACCGCCGCCCCGGCTCGATCGGCAAGGCCATCCCCGGCGCCGAAGTGCTCGTGTTGCGCGAGGACGGCGGCGAATGCGCGCCCGGCGAAGCGGGTGAACTGGTGCAGCGCGGCGCGCTCGTCGGCCTCGGCTACTGGAACGACCCCGAAAAAACCGCCGAACGTTACAAACCGCTGCCCGCGGGGGTTGGCGGGCGCGGGGTGGAATTCATGATCCCGGAAATCGCGGTTTTTTCCGGCGATACCGTGCGGCGCGATGAGGAGGGCTTCCTGTATTTCATCGGCCGCCACGATGAAATGATAAAAACATCGGGATACCGCGTCAGCCCCGCCGAGGTCGAAGAAATTTTTCATGCTACGCGGCTGGTCGGCGAATGTGCCGCCTTTGGCCTGCCTCATGCCACATTGGGACAGAGTATTGTTGCAATTGTCACACCGGCGCCCGGCAACACGCTCGATCACGCTACACTTGCGCGGACGCTTGCCGCAGAATGTCGTCTCCGTATGCCGACATACATGGTTCCTTCCCGGATCGATATTCGCGGGGAGCCGTTGCCGCGCAACCCCAACGGCAAGATCGACCGCAAGACATTGGCAAGCGATCTGTGCGAAAAGACCTGACACGGTCTCGCCATTCGCGTACAGTG
Source organism: Azoarcus sp. (assembly GCA_031277975.1). GTDB lineage: Bacteria > Pseudomonadota > Gammaproteobacteria > Burkholderiales > Rhodocyclaceae > WRNU01. Next base: position 4,096 of record JAITLI010000155.1, read on the forward strand.
GCTACGAAAATAGTCCTTCCAGGTACCCCGCGACCATGAATTCCATTGCCCCCCTGCACACACCCATGAAGCAGTTCCCGGTCAGCAACGGAGAACTGTTCGTCGGCGGCATGCCGCTGCGGCAACTGGCCGCGCGCGTTGGCCGCACGCCGTTCTACGCTTACGACCGCGGCCTGGTCTCCCGCCGCGTCGAGGAACTGCGGAACGCGCTTCCCACCCGCCTCAAATTGCATTACGCGATCAAGGCCAACCCGATGCCGGCCCTGGTCGCGCACATAGCGGCGCTGATCGACGGCGTCGACGTGGCATCCGCCGGCGAACTGAAAACAGCGCTCGATGCCGGCATCGCGCCGCGCAATATCAGCTTTGCCGGCCCCGGCAAGAGCGATAACGAACTGCGTCAGGCCGTCGCCGCCGGTATCCTGGTCAATATCGAATCCTTCCGTGAAATTCCGCTGCTCGCGGCCGCCGCGAAGGAATTGGGCGTGCCCGCGCGGGTGGCGGTGCGCGTCAATCCCGACTTCGAACTCAAGTCCGCGGGGATGAAGATGGGCGGCGGCCCCAAGCCTTTCGGCGTCGACGCCGCGAAGGTTCCCGAACTGCTGCAAGCCATTGCCGGAGCGGGACTCGCCTTTGAAGGCTTCCATCTTTTCAGCGGCTCGCAAAATCTCAAGGCCGGCGCCATCGCCGAGGCCCTGCGCAAAAGCTTCACGCTCATTACCGAACTGGCCGCCAGCGCTCCCGTGCCGCCCAAAGTCATCAATCTTGGCGGCGGCTTCGGCATCCCCTATTTTCCGGGCGAGCAAAGCCTCGACCTCACCCCGCTCGGCACCGCGCTCACCTCCATCGTCGAAGAAGCCGCGAAAGCATTCCCGCAGGCCGAGATCGTCATCGAACTTGGCCGCTACCTGGTGGGCGAAGCCGGTATCTACGTGAGCCGCATCGTCGATCGCAAGGTCTCGAACGGCGAAATCTTCCTGGTCATCGACGGCGGCCTGCACCAGCACCTGGCCGCCTCGGGCAATTTCGGCCAGGTGTTGCGCAAGAACTTTCCCGCGGCCATCGGCAACCGCATGCACGCCCTCAAGGCCGAGGCCGTCACCATCGTCGGCCCGCTATGCACCCCGCTCGATGTCCTCGCCGAACGCATGGTGATGGCGCGCGGCGAACCGGGCGACCTCGTGGTGATCTTCCAGTCGGGCGCTTACGGCGCCACCGCCAGTCCGCAGGCATTTCTGGGGCATCCGCCGGTGGTGGAAGTACTGGTGTGAGGTTCGTATTTCCGTCTCAGTCAGGCGTTTTCGTCCTGCGGCAGTGTCAGCGTCCAGGCCAGCGCATCCATGTACCAGAGCGATGCCTGTTCGGGATCGGCGCCGCAGGCGGCGGCGGCGAGGACGATGTGTTTCACGTTCATGCTCTCGCAGGCTTTCGCCAGTGCCAGGGGGGCGGCATAGGGGCCTTGTTCGTGGAGGATGGCGTCCCGGATTTCGCTGTCGATGGACAATGTCGCCAGCGCGCGTTCCATCGGCTGCCGCAGGACGACGTCGATCAGCGATAGCAAGCCGGTGAGAAACAGCGCTTCGCGCTCGGCCGCGGGGCGGGAAGAGGCGATCAGTTCCATGGTGCGGGCGCGCGCCAGCGCCATTTCGAGCACGGCGGCGCTGCGCGCCTGATGAACGTCGCTGGTGCACAAGAGCAGTGTGAGCCAGCGCCGCAATGGAGCGCGGCCAAGAATGGCGATGGCGCGCCCGATCGAGGAGACGTGCTCCCGCAAGCCGTTGGCCGCCGAATTGACATAACGCAGCAGGCGCAAGGCCAGGGCCGCGTCTTGCTTGAACAAAGCGGCGATTTCGCGCGTGTCGGCATCTTCCCGGCGCAGTTTGCTCAACAGCATGGACAGGTGGGCGAACCTGGGGCCGAGATCGCGCTCTTCCCATTGTTCGCGGCTGGTGATGAATGCCCCCTGGAACAGCGTGGCACCGATTTTGAAATAGAAGTCGAAATCTTCCATCCCGGGCAGATCGCGGGCCAGCAGCGCCACATCTGGCGCCTGTTTGAGAATGTGGCGGACGAGCGCCACGCCTTCTCCGGCGTCGACGCGAGGCGCCTGGACGCAGACGAGATCGACTTCCGGCAACAGGCTGGAATAGGCCGGAGCCGTTATCGGACTGGGGATGCCGATACGGTAGCCGGAAGCGCGCAGGTTTTGTATCAGCGCGCGCAGTTCTTCCGGCGCGGGAGCGCCCGGGCTTTCCATGGGCTGGAGAATGATATAGGTGTTATCGGGGGAAAGCCGGGTCAGCGCGGGCTGGCGGAGAAAGGAATCCGGGACTTCGACGAAGGCCAGGCGGCGGCCAAGCAGCGGCCCGATGTTGGCGCGCACGAGATTTTCCACCAGTATTTCAGCGTAGAGATGGAAAATCCGCCGGGTCTGGGAGCGGATATGGTCATGAGCCGCGTCCTGGAGCATGAACTGGTAGCCGACGACTTTCTGCTGGCGGTCAAGGACAGCTTCCCGGCAAATGATGGTGGTGTTGATTTCGCCAGCGGCGCAGGCGTGCTCCCGCGATGGCGGCTGCCGCAAGGGCGCTTGTTGGTTGAGCGCATCGACGGATGGGGGCGCCGTGTCGGCATCATCGCTTTCTGCCTGGGACGAGGAGCGGCGACGCAGCCAGTGAAACAGCCTGTTCAACATGAAAATGCGCGCGGATGACCGTCGCGTGGTTAGATTCAATCAGTCTTCCATGGGCGGCATGCCCGCGCGGCGGCGGATGGCATCGAGATAGGAGCGTCCGTCGGGGGACGATCTGTCGCGCAATGCCTTGAACATGGTCTCGCCAAGACAGTCGAGGACATCGTGCAGGGCGCGATGGCGCTCGCCCCGCCGTTGGCACAGCGTTTCGAACGCAGCGCGGATGCCGGGGGGCTGGTCGATGGAAAGCTGTTCCTCGACCGCCAGATGCAGCGCTAGATGCAGGAAAGGGTTGATCTGGCCATCCACGGGCGGAAATTCGCGCACCATCGCGTTCGGGTCGGCAAGCAGGGCATGATACTCGGGATGCTCCAGGACGATGCCCGCCACGACCGTTTCGAGTGCGGTAAGCACCTCCTGATTGTGGTGCTTTTGCCAGGTGGTGATGAAAAAGTCGCGTACTTGTTCGCGGGTCGGGTTGAACATCTCGATGGGTCTGAAGAACGTTTTTCCGGGGAAGTATCTCATGTAGGTATAAGCGACAGGAATCATTCGCGCCATCCGGCCTGCCTGTCCGTCCAGTGGCGCGAATCCTGCACGCAATCGCCTCAATATAGTGCATTTTCCCCGTGGCACGAACGCATTTTCGCGGTATCCCGCGCCTGTCTACACAGTCTGGCGAATATCCTGAACGGCGTAACGGCGTATGCCGGTCGAGAATCCGCGGCGCGGGCGCGCGCCCCAGCCCAGCAGTGCGCCTCCGGCAAGACCGCGCGCGGCGTGCCGCCGGGCCGGTTTTTGCCAGACGAATCGACGGCTTGCCAGCGAAGCCGCGAAAGCGCCGCCGACCAGCCCGGTCAACAACAGATCAACAGATTTTCCGGTGTTGCCCAACTCTCTTGCGGCACGCTGGCACAACCGTTTCGCTGATTCGCATTTGCCGGTCAAGCGTTCATTTCGCCGCCCGGACGGTACCGGCGGGATTGACGCTGACCTCGATGACGCGAACATTGTCCCGGCCCAGGTCATGAGCCAGCCAGTCCCATGAATCTGCTGGAAATGCCGGCGATGTTCCACGCCGTGTCGATCATGATCCATGCGACCCGCAGCGCCGACGGGATATTCATCGTTATGGCATGGACGTATGTCGTCCTGCGGATCGGGCACGCAGTGATTTTCCTGACCAGCAATCACGTCTTTTTCCGCTTCCTGACCTTCGCCGTCAGCAATATAGTGCTGCTCGTGATACTGATCCGTTTCGCGGTGCTGACCGCGGCGTAGTCCATGCCTGAAAACGAAATCCTCCTCGCCACCCCGCGCGGCTTCTGCGCCGGGGTCGAGCGCGCCATCGAAATCGTCGAACGCGCGCTTTCCCATTACGGCGCGCCGATCTACGTGCGCCACGAAGTCGTGCATAACCGCTTCGTCGTCGACGGCCTGCGCGCGCGCGGCGCGGTCTTCGTCGAAACGCTCGATGCGGTGCCCGATGGCGCCACGGTCATCTTCAGCGCCCATGGCGTCCCCCTGGCGGTACGGCGCGAAGCCGACCGGCGCGGCTTGCGGGTGTTCGACGCCACCTGTCCGCTCGTCACCAAAGTACACATGGAAGTAGCGCGGATGCATGGACAAGGCCGCGAACTGGTGATGATCGGCCACGGCCACCACCCCGAAGTCGAGGGCACGATGGGGCAGATCGACGGCGGCATCCATCTGGTCGAGACCGAAGCCGACGCCCGCGCCCTGCAAGTCGCCGATCCCGCGCGGCTCTCCTACGTCACCCAGACTACGCTTTCCGTCGACGACGCCGCCGCCATCGTCGGCGCGCTGCGCGCCCGCTTCCCCGCGATCAGCGGGCCGAAAAAGGACGACATCTGTTACGCCACCCAGAACCGCCAGGACGCGGTCAAGCATCTGACCGAAACCGCCGAAGTCGTGCTGGTGGTCGGCTCGAAGAACAGCTCCAACTCCAACCGCCTGCGCGAAGTCGCCGCCCTGCGCGCCATCCCCGCCTACCTCGTGGATGAGGCCAGCGACATCGACCCCGCGTGGCTCGCGGGCAAGCGCCGGATCGGCGTCACCGCCGGCGCTTCGGCCCCGGCAGCGTTGATCGCCGAAGTTGTCGCGCATTTGCAGGAACTGACCGGCGCGACGGTGCGCGAACTCGCGGGCGCGGAAGAGAAAACGGTATTTCCGTTACCGAAAGGCTTGCATCGGTAGATTTGCACAGACGCCCATGACGCTTTTCCCGGCGCGCCCGGAGAGGAGGAAATTCTTGGGAGAACGCGCGACAACGTGGCCTCTCCACCGCCGAAAAATCAGCGGCGCTGCGCGCCGTTTGGAACGAACTGGATTGCCACGGCGCTTCGCGCCTCGCAATGACGAAGTGGGGGGGATTGGCGCGGCGCTTCGTTCTCCGCAATGACGCCTCCCCTCGTCATTGCGAGGGCCGCAGGCCCGTGGCAATCCAGGCGGCCTTGCGGGTTTCTCGCAATGACGCGTTCTTCCGATGAATTTCCCTCCCCCGCTTGGCGGGGGAGGGTGCCCGGAGGGCGGGAGAGGGTGTCGTTCCAAACGGCGCGAAGCGCCGCTGGATAAAGGGGAGGGGAGGGCGGGATAAAGGAGGAGGGGAGGGCGGGGCGCCTGTCCACTCTTCGCCGCCGAGAAATCAGCGGCGCTGCGCGCCGTTTGGT
>JAITLI010000089.1 GCA_031277975.1 Azoarcus sp.
CAGTCCTTCGAGTTGCTGGATGCTGGATTCGTCGTAATCGTTCTGGGCGGGGCCGGCGGGTTTTTGCGGTTCGGACATGGAAATCTCGGCGGAGGAAAGGGAAAACGCGCCCGGGACGAGGAACGCCCCAGACGCAGAACAATGCGGCGGCGGCGGCGTTCAGATGCGCATCGGCATGACGACGTATTTGAAGCTGTCGTTGCCGGGTAGGGTGACGAGCACGCTCGAATCGCCGTCCCGGAAACGCCATTCGATGTCCTCCGGCGACACATTGCCGAGTACATCGAGCAGATAGCCGACGTTGAAGCCGATGTCCAGGCGCTCGCCCTGAAAATCGACCTCGATTTCTTCCTGCGCTTCTTCCTGCTCGGCGTTGGAACTGATGATGGAGAGCACGCCCTTATCCAGTACGACCCGCACGCCGTGGAATTTCTCGTTGGAGAGAATCGCGGCCCGTTGCAGGGCGGCCAGCAGCGGCACGCGTGGCAGGGTGATGCAGCCGGGGTGGCCTTGCGGAATCACGCGTTGGTAATCGGGGAACTTGCCGTCGATGAGCTTGGTGACGAATTCGACCGCGCCGAAGCGGAACACGGCCTGGTTGCCCGCCAGGACGACATCGACCGGATCATCGTTGTCGCCGATCTGGCGCGCGAGTTCGAGGATAGTCTTGCGCGGCAGGATGACTTCGCAGCGGGAAGCGACGACGGCTTCGAGTTCGCTGGTCGCGTAGGCCAAGCGGTGGCCGTCGGTCGCCACCAGCGTCAGCGTCTTGTCGTCGGCGATGAGCAGCAGGCCGTTGAGGTAGTAGCGGATATCCTGTTGCGCCATGGCATAGGCTACCAATGCCAGTTGCTGCCTGAAAGCCCGCTGCGGCACCGAAAAGCGCGCCGCGTCGCTGGCGGGCGGGGTGAGCAGCGGGTATCCCTCGGCGGGCAAGGTCTGCAACTGGAAACGGCTGCGCCCGGCCTTGACGGCGAGGCGGTGGTCTTCGAGCGTGAGGCTGACCTCGGTGTCCGGCAACGCGCGCAGGATGTCCTGCAATTTGCGCGCCCCCACGGTGATGGCGGCATCTTCCCCGCCGATATGGCCCGTGGTGACGGTACGGATCTGGATCTCGATGTCGGTGGCGGTGAAGGTGAGGCGGTCGCCTGCCTTTTCGATCAGCACGTTCGAGAGGATGGGCATGGTATGGCGTTTCTCGATGACGCCGGATACCGCTTGCAGCGGCGTGAGCAAGGCATCGCGGGAAGTTTTGAGCAGGAGCATGGTCGGTCCGGTTGAAAAAAGGAAAACTCGGGTCGATGAAAAAAGCGGGCTGGGAAAAGCGGCTCACCCCCGCAAGACCTGGATGAGCACGTGAACATCGTGGTTGAGTTGCTGGTCGCGCTGGCGCAAACCCGTCACGGTGCGGTAGGCGTGCAGAACCGTGGTGTGATCGCGCCCGCCGAAGGCTTCGCCGATCGCGGGCAGGGACATCGCGGTCAATTCCTTGGCCAGCCACATTGCCACCTGGCGCGGACGCGCGATGGCGCGGGTGCGTTTCTTGGAGTGCATGTCGTTGACCTTGATCTTGTAATAATCGGCCACAGTCTTCTGGATGTGCTCGATCGACAACTGGCGGTTGTGGGCGTTGAGCAGATCCTTGAGCGCCTCCCTGGCGAGATCGAGCGAAATATCGCGGCCATGGAAACGAGCGTAGGCGACCACCTTGTTGAGCGCGCCTTCGAGTTCGCGCACGTTCGAGCGCAGGTTCTTGGCGATCAGGAAGGCCACATCGTCGTCGAGCGCCGCCTTCAGCGCCTCGGCCTTCTTTTGCAGGATGGCGACGCGCATCTCCAGCTCGGGCGCTTCGATCTGCACCGTCAGGCCCCAGTCGAAGCGCGAAATCAGGCGGTCTTCCAGGCCCTGGATGTCCTTGGGATAGGTGTCGCAGGTGATGACGATCTGCTTCTTCGCCTCGGTGAGCGCATTGAAGGCGTGGAAGAATTCTTCCTTCGTCCTGTCCTTGGTGCGGAAAAACTGGATGTCGTCGATGATGAGCAGATCAAGCGAACGGTAGTAGCGCTTGAGGGCGTCGAAGCTCTTTTGCTGGTAGGCGCGCACCACGTCGGAGCCGAAATCCTCGGAGTGCACGTAACGCACGACCGCGCGTGGATTGTGCCGGAACACTTCGTTGCCGACGGCATGGACGAGGTGGGTCTTGCCCAAGCCAACGCCGCCGTAGATGAACAGCGGGCTGTAGGACGCGCCCGGATTCTGCGCCACCTGTTTCGCCGCGGCGCGGGCAAGGTCGTTGGCGCGGCCCGTGACCAGGGTATCGAAGCTGAAATCGGGGTTGAGCCGGGTTTTTTCATAGGCGCGTTCGGCGCCGGAGTGCCCCCCTATGGACGGCGTCGCGCTGGTGGCGGTTTCCGCCGCGGCATCGCGCACGGCCATCGCCACGGCGGAAGCCGGCCGAGGCGGCGGCGAAAGCGCGGCCGGAACGGCAACCGCCTCTCCGGTGGCGGCCTTCGCCGGTGCCAACTGCAGATCGAGGCGCAAGGGCATGCCGTGGAACTCTTCGCCCAGTTCGCCGATCCGGCGCAGATAGCGGTCGCGCACCCACTGCAACACGAACCGGTTGGGCGCGACCAGCGTCAGGCGGGGGCCGCCCTCGCCGCCGGCGTACTCCACCGGCAGCGGCCTGATCCAAGTATTGAACTGCTGCGCAGGCAATTCCTGTTCCAGGCGCGACAGACAGAACGGCCAGAATTCCTGATTCATCACGGGAGGGGCGATTTGCGTTTGCGGCACGGCATTCAAGGCACATCAATTACGTCTGCCGCGCCGGAAAACACGGAAACGGCAAGCGCGCGGCCTCGCGGCCGGATCGGGGACTGACCGGGAGGCGGCGCGGAAGCCGTCTCCCGGAATGAGCCATGGATTCTACCCGCTCGGCGGCAACTTATCCACAGGCGGCGCGATCGGGATGACGCGGACGGAACCAGACATATATAAAACCCTTCCGCCCCGTCATTGCGAGG
>JAITLI010000093.1 GCA_031277975.1 Azoarcus sp.
CCCCCCTCTCCCTGACTCTCCCCCCCTTCGGGGGGCGAGGGGAATCCTTTGGGGAGACGCGTCATTGCAAGGCGCGAAGCGGCGTGGCAATCCATGCGGCGGTTCAACTTTCCGGGACGCCCCAGTAACCTGCAAGGCCGCGTGGATTGCCACGGGCCTGCGGCCCTCGCAATGACGAAGACGGGGGCCGTCATTGCGAGGCGCGGAGCGGCGTGGCAATCCATGCGGCGGTTCAACTTTCCGGGACGCACCAGTAACCTGCAAGGCCGCGTGGATTGCCACGGCCCTGCGGCCCTCGCAATGACGAAGGGGGCCGTCATTGCGAGGCGCGGAGCGGCGTGGCAATCCAGCGCGTTCCATCCGGCGCGAGAGCGCCGCCGCTTGAAAAGGAAGGGGAGGGCGCCCGCCCGCTTTCCTTTGCGGGGAAAACAGCGCCGCCGACGCGCTCCGGCGCTACGCTCTTCGCGGTGGCGATTGCCGATTGGCGTCTCTTCAGAAACCGCCGATCCCCCAGGTGCGCAGCCCGACGAACGCCCAGAGGATCAGGCCGCTTATCAGGAGTACTTCTCCGTTGCGGCGCATGTTCTTTTTGTGCTTTCTCAGCCCGGAAATCGTGCAGAACAATCCCAAAAGCAAAAGCGCGACGGCGCCGGCGAGCAGAACATAGTACGGCCCCGCCGTTATTATGTTTTTGGGGTATTCCAGCCCCACGGGCGTCCCGACGAACATCGCCAGGACGAGCAGGAAGAGAACGGTGGCAATATAGGTAAAGAAATTCATGGACAGGCCGGTTCGCCGATGCGGTCTTTTCTCGAATGGCGGAAAACACTCGCGCCATGGAAGACACGGGTTCGATGCGGTTTCGGATAAGGATTCGGCCATCCGCCGCCAGTGCCGTTATTTTAGGGTGCCGCTTCGTGGCGGCAGGTGAAAATAATCGTTTGCGTGACATTTGTCGACAGCGATGCCGCTATCTTGACACGAAGCCGGCGGGCGGGCCGCCGGGTCCGGGCGCGGTGGACACGGTGTGATCATCGCCGCCCAGCGCGTCTGTAAAATTATATTTGATGAAATCAGGCGTTGTGCGGACAAGCGTCCGCGTATCCCCTGGAAAAATTCAATTCATGGTGAAAAAACGCTTCACATGAAAAATACGCCGGGGCGTCCCCGCACCACGATGGTTTGCGCGGCGCGTCGATGCACCAAGAAAGTGCCCCGCCTGCCGGGGCGGAATGGGGGTGTCGCGCAGGAGCGCCACGGTGAAAACACAGGCGCCGCGCCGGTTCCGGGGGGATGGGCAAGAAGTGGCATGCCCCTTGCCTTGGGAGTGGGGCGCGGTTTTCCGCCGTTTTGCGGGAGGCGCGCGGAGAACGACTGTTCTGGATACGGCGCCATTCCGGGAAGAGCGCTCCATCTGGTGCACATGGCATTCCCGGCCCTTCCCCGAAAGGACTTTTCATGTCTTCCCAAATACAAATGAACCGCCTGGACGCGCTCCCGCCCGAGACGCAACGCATCATCAGCGAACACGGCATCAAGTACGTGCTCACCCAGTTCGTCGATATCCACGGCGTTGCCAAGACCAAGTCCGTGCCAATCAGCGCCCTGGCGGACGCCATCGAGAGCGGCGCGGGATTCGCCGGATTCGCGCTTGCCGGCATGGGCATGGCGCCGCATGGGCCGGATCTGCTCGCCTTCGGCGATCTGGCGACGCTCACGCCTCTGCCCTGGCAGCCCGGTTACGCGCGCGTGGCCTGCATCTGCCGCGTCAATGGCAAGCCGCACCCCTACGACACCCGCTACGTCCTGACGCAGCAGATCGAACGCCTGACGGAGCGGGGCTGGCATCTCAACACCGGGCTGGAGCCGGAATTCAGCCTTTTCCACCGCAACGCCGACGGCAGCCTCAGCCCGGAAGCCTCCGACACGCTCGACAAACCCTGCTACGACTACAAGGGGCTTTCGCGGGCGCGCGCCTTCCTGGAACGCCTGACCGAATCGCTGCAACAAATCGGCTACGACGTTTTCCAGATCGACCACGAAGACGCCCCCGGGCAATTCGAGATCAACTACACCTACGGCGAGGCGCTGGAATCCGCCGACCGCTTCGTACTCTTTCGCATGGCGGCGACCGAAATCGCCAACAGCATGGGCATGGTGTGCTCCTTCATGCCCAAGCCGAACCCGCAGCGCGCCGGAAACGGCATGCACATCCACCTCTCCATCGGCGACGAGGCGGGCAACAACCTCTTCCACGACGAGGCGGACAAGCGCCGCATGGGACTCTCGAAACTCGCCTACCACTTCGCCGCCGGCCTGCTCAAGCACGCGTCCGCCCTGTGCGCCTTTGCCGCGCCCACGGTCAACTCCTACAAACGGCTGGTCGTGGGGCGCTCGCTCTCCGGCGCGACCTGGGCGCCGGTGTTCATCACCTACGGCCTCAACAACCGCTCGGCGATGATCCGCATTCCTTACGGACGGCTCGAATACCGCCTGCCCGATTCCGGCTGCAATCCCTACCTGATGAGCGCCGCCATCATCGCCGCCGGGCTGGACGGCGTCGACAATGAACTCGACCCCGGCCAGCCCTGCAACGAAAACCTCTACCGGATGGGCGTGGAAAACATCATCGCGCGCGGCATCGAAATCTTGCCGCAATCCCTGAACGAAGCCATCCGCGCGCTGGAATACGACGATCTTTTCCGGAAGACGCTGGGCAACGAAATCGTCAATGAATTCATCAAGGAAAAACGCATGGAATGGGTGGAATACAACCGCTACGTTACCGACTGGGAATTCAAACGCTACGCCGAATTTTTCTGATCCCGGACTTCCCCGGCAATTTCCCCGACACTTGCAAAAGGAGTTTTCACGCCATGTGCGGAATCGTTGGCCTTTATCTCAAAAACAAAACGCTGGAGCCGCAATTGGGCGCGCTATTCGAGCCGATGCTGCTGTCCATGACCGACCGCGGGCCGGACAGCGCGGGCTTTGCCATTTACGGAGATGAAGTTCCCGAAGGCTCGATCAAACTCACCCTGCAAACGCGGGACGCGGATTTCGACTGGAAAACCCTCGTCGCCGCGCTCGAACAAAAACTCGGCCAACCCATCGACTGGTTCCGGAACGCCACGGCGGCCGTCCTGAAAACGAAAGCGCCCGAAGCCGGCATCCGCGCGGCGCTCGCCCAGACCGCGCCGGACATCCACATCATGAGCGCGGGCCGGAGCATCGAAATCCTCAAGGGCATCGGCCTGCCCACCGAAGTCACCGAACGCTTCACGCTCGGGAAGATGAAAGGCTCGCACATCATCGGCCACACGCGCATGGCCACCGAAAGCGCCGTCACCATGGCGGGCAGCCATCCCTTTTCCACCGGCGCGGACCTGTGCCTCGTGCATAACGGCTCGCTCTCCAACCATGCCCTGCTGCGCCAGGACTTGCGGCGCGAAGGCATCGTCTTCGAGACGGAAAACGATTCCGAAGTCGCCGCGGGCTATCTCACCTGGCGTCTCCGCCAGGGCGACTCGCTGGCCGAAGCCCTCAATGGCGCGCTCAAAGACCTGGACGGCTTCTTCACCTTCGCCGTCGGCACGCGCGACGGCTTCGCGGTCATCCGCGACCCCATCGCCTGCAAGCCCGCCGTGCTCGCGGAGACCGGCGACTACGTGGCGATGGCCTCCGAATACCGCGCCTTCGCCACCCTGCCGGGCATCGAAAACGCCAGAGTCTGGGAACCCGAACCGGCCACGCTCTACGTGTGGGAACGTCATTGATCCAGGAAAGAATCCAGGAAAGAAAACAGGGAACGCATCCATGAAAACCATCGACCTCTCCACCGCCAGCGTCCGCGACCTGAACCAAGCGCTGCACGAACAGGCCCGGCAACTCACCGAGCGCGAATGGGCCGTCACCCATCCCGGCGGCCAGCACAACATCGCCGCCGGGCTGGACGAAGCATTGAAGATCGACATCCACGGCCCCGCCGGCTACTACTGCGCGGGCATGAACAAAAAGGCCGAAGTCACCATCCACGGCAACGTCGGCGTCGGCGTGGCGGAAAACATGATGTCCGGCAGCGTGCGCGTCAAGGGCAACGCCTCGCAATCGGCGGGCGCCACCGCGCACGGCGGGCTGCTCGTCATCGAAGGCGACGCGGGCGCGCGCTGCGGCATCTCCATGAAAGGCATCGACATCGTCGTCCAGGGCAACGCCGGGCACATGAGCTGCTTTCTGGGGCAAGCCGGGCGGCTCGTCATCTGCGGCGACGCGGGCGAAAACCTCGGCGACTCGCTCTACGAAGTGCGCATCTACGTCAAGGGCGCGGTGAAATCCCTCGGCTCGGACTGCATCGAAAAGGACATGCGTCCGGAGCACCTGCAAGAACTCGCCGAACTGCTCCAGCGCGCCGGGGTGGCGGAAGACCCCGAAGCCTTCCGGCGCTACGGCTCCGCCCGCCAGCTCTACAACTTCCACGTCGACAACGCCCACGCCTACTGAGGCGACCCCGCGCGACGCCACGCACACCACCAACCGGACACAGCCGCCATGAGCACCCAAGCCCCCATCCTGCGCGAATCCGCCACCTTCGACCGCCTGACCATCCAGGAAATCCACCGCGCCGCCGAAACCGGCATCTACGACATTCGCGGCGGCGGCACCAAGCGGCGCGTACCGCACTTCGACGACCTCCTGCTGCTCGGCTCCAGCATGTCGCGCTACCCGCTCGAAGGCTACCGCGAGAAATGCGGCACCGATGTCGTCCTCGGCGCGCGCTTCGCCAAGAAGCCTCTGCATCTCAAGATTCCCATCACCATCGCCGGAATGAGCTTCGGCTCCCTCTCCGCCCAGGCCAAGGAAGCCCTGGGGCGCGGCGCCACCATCGTCGGCACCAGCACCACCACGGGCGACGGCGGCATGACGCCGGAAGAACGCGGCCAGTCCGAAACCCTCGTCTACCAATACCTGCCCTCGCGCTACGGCATGAACCCGGACGACATCCGCAAGGCCGACGCCATCGAAGTCGTCCTCGGCCAAGGCGCCAAGCCGGGCGGCGGCGGCATGCTGCTCGGCATGAAAGTCACCGAACGCGTCGCGGGCATGCGCACCCTGCCCATCGGCGTCGACCAGCGCAGCGCCTGCCGCCATCCCGACTGGACGGGGCCGGACGACCTCGCCATCAAGATCGCCGAACTGCGCGAGATCACCGACTGGGAAAAGCCCATCTACGTCAAGATCGGCGCGACCCGTCCCTACTACGACGTCAAGCTCGCCGTCAAATCCGGCGCCGACGTCATCGTCCTCGACGGCATGCAGGGCGGCACGGCGGCCACGCAAGAAGTCTTCATCGAACACGTCGGCATTCCCACCTTGCCCGCCATCCCGCTCGCCGTACAGGCTTTACAGGAAATGGGCATGCACCGGCAAGTGCAGCTCATCGTCTCCGGCGGCATCCGCACCGGCGCGGATGTCGCCAAGGCCATGGCGCTGGGGGCGGACGCCGTCTCCATCGGCACTGCGGCGCTGATTGCCCTGGGCGACAACCACCCCAGCCTCGACGAAGAACTGCGCAAGATTGGCTCCGCCGCCGGTTTCTACGACGACTGGCACGAAGGCAAAGACCCGGCGGGCATCACCACGCAAGACCCGGAACTTGCCAAGCGGCTCGACCCCGTGCAGGGCGGGCGGCGGCTGGCCAACTACCTGCGCGTGTTGGTGCTCGAAGCGCAGACCATGGCGCGCGCCTGCGGCAAGTCCCACCTGCACAACCTCGACCCGGACGACCTCGTGGCGCTGACCGTGGAGGCCGCCGCCATGGCGCGGGTGCCGCTGGCGGGAACGGATTGGATTCCGGGACGGCAAACATTTTGAGGATGCCCGGGCGGCGGAGGCCGCCCGCAGCCACGGGCCTTCGGCCCTCGCAATGACGGGGTGGGAGAGATTCGTCATTGCGAGG
>JAITLI010000191.1 GCA_031277975.1 Azoarcus sp.
ACGGCCCCTGCTAACATCATCCCCTTTCGCCTCCCGCCGCCCCCGCATGCCGCCCGTTCCCGCCTCCAGCCTGAAAATCTATTTCCGCCTGCTCGGCTACATGCGCCCCTATGTGGGGCAGTTCTCCGTCAGCATCGCCGGCTTCATCATCTTCGCTTCGTCCCAGCCCATGCTGGCCGTGGTGCTCAAATACTTTGTCGATGGCCTCGTCGCTCCGGAGCGCGCGGTGCTGCGCGGCATACCGTTGCTGGAGGGGTTGGCCCTGATGCACGCGGTGCCCATGGCGATCATCGCCATCGCCCTCTGGCAGGGGCTTGGCTCTTATCTGGGCAATTACTTCCTCGCCCGCGTCTCGCTCGGACTGGTGCATGACCTGCGCCTGGCGCTGTTCGACAAATTGCTGCGCCTGCCGAACACATGGTTCGATACCCATAACTCCGGCCACCTCGTCTCGCGCATCACGTTCGATGTCACCATGGTCACCGGCGCGGCCACCGACGCGATCAAGGTGGTGATCCGCGAAGGATTGACGATCATCTTCCTCTTCGGTTATCTGCTGTGGATGAACTGGCAATTGACGCTGGTGATGGTGACGATCCTGCCGCTGATCGGTGGGCTGGTCGGCAAGGCCAGCCGCAAGTTCCGCAAGCAGGCGCGGAAAATACAGGCGGCGATGGGCGATGTCACCCACGTCGCCTCCGAAACCATCCAAGGCTATCGCGTGGTGCGCAGCTTCGGCGGCGAAGCCCATGAATCGGCGCGCTTCCTGCAAGCCAGCGCCGACAATACCGAAAAGCAATTGCGCATGGTCAAGACCGGGGCGACTTATACCCCGATCCTGCAACTGGTCACGTATACCGCGATGGCCGTGGTGTTGTTTCTCGTGCTGTGGCTGCACAACGAGGCGAGCGCCGGCGACCTCGTGGCCTACATCACCGCGGCGGGCCTGCTGCCCAAGCCGATCCGGCAACTGTCGGAGACCAGTTCGACCATCCAGAAAGGCGTGGCCGGAGCGGAAAGTATTTTCGGGCAGCTCGACGCGCCTCCCGAATCCGACGAAGGCGTCATCGAGTGCGCGCGGGTGAAAGGCCGGATCGTCGTCCGCGATCTCGTTTTCAGCTACCCCGGCCACGAACAGCGGGTGCTCGACGGCCTGGACTTCGAGATAGAGCCCGGCCAGATGGTGGCGCTGGTGGGCCGTTCCGGCAGCGGCAAATCAACGCTCGCCAGCCTGATCCCGAGGTTCTATCCGCACACGCACGGCCAGATTCTGATCGACGGCGTGGATGTCGCCGACTATACCCTGCTCAACCTGCGCCACCACATCGCCCTCGTCACCCAGCAAGTGACGCTCTTCAATGGCACCGTGGCGGACAACATCGCCTATGGCGAACTGGCGGGCGCCTCTCGCGCCGAAGTGGAGCGCGTCGCCGAGGCCGCCAACGCGCGCGAATTCATCGACCGTCTGCCGCAAGGGTTCGACACCCTGATCGGCGAAAACGGCATCACCCTCTCCGGCGGCCAGCGCCAGCGGCTGGCGATCGCCCGCGCCCTGCTCAAGGACGCGCCCATCCTGATCCTCGACGAAGCGACCTCGGCGCTCGATACCGAATCCGAGCGCCACATCCAGGGCGCGCTCGACCTGGCCGCGCGCGGGCGCACCACGCTGGTGATCGCCCACCGCCTGTCGACGATCGAGCGCGCCGACCTGATCCTGGTGATGGATCAGGGCCGCATCGTCGAACGCGGCACGCACGCCGAACTGCTCGCCGCTGGCGGACACTACGCGAAGTTGTATGCGATGCAGTTCGACGACAACGGAAAAAGCGGCTGATCCGGGTTCGCCAGCGCGGCGCAAGGCCGAGGCCGCAAGCGATCCGCGAGGTCAGGCGGAAAGCATGGCGGAAATGCGCGCGGCGGCGGCGTCGCGCACCGCCGCCGCCGCGCGCGCTCCCAGGCAGTCGATTTCGATCAGATCCGACCAGTGTTCCCGGAACTGGCGCTGCCAGGTCAATTGCCGTTTCGCCAATTGCCGGGTGGCGGCGATGCCGGCGGCGCGCAGACCGGCGGCGTCCAGCACTCCGTCGAGATAGGCCCATGCCTGCCGGTAGCCGACGGCGCGCATCGAAGGCAGTTCGGGGGTGAGGCGGTAGCGCTGGCGCAAGGCGGCCAGTTCGTCGACCAGCCCGGCGGCAAGCATTCGCTCGAAGCGCTCGGCAATGCGCGCGTGCAGCGCGGCGCGGCTCGAAGGCGCGAGCGCGATAACGGCGAGGCGGCAGGGCAAGGAAAGCGGCGCGCGCCGGGCCTGTGCCCGGGCAAGCGGCTCGCCGCTGACGAGGACGATTTCAAGGGCGCGCTGGATGCGCTGGGCGTCGTTGGGGGCGAGGCGGGCAGCGGCTTCGGGGTCGAGGCGGGCAAGTTCGGCATGCAGCGCCGGCCAGCCTTCGGCGCGCGCGCGGCGGTCGATGTCGGCGCGCAGAGCGGCATCGGCGCGGGGTAATTCGGAAAGCCCTTCGCGCAGCGCCTTGAAATAGAGCATGGTGCCGCCGACGAGCAGCGGAATGCGTCCGCGCGCGCTGATTTCCGTCATCAGCCGGCGCGCGTCGGCGCAGAAACGCGCCGCCGAATAGCGCTCTTCCGGGCTGATGATGTCGATCAAGTGGTGCGGGCATATGGCGCGCTCGGCGGCGGACGGTTTGGCCGTGCCGATGTCCATGTCGCGGTAGACGAGCGCCGAATCCACGCTGACGATCTCGACCGGCAGATCGCGGGCCAGCGCCAGCGCACTGGCCGTCTTGCCGCTGGCGGTGGGGCCGAGAAGGAGCAGGGCGGGGGGAAGGGGCGCGGCGGCAGGTTCGGCTCCGCCGGGGGGCGTCATCGGGCCATGGTCGTCGCGCTTGAGCTTGAACATCATTGTTTTTCGGGTGAATCCACATGCTCGGGCGGGCAAGCGCGCCGTGTCCGCGCTTGCTCCGTCGCATCGCATCGCATCGTATCGTACCGTCCGCGCAGGCCGCGAAGCGTTTCCGGATGGCGAAAGCCGGGCGCGCGTGGGCTAGAATGCCACCCTCGCCATTGCGGCGGCAATGCTCTCAGGAGTCCGGCATGTTTCTCGCCATGAATCGCTTCAAGATCGCGCGCGGTCACGAGCAAACCTTTCTCGAACATTGGCGCGCGCGCACCAGTTACCTCGGCGAAGCGCCGGGCTTCGTTCGTTTTCACTTGCTGCAAGGGCCGCAAACGGAGGAATACACTCTTTTTGCTTCCCACACCGAATGGGAAGACGGCGCGGCCTTCGAAGCATGGACGCAATCCGAAGCCTTCCGCAAGGCGCACGCCAACGCCGCCAGAACGCCGCGCAAAATCTACCTCGGGCCGCCGCAACTGGAATTGTTCGACGCCGTACTGTGAGCGCGCCGCATCAGGCCGCCAACCGCCGGTAGGCGCCGCCGAAATAAATCAGCGGCTCGTCCTCGCGGTAGTCGAAACGCTCGACCTCGCCGATGAACACCACATGATCGCCTCCCGTGTGGCGAGTGGCATTGCGGCACTCGAAGCGCGCGCAGCAGCCGGGCAGCAGCGGTGCGCCGCCAAGACCTTCGTCCAGCGCGAGGCCGCCGAAGCGCTCCTCGCCCCGACTGGCGAAACGTTGCGACAAATCCTGCTGGCCGGCGGCAAGTACGTTGATCGCGTAATATTCGCTCGCTTCGAATGCCGCCATGGAGGACGAGGCGCTGGACAGGCTCCACACCACCAGCGGCGGCGCGAGCGAGACGGAATTGAAGGAATTCACCGTCAGGCCCAGCAACTCGCCCGCCGGGGTGCGCAGCGTGACCACGGCGATACCGGTGGCGTAGCGGCCAAGCGCACTGCGGAATTCGCGGCCACTGTCGGCGGCGGTAAATGAAATTGATGACTGTGACATGGTATCGACTCTCGCGCATCAGATGAAAAAGGATAAAGGGGCACGATTATCCTCGCCTCTTCCCGCGCGGTCGAGCCATTCTTTCGAGTGATTTTTCCATTGCAAACCACGCATTCCGCAAAGCCCGTTCCCGCCATGTCCGATTTTTCCGTCCGCCTGATCGGCTGGCAGCACGCGCATGGCCGCCACGGGCTGCCTTGGCAGGACAGCCGCGATCCCTACCGGGTCTGGCTCTCCGAAATCATGTTGCAGCAGACCCAGGTCGCCGCCGTCATTCCGTATTACACCCGTTTCCTTGCCCGTTTCCCTGATGTCGCGGCATTGGCGGCGGCTTCGGTGGAAGAGGTCATGGCGCTCTGGAGCGGACTCGGCTACTACGCGCGCGCCCGCAATCTGCACCGCGCCGCGCGCGAGGTCGTGGAAAAACATGGAGGCCGCTTTCCCGCCACGGCGGCGGCGCTGGCCGGATTGCCCGGCGTGGGCCGTTCGACCGCGGCGGCGATTGCCGCATTCGCCAGCGGCGAGCGCACCGCCATTCTCGACGGCAACGTCAAGCGGGTACTGTGCCGCGCCTTCGGCATCGCGGGCTTTCCCGGCGAACGGGCGATCGAAACGCGTCTATGGGCGCTGGCCGAAACGCTCCTGCCCGCGCGCCGCGAGGACATGGGCGTCTACATCCAGGCGCAGATGGATCTCGGCGCCATGGTCTGCACCCGCGCGCGGCCCGCTTGCGAACGCTGCCCGCTCGCTGGCGAATGCGTTGCCCGCGTGTCCGGGCGGATCGCGGAACTGCCCGCGCCACGCCCCAGGAAAACCTTGCCGCGCCGCGCCGCGCGGATGGCCGTCGTCATCCTCGGGCAAAGCGTCCTGCTGGAGCGCCGCCCGCCCGCCGGCATATGGGGCGGATTGCTGGCCTTGCCCGAAATCCCCGCCCATATCGGCGACATCGAAGCTTGGGGGACGCGTACTTTCGGCCTGGCGCGGGTCGGCGTCCGGGAACTGCCCGCGTTCATACACACGTTTACCCACTTCACACTGGCAATCGCGCCATGGCGCATCGACTTGCCCGCGCCGCCGCGCCTCGTTGCCGAAGCCGCCTGGCAATGGCTGGACTTCGGACAGATCGCTTCCGCCGCCCTGCCCGCGCCGGTGCGCAGGATTCTGGCAAGCGAAGCCATGCGGACGGCGGACTGACGGGTCGATGCAAATCCGCACCGCTTCGCGCCTCGCAATGACGAGTCCCGCCAAAGAATTCCCCTCGTTCCATGCGGAGCGCAGCGCCGCTGATTTTCTTGCTTGCGAAGGTCAGCCACCGGGGCGCACGCGCGCGATGCGCACGACTTCGGGTACTTGCCGCACGCGGCGCATGATCCTGGCCAGGTGCTGGCGATCATGCACTTGCAGGGTCATGCGCAGGGCGATGTAGGGCGTTTCGCTCTGGTCCATGACGGCGCTCTGGATGTTGCAGCCGTCGCTGGCGATGGCGTTGGCGACGCGCACGAGCATGTCGCGCGCGGGACGGGAGAGGATGCGGATGGTCACTTCAAACAGACGCGCTTCGTCCGCTTCCCAGTCGGCATCGACCCAGCGTCCGAGGTTGCCGCGCATGCGGGCGATGATGGGGCAGTCTTGCAGGTGGATTTCGAGGCCGTGGCCGCGCCGGATGACGCCGACCACGGGATCGCCCGGAATCGGCTGGCAGCAGCGGGCCAGATGCATGGCGCCATTTTCGCCGCCGTGTATCTTGAGCCGGGGCATGGCGGCGATGCTCTCCGCCTTGCCGGCCAGGCCGTCTTCGTGCTTCTGGGCAAGCAGCAGGCGGCGGGCCACCGCCACGGGCATGCGGTTGCCCAGCCCGATGTCGGCATAGATGTCGCGCGCGTTGTCGATGCCGCGATCGCGCAGGAAGCGCTCCCAGGCGTGCGATGAGATTTTGTCGACGGTGAAGCCGTGCGGGCGCAGGGCGAGGTTGAGCAGACGTTCGCCCAGGCTGATGGCTTCGTCCTGCTGTTTGTTCTTGAGGAAATGGCGGATGCGCGCGCGCGCGCGCCCGGTGCGCACGTGGGAAAGCCACGCCGGATTGGGGCTGGGGTAGGCGGAGGTGATGATCTCGACCTGGTCGCCGCTGCGCAGTTCGGTGTGGAGCGGGCGGTGGTCGGAATTGATGCGGCAGCCGACGCAGCGGTGGCCGACGTCGGTGTGTACGGCATAGGCGAAGTCGACCGGGGTGGAGCCGCGCGGCAGGGTGAAGATGCGCCCTTTGGGGGAGATGACGAAGACTTCGCCAGGGAAGAGGTTGACCTTGACTTGTTCGAGGAATTCGCTGGCGCCGCCGGAATTCATTTGCAGATCGAGCAGGGTTTGCATCCAGGCGTGGGTCTGCTGCTGCAATTCGCCGATGTTTTTGTCGTTGTCCTTGTAGAGCCAGTGCGCGGCGACGCCCGATTCGGCGATGCGGTGCATTTCGGAAGTGCGTATCTGCACTTCGGCCAGCACGCCGCCGGGGCCGATCAGGGTGGTGTGCAGGCTGCGGTAGCCGTTTTCGCGCGGGATGGCGATGTAATCTTTCATGCGCCCGGGGTAGGGCTGATAGATGGAGTGCAGCGCCCCGAGGGCGAGGTAGCAGGCGGGCACGCCGGGGACGATGAGGCGGAAGCCGTGGATGTCGTAGACGTAGGAGAAGGCGCGGCGTTTTTCGCCCATGCCGATGGGAAGGCTGTGGCGCGATTCGGCGATGCGCTGCTGTATTTTGCGGTAGATGCTGTAGAGGCGCTTTTCGCGCCCCTGGACTTCGGCTTCGATGCCCCACTGCGGCAGGCGCTCTTCGATGCCGGCCTGCAATTGCGCGAGGAGCTTGCGGCGGTTGCCGCGCTCGGCGGCGACGGCGCGGGCGAGGACGCGGTGCCGCCATGGGTATTTGTTGACGAAAGAGAGGTCTTCCAGTTCCTGGAAGATGCCGTCGAGACCGAGACGGCGGGCGATGGGTGCGTAGATTTCCAGCGTCTCGCCGGCGATGCGGCGGCGCTTGTCCGGACGCATGACGAAGAGGGTGCGCATGTTGTGCAGGCGGTCGGCGAGCTTGATGAGGATCACCCGCAGGTCGTTGCTCATGGCGAGCAGCATTTTGTAGAAGTTGGCGGCCTGCTCTTCTTCGTGGGAACGGAACTGGAGTTTGTCGAGCTTGGAGAGGGCGTCGACGAGATCGGCGGAGGTCTGGCCGAAACGCTCGGCGATTTCGGCCTTGGAGATGTAGGTGTCTTCGACGACATCGTGCAGCAGTGCCGCGCACAGGGCCTGGGCGTCGAGGTGCCAATCGGCGACGATGGAGGCGACCGCGAGCGGATGGACGATGTAGAGTTCGCCGCTCTTGCGCGTCTGGCCGCTGTGGGCTTCGGCGGCAAAGCGGTAAGAGGCTTCGACGCGGGCGATATCCTCGCCCTTGAGGTAGGCGGCGAGCTTTTCTTTCAGGAGCGCGAAAAGCGGTTCGGTGGCGTGCTGTTGCGGCGGCTCAACGATGATGCGCAGCCCGGCATCGGTGGTGTGCGCGGAGGCGGATTCTTCGGCGCGAGGCGGTTCCGCGCCCGCCGCGCCTGTCTGGGGAGTGAGTGCATGGACGGGTTCCATGACGCATTTCCATGGCCGCTTCTATGCCTGGCCGCGGTTGAGCATTTCCAGACCGATCTTGCCCGCCTCGATTTCCCTGAGCGCGATGACCGTGGGTTTGTCGCGGTCGAGCGGGTCTGTTTCGATGTGCGGCGTGCCGCCGATGGTGAGCTGGCGGGCGCGGTAGGCCGCTACCAGAGTGAGCTGGAAGCGGTTGGGAATTTTCCTGAGACAAGTTTCGACGGTGACGCGGGCCATGGATCAATCCTGTACAAGAGAGAAAGAGGCGAAATAACGGGAATGGCGCCTGCGCTGGCTGGCGTGGCGCAATCGTGTCGCCCGCACGATCGCCGCCATGTCGTCGATTGCCGCCGGCAAGCGATCATTGATTATAACGTAAGCAAATTCGCCCACATGGCTCATTTCGTCCCGCGCGGCCGCCAGGCGCCGGGCGATGGTTTCTTCGCTGTCGGTGCCGCGCCCGCGCAAGCGCCGTTCAAGCTCGTCAAGCGACGGCGGCAGCACGAAAATCCCCACCGCGCCGGGGAAGACCAGCCACACCTGGCGCGCCCCCCGCCAGTCGATCTCAAGTATGACGTCATGGCCTTTACTGGTCTGCTCTTCGAGCCAGGCGCGCGAGGTTCCGTAATGATTGCCGTGTACTTCGGCCCATTCGAGGAATTCGTTCGCCGCGCACAACCGCTGGAAAGCCGCGGCGTCGATGAAATGGTATTCGCGCCCGTTCTCCTCGCCCTCGCGCGGCGCGCGCGTGGTGTGAGAGACCGACAGCCGCAGGCCGAGGCTGCGTTCGAGCAGACCGCGCACCAGCGTGGTCTTGCCCGCTCCGGATGGCGCGGTGACAATGAAAAGTGTTCCCGGCGTGTCTTGTTCGTTCATCGAAAACCGATTCTGGTTTGAAAGCCGACCCTCCAGGGCGGCAAGCACGACGGCAAACATGATACGGGTTTGCAAACAAAACGAGAACAAGACCGCAAGGGCGCGTCGAGGAGGGAAATCCATTGGGGGAATTCGTCATCGCGAGGCGCGTAGCGACGTGGCCCTTGGTTGTATCGCCCGGGGACATCGTCCCTGTTTGGTTCCGGCTGGTTCAGGCATGATGTATATGCGCTACATTAAATTGATCCGCTCTAATGGTGCGCCCACATGCCGATCAGCGGCACGATGGCGCTGCCCAGGGCGATGAGGGCGAACTGGCGCGCGAAGCGGTTGTTGTGGCCGGGTTCGTGGCGCAGCATGGGAATGAGGTCGGCAAGCGCGATGTAGATGAAACTCGCGGCGGCAAGCGCCAGTACGTAGGGGAGAAGGACGCCGGTGTCCGCCATGGAAAAATAACCGGCAAGGCCGCCGGCGACCGCCGTCAGGCTGGAGGCGGCATTGGCGAGGAGGGCCTTGGCGCGGCTGTAGCCAGCATGGAGCAGGACGATGAAGTCGCCAAGTTCCTGCGGGATTTCGTGCACGATGATGGCGAAGGTGGCGGTGGCGCCCAGGCGCGGGTCGGCGATGAAGGCGGCGGCGATCATGAAGCCATCGACAAAATTGTGGAAGGCATCGCCGATCAGGACCAGCGGGGCGGCGGAGACCATGCTTTCATGCGCGGCGTGACCGCTTTCCGCGTGCGCGTGCCGCCAGAGCGCCAGGTGCTCCAGGGTGAAAAAACCGAGGATGCCGAGCAGGACGACCGCGAAAAGCTGGAAGAGCGGGCCGCCGTGCGCTTCCGCGTGTTCGTGTTCGTGCACTTCCGCGCGCCCGTGTTTGTGCGCTTCCGCGTGCGCGTGTTCGCCGGACAGCGCGGCGCTTGCGGAAGGGATGGGTTCGTCTTCGCCCGCGTGTTCGTGCGCCGTGGCGGCGGGTAGCGCCCGCACGGCTTCCGGCAGGATGTCGAGCCAGGCGGAAGAAAGCATGACGCCGGCGGCGAAGGCGACCAGGGCCATGCGGACGCCTTGCGAGAGACGAAACGCCAGCAGCGCGGCGAGCGCCATGCTGATGGCGCCGCCCAGCAGGGTCGCCAGGAGAATCATGGTAATGACGGACATGTTCATCATGAAATTGAATCTGGTTCAGGACATTCCTTGTTCATGCATTCTCGCAACCGGACGATCCGCGCGCTGTCCGGCTTTGTCATGCTGCCTGTGCTGTCCGGGGGCGCCCCGCGCCTTGTTCCCGTTTTGCCCGCACACCTGTACCGGGGAGAGGCCGGGGGCGCGGAACGAAGCGCCGGATTCCGGCGGCAAAAGGTAAGGCTCCAGATGTTCCGCCAGCAGGCGGTAGCCATAAATGCCCAGTCCCTCGCTGCCGCCGCGCTCCGTTTTCAACGTGCCGCCGATCCAGAAGGCATCCATCATGTTCATCGCCGGGGTGCTGATCTGGAAAACGATATGTATGGTCTGATTGGCGGGCGGCGGCGGGGTGTGGATGCAGGCGCCGAAATAGGGGACGAACAGGGCTTCGGTGACGCTTTCTCCCTGTTTTTCCAGCGGAATCACGTAGCCCGCGAGGCGGACGCGCTGGCCGTCCAGTTCGGGGACGATGGGCGCTCGATCCCAGGCGGCGCGCAGGGCTTGCAGCGCGGCCACGGCGCGCGGGTCGTTGTCCCGCAAAGTGGAAAAATCCTGGATGCCGAGTCCTTGCGCGGGGTCCCAATCTTGCGGAATCAAGTCGTCCCAGGTGATTTCCCGGTACGCGGGCGGCGGTGCGTCCCGGGGGGCGGCAGCCTGCGCCGGCTGTCCTCCGTCCCCGGTCTTCTGTCCTCTGTCCGGCGGGACGCGGGAGAACCAGGCCAGCGAGAACGCGAGGACAAACAGGAGCGCGCAAAGGCCGAAGAGCAAGAGCGGGTGGCGTTTCATGGCGGTCGGGTCAAAGCCGGGGAATCAGGCCGTCGGACAGGGATTGGCGATAGGCGCGGACGAGCGGCAACAGGGTGACGCAGAGCATCGCTCCCAGCATTTCCGCCATCAACTGCCAGTGCGCCGCCGGGATGCCGGAGGAAAGCGGCGCCAACCCCCAGCGCGCCGCCTGGGCGCGCAGGACGAAAGCGGCAAGGCGCACGAGGCAGAAGGCGCTGGCGATGGACAGGAGCGCGATCGCGCCGCTTTCCAGGAACAGGAGGATGGCGATGTGGCGGCGCTGCGCGCCGGCAGCGCGCAGGATGGCGATTTCGCGGCGGCGTTCGTTTTGTCCCGCGAGCGTCACGGCGGCCGCGCCGGCCAGGCAGACGCCCAGCGTGAGCCAGGAGATACCGGTGAGGAGGGCGTCGACCGCGCCCAGCATTCGCCAGAGTTCGTCGAGCGCCACGCCCGGCGGCACGGCGGTCAGGGCCTCGCCGGGCTGGGCGTCGATTTCCCGTTGCAGGCGGAATACCGCGGCGCGCTGTTTCAGCCCGATGAGGAAGGCCGTGAGCGTCTTGGGCTTCAGGTCGAATTTCTGTACTTGGTCGGCGGCAATGGTGAGGCCGGGGATGGGACGGCCGCCCTGCCAGTCGAGGTGGATGGCCTCGATGGCGGCCAGGCTCACGAAAACCGTGCGGTCGATGGGAGCGCCGGTCGGCGCGAGAATGCCGGTCACGGTAAAGGGCTTGTCGGCGTGCTCCAGCCCCGGCAGGCGGCCATCGCCGTGGCTCAGGGTAATGCGTTCTCCGTGCCGGTAACGCAGGGCACGGGCGACTTCCGCGCCGATGACGGCATCGAACAGTCCGCGCAGGTTTTCCCCCTGGGCGAAGCGCAGCGGCTGCCTGTCGCCGTGGCGGTAATGGGTAAAAAAATCCGCGTTCGTGCCCAGTACGGGAAAGCCGCGATGGGAGTCGCCCAGCGCGAGGGGCACGCTCCAGGCGACTTCCGGACGCCGGGCGATGTCCTCGTAGCTTGTCCACGCGATGTTCCGCCGCGCCGCGCCCAGATGGAAAATGGCGTAGAGCACGAGCGAGACGGGGTTTTCGCGCGGCCCGACGATGAGATCGACGCCGGAGACCGCGCCGGTGAATCCCGTCCGAGCGGCGTCGCGCACATGCGCCAGCGCCAGGAGCAGGACGCTGGAGAGCGTCAGGGCAAGGAACATGAGGGCGAGGGTCGGGCGCCGGTTCCAGGCGCTTTTCAGGGCGAGGAAGCACAGTGTTTTCATCGTGGGAACGGGTTCCGGTATGAATTCTTGCTCCGGCGGAGCGGTTCGTTGCGGGCGGAGGCCATCATACCTGCCGCGGCTACGTCAACCGCTGGCACCTTCCGGATTTTCGCCTTGCGGGTGTTCGATATCCAGGATGCGATGAAAGCGCGCCGCCAGGCGGCGGTCGTGGCTGGCAAAGACGAGGGCGCTGCGGGCCTGCCCGGCTTCGCTGAGGAGCGTGTCGAGAAAAGCCAGTTGACGTTCGGCATCGAGCGCCGAGGTGGGTTCATCGGCGAGCAGGATTTCCGGGCGGCCAAGAAGCGCACGCGCCGCCGCGACCCGCTGCTGTTCGCCGACCGAGAGTGTGGCGGCCTGTTGCTTCCAGCATTGCGGCGCGAGATCGAGCGCGGTAAACAAGCGCTCGACTTCGCGTTGCGGATGCTGCGCGCGGGCGCGGCGGCGCGGGGAAAAACGGCAGGGAAGAAGCGCGTTTTCAAATGCAGAGAGGTAAGGCGCCAGATTGAACTGCTGGAAAATAAAGCCCATGTGGTCGGCGCGAAAGCGATCCCGCCGCGCGCTGGAAAGGCGGGTGATGTTTTCTCCCAGCAGGCGGATCGTGCCATGTTCCGGCGCGATGGCGCCGCCGATCAGATTCAGGAGTGTGCTTTTGCCGCTGCCGCTTTTGCCCGCCAGGAAAAGCCGTTCTCCGGCGGCCAGCGAGAAGCGGGCAAGATTCAGGCAGAACGGCGCCCCCGGCTCCCGGCGAAAGACAAGCCCCAGGATTTCGACGGCGGGCGCGCCGCTCAGGACATCCAAGGCATCATCTCACCAGGAGAAACGTGGATGGCGGGCGTCCAGCTCCCCGGCGCGCTGCCCTTTGGGGCCGGCGAAAACGGCGTGCAGGCGGGAAAGGCGCGGGAAAACCTTGAACAACATGATGTCAACGCCATGGAGAACTTCCGGCTTCTGGCAAGTCGCCTGGAAATGGGCGCGCAGATCATGATGCGTTTCTTCCGCCTGATGCGCGTGCCCGGCATGTTCGTGATCCTCGTGCGGATTCCGGTGCGCGCGCGCCTCGTGCGCGTGTTCTTCATGGACATGTCCCGCGCGCTTTGCCGCGAGGACGGGCGACTCGATCCCGGTTTCGGCGAAAACGCATTGCGCCGCCGGGTCCAGAGCGAAAAGCTGTTCGGGATGGCGCAACTGTTCCGTGAGCGCCGCCGCTTTCTGTTTCTCTTCCGCCGTATCCGGCGCGCGCTCGAAACCGAGCGCGACTTCGAGCGGAGCTTCCAGCGTCATGACCAGGCGCTTGTCTTCCAGCGTGATTTCGAGATGCGCTTCGCCATGGACATGCGGCAGCGCGGCATGGACTACGCCAATGAAGGCAAAAGCTATCCCGCAGAGGAATACGGTTTTTCGCATGGCGGACTCACGAGAACGGGAAAGGGCGGCCCGGCGGAGCGGGAATGAATTTGGAAAGGATCGCTGCTAATAATTCCTGCCCCTCGCAACGGCATCGACCCGCTTGCGCAGGTCTTTGCCGGGCTTGAAATGGGGCACGTATTTTTCAGGCACGAACACTTTCTCGCCAGACTTCGGATTGCGGCTCGCCCGCGGCGGACGGTAATTCAGCACGAAACTGCCGAAACCGCGAATCTCGACGCGATCGCCATCCACGAGCGCGTCCGTCAGCGCATCGAGAATCACCTTGACCGCGAGATCGGTGTCTTTCGCCACCAGTTGGGGAAAACGCGCGGCCAGTCTGATTATCAGCTCCGATTTAGTCATGGAGAAAGTGGCTATTTACTGTTTCTGTTCGTTCAGCTTGGCCTTGAGCAACGCGCCGAGGTTGGTCGTGCCGGACAGCGCGGCGCTCTCGGAAGCCAGCTTGTTCATGACTTCGTTTTGCTCGACCTGGTCCTTGGCTCGCACCGACAGGCTGATCGAACGGGTCTTGCGGTCGACGTTGATGATGACCGCCTCGATCTCGTCGCCTTCCTTGAGCAGCGCGGTCAGATCGTCGACCCGTTGCGCGGCGGCCTCGGAGGCGCGCAGATAGCCGTCGACATCGTCGCCCAGCGCGATCGCCGCGCCGCGCGCCTCGACCGACTTCACCGTGCCGCGCACCACGCTGTTCTTCTCGTGGGTGGCGATGAAATTGGTGAAGGGATCGCCTTCGAGCTGCTTGACGCCCAGCGAGATGCGTTCGCGCTCGACATCGATGCCGAGCACCACGGCTTCCACCTCGTCGCCCTTCTTGAAACGGCGCACGGCTTCGTCGCCCGGCTCGCTCCAGGATAGATCGGACAGATGCACCAGCCCGTCGATGCCGCCTTCCAGGCCGATGAAGACGCCGAAGTCGGTGATCGACTTGATCTGACCGCGCACCCGGTCGCCCTTCTTGTGGTTGATGGCGAAATCGTCCCACGGGTTGGAGGCGCATTGCTTCATGCCGAGCGAGATGCGGCGGCGATCCTCGTCGATTTCGAGGATCATCACTTCCACCTCGTCGCCCAACTGCACGACCTTGGTGGGGTGGATGTTCTTGTTGGTCCAGTCCATCTCGGAGACGTGTACCAGCCCCTCGATGCCCTGCTCCACTTCGACGAAGGCACCGTAGTCGGTGATATTCGTCACCTTGCCGAACAGTCGCGTGCCTTGCGGGTAGCGGCGGGCGATGCCCACCCACGGGTCTTCGCCAAGCTGCTTGAGGCCGAGCGAGACGCGGTTCTTTTCCTGGTCGAACTTGAGCACCTTGGCTTCGATCTCGTCGCCGACATTGAGCACTTCCGAGGGATGGCGCACGCGCCGCCACGCCAGGTCGGTGATGTGCAGCAGGCCGTCGATGCCGCCGAGATCGACGAAGGCGCCGTAATCGGTGATGTTCTTGACGATGCCCTTGACCACGGTGCCTTCCTGGAGCGTGGCGAGCAGCTTGTCGCGCTCCTCGCCCATGGATTCTTCGAGCACGGCGCGGCGCGAGACTACGACGTTGTTGCGCTTGCGGTCGAGCTTGATGACCTTGAATTCGTATTCCTTGCCTTCATACGGCGCAGTGTCCTTGACCGGACGCATGTCGACCAGCGAACCCGGCAGGAAGGCGCGGATGCTGTTGGTCATCACCGTCAGGCCACCCTTGACGCGGCTGGTGATGATGCCCGTGACCAGCGAGCCGTCGTTGAGCGCCTTTTCGAGATCGTTCCACGCCGAGATGCGCTTGGCCTTGTCGCGCGACAGGCGCGTTTCGCCAAAACCGTCTTCGAGTGCGTCGATGGCGACATGGACGAAATCGCCGACATTGGCTTCGATCTCGCCGCGGTCGTTGCGGAATTCGTCGATCGGGACGTAGCTCTCGGACTTGAGACCGGCATTGACGACGACAAAGTTCTGGTCGATGCGCACGACTTCGGCGGTGATGACTTCACCGGCGCGCATATCCTGGAGCGCGAGGCTTTCTTCAAAGAGGGCGGCAAAGCTTTCTTCGCCGGCTGGAACAGCTTGGGTGGTGGACATGTACGTAGAAAGGACAAGCAGAGCCGCCGTGCGACAGCGAAAAAATGAGTTGGCAAAAAAACGCGCCGGGTGGATGCCCGTGCGCGCCGGCTTTTTTCAGCCGGGGGCCAGTCCCCGATCCCGCACGAGACCGAGCACGAAAGCCACGGCCTCCTCGATGCCCATCGCAGTGGTATCGAGGAAAACCGCATCCGGCTGTTGCTGCAAGGGGGCGACGGCCCGGGCGGCATCACGCGCATCCCGCTCCCGCAGATCTTGCACCAAGTCGGGCATGGTAACGGACATACCTTTGCCGATCAACTGTTTATAACGCCTTTCGGCCCGTATTTCGGCGCTCGCGGTCAAAAATACCTTCAATCCGGCACGCGGGAACACCACCGAGGCCATATCGCGCCCATCGCCCACCAGCCCCGGCGCGCGATGGAAGGCGCGCTGCCGGAACAAGAGCGCCTCGCGCACGCGCGGCAAGGCCGCCACCCTGGAAGCGCCGGCGGAGATACTTTCCTGCCGGATAGCCTCGCTCACCTCCTCGCCGTCCAGCCATATCCCGTCGGCGCGAAATACCACATCCAGCCGCGCCGCCAGCGCCGCCAGCGCCGCCTCGTCCGCCCAGTCGACGCCCGCCGCGCGCGCGGCAAAAGCCGTGAGCCGGTAAAGCGCGCCGGAATCGAGATAATGGAAACCGAGCGCCCGCGCCACCCGCACCGACACCGTGCCCTTGCCCGAAGCGGTGGGACCGTCGATGGCGATCACCGGCGCGGGCGTGACGACGCCCTCGAAGCGCGCGAAATAATCGGGAAACGTCTTCGCCGTGCAGTCTGGATCGTTGATGCGCAGCGGCGTGCCGAAGGCGGCCAGCGACAGGCACATCGCCATGCGGTGATCGTCGTAGGTGTCGACCGCCGCCGCCCGCGGCGCGCCGTGCGCGGGCGGCGCGATGGCGAGATGATCGCGCCCCTCCTCCACCTTCGCGCCGAGCTTGCGCAATTCCCTGACCATCGCGGCGATGCGGTCGGTCTCCTTCACCCGCCAACTGGCGATATTGGTCAGCCGCGTCTCGCCCTCGGCAAAGAGCGCCGTCACCGCCAGGGTCATCGCGGCATCCGGGATGTGGTTGCAATCGAGCGCGATGCCGCGCAAGCCCTCCGGCGGACGACTGGCGCTCATCCAATCATCGCCCATCTCGACGATCGCCCCCATTTGCGCCAGCGCCCCGGCGAAACGCACATCGCCCTGGATGGAATCCCGCCCCACCCCCTCGACCCGCAGCGGCGCTCCGGCGGACGCGCCGATCGCGCCCGCCGCGAGAAAATAAGAGGCGGACGACGCATCCCCCTCGACGGCGAACACACCGGGCGACACATAACTCGCCGCCGCCGGCGCGATGAAGGATTGCCCGCCCCGCCGCCCCACCCGCACACCGAAGCGGGCCATCAGATCGAGGGTGATGTCCACATAAGGCCGCGAGATGAGTTCGCCCGTCACCTCCACCGCGGTTTCCGCACCCGTGAGCGGCAAGGCCATCAGCAGGCCGCTCAGGAACTGGCTCGACACATCGCCGCGCACCCTGACCACGCCCCCCGGCCTGAGCGCCGCCGGTTTCAGGCGCAAGGGCGGAAAACCCGGCTTTTCCAGATAATCAATATCCGCGCCCAATTGCCGCAACGCATCGACGAGATCGCCAATGGGGCGCTCGTGCATGCGCGGCACGCCCCGCAGCACATACTCCCCGCCCGCCAGCGCCAGCGCGGCGGTAAGCGAGCGGAACGCCGTCCCCGCGTTGCCCAGGAACAAATCCGCCCGCCGCACCGGAAAACGCCCGCCGCAACCACTGACGCGCAAGCCGCCATCCGCCGCGCGGACGCATGCGACCCCCAGATCCCGCAAAGCCTCCAGCATCCGCGCCGTATCATCGGAGACGAGAAGCCGGCGGATTTCGGTCACGCCGCCGCACAAGGCCGCCAACAGCAGGGCGCGGTTGGAAATACTCTTGGAACCCGGCAGGACGACGACGCCGGACGCGGACAGGAGTTGGGGAAGATCGAGAAAATCCATATCCGCTTCACGCCTCCCGCCGAAAGAGCAACAGCTTCGACACCAGTTTTTGCACCGCTTCGCCGCGCTGGTTGAACGTCTCGCTCCGCAAGGTCACGATGCCGCGATCCGGCTTGCTCCGCGACGGCGCGATGGCGGCAATGACGCTTTCCACATGGAGCGCATCGCCCGGGCGGGTCGGGCGCGGCCAAGAAAGCTCGACCCCCGCGCCGATCAGCCCCCCGGCAAAAGGCACGCTCTCTACCATCAGCCGCATGGTGATCGCCGCCGTATGCCAGCCGCTCGCCGCCAGTCCGCCGAAAAAAGAACGCGCGGCGAAATCCTCATCAAGATGAAAAGGCTGCGGATCGAAATCGCGGGCGAAATCCTTGATCCGGGCAACATCGAGCGCATATTCCCGGCTCGAATAACGATCGCCGACCGCGACATCATCGAGATAAATCCCCCCTGCCCCACTCTCCGCCATCTTCCATGCTCCTACCAGGGCATCCAGCCCAGATTATGACAAAACACCAGGACGATACCGAGCGGCGCCACATAACGCAACACCGAGAACCACAACGGAAACGCGCCTCCGCGCAACCGCACCTCCTCCCGGACGAGCGCCTTCCCCATCATCCACCCCACATAAATGGCGATCGCCAGGCCCGACAGCGGCATCATGATCTTGCTGGCGAACTGATCCAGCGCATCGAACAAGTTGAGACCCGCGATCGTGAATCCCGACCAATGGTTGAACGACAGGCAAACGGCCAGCCCCAGCAACCACACCGGCACCCACGTCCCCCACGCCGCCTGGAGGCGGCGAATACCATAGCGCTCGGTGAGCCAGGACACGAACGGCTCGACCAGCGAAATCGCCGATGTCCACGCCGCGAACAGCACGAAAAGGAAAAAGAAAATGGCCACCAGCCGCCCGCCGGGCATATGCGCGAACGCCAGCGGCAAGGTTTGCAGGATCAACCCCGGCCCGGCGGAGGGCGCCAGCCCGTAACCGAAGGTCAGCGAAAAAATCGCCATTCCCGACAACAGCCCGACCAGCGTACTCGCCCCCACCACCCACAGACTGGTCTGGCCGATGCTGGTCTTCTTGTCGAGATAAGAGCCATACACCATGATCGCCCCCATCCCCAGGCTCAACGAAAAGAACGCATGCCCCATCGCCGCCAGGATGACGCCCGGCGTCAGCGCCTGCGCCTTGAAATCGAACATGAAATGCAGCGCCGCCGGCATATCGCCCACGACACATCCCCACAACGTGAGCAACACGAGGATCAGGAACAACATCGGCATCATGATCCGGCTGGCGGCCTCGATCCCCGCCACCACGCCCCGCGCAACCACGCCCACGGAAAGCGTCAGCACCACGGTATGCCAGAACCCCATCCGCACAGGATCGTCCGCCAGATCCCTGAACCCCCGCTCCGCCGCCGCCGCCGTCTCCACCCGCACGCCAATGACCGCCTGGTAGAGATAATCCGCGATCCAGCCGGAAACGACGCTGTAGTACGACAGAATCAACAGCGCCCCCAGCATCCCCACCCACCCCACGAGCGCCCACCAAGGCGAATTGCCGGTTTCCTCCGCCGTATTCAGCATCGCCTGCACCGGATTGCCCCGCCCGCGGCGGCCAATGAGAATCTCCGCCATCAGCAGCGGCAAGCCGATCGCAGCCACGCAAAGCAAATACACCAGCACGAAAGCGCTGCCGCCGCTCGACCCGGCGAGATAAGAAAACCGCCAGATATTGCCCAGCCCCACGGCGGAACCGATCGTCACCAGGACAAAAGCCCAGCGATTGCTCCAGGTCGAACGAACAAAAGAAGAAGACTGGCTCATGTAAAAAATCCTGCAAAAACAATCCGCCCGGACCAGCGCACGCCCGCGCGCCGGGCGAAAGGCAAACATACCGACCACGCCAACAGCGCCGCCGCCCTCGCCGCCGCATTCTTGCACGGAAACGGGATCAGGGATCAGGAGCGGCGCTGCGCGCCGGATACTCGTTCGCCGGGAGAGGCTCCCCGAGACGTCCATGGCGATGTCGTGTTTTGCCTGCGGCATTATCGCTTGGCGGGCGGCGGGGCTACTGGAATAGATTCTCACGACAGCCGCGTGTGCGATCGCCCTGATCCGCGCGCCCCATGTGCTACCTGCCTGGCGTAGGCTGCTAGAATCCATTTTTTTCGGGGAGTATCCGATGAGTGTGCACTTGATTGATGGCAAGACCCTGGCAGAAGAATTGCGCGCGACTTTCAAGACGCGCGTGGCGGCGCTGGCGGCGCGCGGGCATCGTCCCGGTCTCGCGGTGATCCTGGTCGGAGAGGACCCCGCCTCCCAGGTTTACGTGCGCAACAAGGTCGCCGCCTGCGAGACGGCGGGCCTTCATTCGCAAAAGCTCGTCTATCCGGCGAATGCCGGGCAGGCCGCGGTGTTGGCGAAGATCGCCGAACTGAACGCCGACCCGGACATCCACGGTATCCTCGTGCAATTGCCGCTGCCGCGTCATTTCGACGAAAAAGCCGTGCTCGAAGCCATCGCCCCGGCCAAGGACGTCGATGGCTTCCACGCCGAAAACGCTGGCGCGCTGGCGCAGGGTGCGCCCCGTTTCATTCCCTGCACGCCCTACGGGGTCATGAAAATGCTCGAAGCGAACGGCATCGACCCCGCCGGAAGGGAAGCCGTCGTCATTGGCCGCTCCAACATCGTCGGCAAGCCGATGGCACTGCTCCTCATCAACGCGGGCGCGACCGTGACGGTGTGCCATTCGAGAACGCGCGATCTGGCCGCCCACACCCGCCGCGCCGACATTCTCATCGCGGCGGTGGGCAAGCCGCGCTTCGTCACCGCCGCCATGGTCAAGCCCGGCGCGGTCGTCATCGACGTGGGCATCAACCGCCTGCCGCCGGAAGAAGGCGGCAAGCTCTGCGGCGACGTGGATTTCAATGCCGTAAAAGATGTCGCCTCCCTGATTACGCCGGTTCCCGGCGGCGTCGGCCCGATGACGATCACCATGCTGCTGGCGAACACCATCGAAGCGGCGGAACGGGAAGCCGGGCAATGAGCGCCTCCGCGCCAGCGCCGCGCGTCGGCCTCGTCATGGGTTCCGATTCCGACTGGCCGACGATGCGGGCCGCCGCCCTCGTCCTCAAGGAATTCGGCGTGCCTTTCGAGGCGCGCGTCGTCTCCGCTCATCGCACGCCCGATCTCCTGTTCGAGTATGCCGAAACCGCGAAGGCGCGCGGCCTGGAGGCCATCATCGCCGGCGCGGGCGGCGCGGCGCACCTGCCCGGCATGCTGGCGGCGAAGACCGCCGTGCCGGTATTGGGCGTGCCGGTGCAATCGCGGGCGCTCTCCGGCGTCGACTCGCTCCATTCCATCGTGCAGATGCCGAAGGGCGTGCCGGTGGCGACCTTCGCCATCGGCGAAGCGGGCGCGGCCAACGCGGCGCTGTTCGCCGTCGCCATGCTGGCGAACGAAGACGAAACCCTGTTCGCCAAACTCCAGGATTTCCGCGAAAAGCAGCGCGACAAGGTGCTTGCCATGCGCCTGGCGGATGTTTGATCCGGGCGGAAAGGGTCAGCAATGTTGACGACAGGGCAATTACAGGACTTGTTATCCGATCTTGAATCGGATCGTGTCGAACGCACCACGTCAACCAGCAATACCGACAAATTCGCCGAGGCGGTTTGCGCTTTCGCCAACGATCTGCCCAATCACCGGAAGCCGGGGTACTTGTTCGTCGGCGTCGACGATAAAGGCGTCCCCTCCGGCCTGAAAGTGAGCGACCGGTTATTGCAGAATCTCGCCGCCCTGCGCTCGGATGGCAATATCCTGCCCGCCCCAAGGTTGAATGTGGAAAAGATCCCGATACATGGCGGAGAGATTGCCGTCGTCGAGGTTCATCCTTCCGATTTGCCGCCCGTGCGCTACAGGGGAAGAGTCTGGATACGCACCGGGCCGCGCAAAGGCATTGCGAACGAACAGGAAGAGCGCGCCTTGTCGGAACGGCGCACGAACCTGGCAAGAACCTTCGATGCCACGCCGGTGCGCGAGGCAGCCATCGGCGATTTATCCTTGCGCCTTTTCGGCGAATACCGGGCGGAAACCATTGCCCCCGAAGCCATTGCGAGTAATCACCGGACGGACGAAGAAAAACTGGCCGCCTTGCGTTGTTTCGATCTGAGAGCAAACGCGCCGACGGTTGCCGGTATTCTGCTGTTTGGCGTAAACCCGGCATATTTCATACCGAGTGCATATGTGCAATTCCTCAGGCTCCCTGGAAAAAGCATGGTGGATCGCCCCGATGACGCGCTCGCCGTCACGGGGGATTTACGCTCCGTATTGGAGACGATCCGCCAAAAAATCGTGGTAAACAATAACCGGGCTATCGTACAAGGAAAGGGATTTCGGAATGAAGAAGCGCCAGATTACCCGGAGTGGGCCTTGCGAGAGCTGTTCCATAATGCCGTGATGCATCGAAACTACCAATCGAGCATGCCCGTCCGGTTTTACTGGTTTTCCGACCGGATTGAGATTCAAAGCCCCGGAGGGCTTTATGATGAAGTTACAAAGGAAACGCTGAGAACGCGCAATGGTTACAGAAACCAGATTCTCGCGGAAGCCATGCGCGCAATGGGGTATGTCGAAAAGTATGGTTCCGGTATCCAGCGCGCCGAATTCATGTTGCAGGAAAATGGCAATCCTCCTCCAGAGTTTGAAATCGACGACAAGGTATTCCTCGTCACGATCCGCGGAAGACTTGCATGAAGACCCTCGCTTTCTTCAACAACAAAGGCGGCGTCGGCAAGACTTCGCTCGTGTACCACCTGGCCTGGATGTTCACGGAACAAGGGCTGAATGTCCTGGCCGTCGATCTCGATCCGCAAGCCAATCTGACAGCCATGTTCCTGAGGGAGAGCCGGCTGGAACAATTGTGGCCCGACGACAATCATCCGAAAACCGTTCTCGGCGCAATCCAGCCGATCCTGGAGGGCCTTGGCGACGTTGCATCCCCGCATTTGGAAAAAATCCCCTCGATCCGCCTGAGCCTGGTACCCGGCGATCTGGGACTTTCCCGTTTCGAGGACAAGCTTTCGGATGCCTGGCCGCGCTGCCACAACGGGGACGCCGCAGCCTTCCGCGCCATGACAGCGTTTTACCGCATGGCGCATGCGGGGGGGGAGGAATGTCGTGCGGACATCATCCTGATGGATGTCGGCCCCAATCTTGGCGCGATCAACCGCGCGGCGCTGATCGCTGCCGATCATGTAGTGGTTCCGCTCGCCGCCGACTTGTTTTCATTGCAAGGTTTGCGAAACCTTGGCCCGACCCTGCGGGAATGGCGGCGAATATGGGAGAGACTTCTACCGCAAAAACCGGAAAACCTGAACGTACCGAAAGGCACAATGCAACCCATCGGCTACGTCGTGAGTCAGCATGGCATTCTGGAAAGCCGCCCGGTGAGATCGTATCAGCGTTGGCTGGAAAGAATACCTGGAACATACCGCCAGTCTGTTCTGGGCAAAACGGAAAAAAACGCGCCGGAATCCGGAAAGGATCCCAACGCATTGGCCTTGCTCAAACACTATCGCAGCCTCATGCCTATGGCCATGGAGGCGCACAAACCCATATTTGCCCTGAAATCGGCGGACGGCGCCATTGGTTCCCACATCGAAGCCGTACATGCCTGCCATGAAGATTTCTTGAATCTCGCAAGAAGAATCGCCGCCCTGATCGGCCTCGACATGGATGGATCATGATATGAATCCCTTTCCGCCCTATGATCTGGCGTCCAAATATTGTTCCGGGCATGGCCTGGAACTGGGCGCATCCCTGCACAATCCGTTCGGCCTGCCCGATTGCCTCAATGTCGCACCCAGCGATGGCGTGGATTTCCTGCATCCGCGCGATCTCGAAGATTACGAAAAACGCTGGAAGATACAGGAAAGTATCGTCCATGAGGTCATGCCTGTAGACAGAATTGGCGATTTCACGAATATCCCCGCCGATGACGCCAGTCTCGATTATCTCATCAGTTCCCACGTCATTGAACACGAACCCGATCCCATCGCGGCATTCATCGAGTCTTTCCGGGTACTGAAGGAAGGGGGTATATTCTTCTGCATTTTCCCGAAAAGGACGGCGGAGATAAGATGCGATATTTTCCGCCCGGTTACTCCTTTGGAAGAACTCATCGCCGCGCATGAAGAAAACCGGACGGTCCGGGACAGCATGCCTCCTTCGGACGAATGGCGCGGCCATTATTATGTCTATACCCTGCAATCCATGCTGCGGCTCGTCAATTGGATCAACCGGCGGAAGCTGGTCAGCTTTTGCGTGGAAACGATGGAAGAAACCGACAGCAAGATAGGTAATGGCCACACACTCGTATTGCGCAAAATGTCGCCGTACGCCATGCCGGACAGCGACAACTATTCCTTGCTGGTCGAACATTGTATCCGCCATGGACAATACGCGGAAGGATTGCAGGCGGCAAAGGCCAGCCTGTCTTTCGATTTCTTCACGGTGCCGATTTTATACGCCGCCGCGCTGCTTTGGTTCCAGACAGGCAGCTTTCACGAGGCGAAAGAGTTTTATCGCCAGTGCTTGCTGCAAGATTCGGAATGCGAGGCGCGGCGGCGGGAGTTTTTTGAACTTTTCGGAGAATACTATATTCAACCCTTGCGCTGATGCCGCGGAATCTCCGCACAGCGTCCGCACAGCGCCCGTCTGAATCCGATTCGATCGCCTATCATGATCCTTCCTCCTTCCATACTCTGCATGCTGGGCGGCGGCCAGTTGGGCCGCTTCTTCGTCTCCGCCGCGCACGAACTGGGCTATCAAGTCTGGGTGCTCGATCCGGACGGAGAAAGCCCCGCCGGCCGCCTCGCCGACCGGCACCTGTGCGCCACTTACGAGGATACTGCCGTACTCGACGACATCGCCGCGCGCTGCGCGGCGGTGACGATCGAATTCGAGAACGTCCCCGCCGCCACGCTCGCCCACCTGGCGAGACGGCTGCCGGCGCATCCCGCGCCGAAAGCCGTGTCGATTTGCCAGGATCGCATCGCCGAAAAGACTTTCCTGCACGGCAACGGCTTTCCGCATGGCCGTTTCGCCATCATCCATGGCGAAATGGACATCCAGTCCGCGCATGACAATCTTTTCCCCGGCATCTTGAAAGTCGCCCGTTTCGGCTACGACGGCAAGGGACAGGCAGCGGTAAAAGACCGCACCGCCGCGCTCGCCGCCTTTCGGACATTCAAGAGCGAAGCCTGCGTGCTGGAGCAGGAATTGGCGCTGGATTGCGAAATCTCCGTGGTCCTCGCCCGCGACGCAAAGGGCCGCATCCGCACATTCCCCGTGGCGGAAAACCATCACAGGCGCGGCATTCTCGATATTTCCATCGTCCCGGCCAGGAACATGCCGCCTTCTTTCGCCGCCGATGCCGGTGAAATCGCCGGACACATCGCGGAAAGGCTCGATTACGTCGGCGTGCTGGCGGTGGAGTTCTTCGTGAGCGAAGGACGGCTCTTCGTCAACGAAATGGCGCCCCGCCCGCACAATAGCGGCCATTACACGCTCGACACCTGCTTCGTGAGTCAATACGAACAACAGGTACGCACCCTTTGCGGCCTGCCGCTGGGCGAGCCGCAAATGCGCGCGCCCTCGGTCATGGTCAATCTGCTCGGCGACCTCTGGTTCCGCAATGGCGCGGCCAAGAAAGAACAAGAACCCGACTGGACGAAACTCCACGCCATTCCCAACCTGAAACTGCATCTCTACGGCAAGCGCGCGGCGCGGCCCGGGCGCAAGATGGGGCATTTCACCGTCGTCGGAGAAAACCCGGACGCCGTACTGAAAACAGCACTGGCGGCGCGGCGCGGCCTCGGCATCGGCGATGACTGAGCGCGAAACGCCCCCGCGTTCCGGCCAGTTGCACCAGGCCGTGGCGCTTTTGCTGGCGGGCGAACTCGTCGCCCTGCCCACCGAGACCGTCTACGGCCTCGGCGCGGATGCCGCCAACCCCGAAGCCGTCGCCAGAATCTACACCGCCAAGGGCCGTCCCGCCGACCATCCCCTGATCGTGCATCTGGCCGCCGCCAGCCACCTCGCGCAATGGGCGGCGGAAGCGCCGCCCGCGGCGCGCGCGCTGGCCGCCGCTTTCTGGCCCGGGCCGCTCACCCTGATCCTGAAAAAACAAGATTGGGTGCCGCTGGCCGTCACCGGCGGACAAGACACCATAGGGTTGCGCGTGCCCGCCCACCCGCTCGCCCTGGAACTGCTCGCCGCCTTCGCCGCCGCCCGCGCCCCCGCGCCCGCCGGCATCGCCGCGCCATCCGCCAACCGTTTCGGACGCATCAGCCCCACCACGGCGGCGCATGTGCGCGAAGAACTGGGCGAAGCAATCTCCCTGATCCTCGACGGCGGCCCCTGCGAAATCGGCATCGAATCCACCATCGTCGACTTCTCGCGCGCCGCGCCCGAAATCCTGCGCCCCGGCGCGATCACCGCCAGCGACATCGCGCGCGTCACCGGCGCCCCGCCGCGATTGCACGGCGGGCGGCGGGAAAGCGGCATGACCGGCGCCGACGACGCCGCGCCGCGCGTACCGGGCGCGCTCGCCGCCCACTACGCGCCGCGCACACCGCTGCGGCTGGCGGATTCCGCCGCGTTCAGCGCGGAACTCGCCCGTCTCGCCCGCGCGGGCCAACGGGTCGCCGCGCTCGCGCACAGCGCCGCCGCGCCCCGCGACGCCGGATCACTCTCCGCCTGGCGCGCCCTCCCCGCCGAACCCGCCGCCTACGCCCGCCAGATTTACGCCAGCCTGCGCGCGCTCGATGCCCTCGGCGCCGACCTCATCCTCGTCGAAGCCCCCCCGGAGCTACCCGCCTGGCGCGCCATCGCCGACCGCCTGCGCCGCGCCGCCGCGCCGTCGTGAAAACGCTTTCCCGACACGGCTCCGCCCGCGGCGCGGCTCTGGGGGCCGCCGGGGATCGGAAAATCGGCGTTCGTGCGGCAGGCCACGAAAAAGCCGCCGTCCGCGCCCGGCTGGCGGAGAATCCCGCCG
Organism: Azoarcus sp.; assembly: GCA_031277975.1. Taxonomy (GTDB): domain Bacteria; phylum Pseudomonadota; class Gammaproteobacteria; order Burkholderiales; family Rhodocyclaceae; genus WRNU01. The sequence continues at coordinate 26,283 of JAITLI010000191.1, forward strand.
CGCCGCGCGATCTCCTGGCGGTATTGGCCGAGGACGAAAATCCCGACGTGCGGAAAGCCGCCCTGCGCCGCTTCGCGCCGAAGCACGGACACGAATGAGGCGGGCGCCGGGAACACCCCGGCTCAGAACTCCGTCTCGATCCGCAGCGTCTGCATGATGGTGGCGGAGATTTCCTCGATCGACTTGGTGGTCGAGTCGAGCCAGCGGATGTTTTCGCGCCGCATCAGTTTTTGCGCGGCCTCGATCTCGTAGCGGCAGTTCTCCAGGCTGGCGTAGTGGCTATTGGGCCGCCGCTCCTGGCGGATTTGCGCCAGCCGCTCGGGGGCGATCGACAGGCCGAAGAGCTTGTGGCGGAATTCGTGCAGTTCGCCGGGCAGTTTGTTGCGCTCGAAGTCCTCCGGGATGAGCGGGTAATTGGCGGCCTTGACGCCGAACTGCATCGCCAGGTAGAGGCTGGTCGGGGTCTTGCCGGAGCGGGAGACGCCCACGAGGATGACGTTGGCCCGGGCGAGGTCGGCGGCGCTGGAGACGCCGTCGTCGTGCGACATGGCGAAGTTGATCGCCTCGATGCGGTTCTTGTAGTCGTTGCTCTCGGCCACGCCATGGAAGCGCCCGACGGCGTGGGTGGAGCGCTGCCCCAGTTCGTGTTCGAGCGGCTCGATGAAACGCTCGAACAGGTCGAGGAACAGGGCGTCGTGCGCCTGGCGCAGCGCGGCGACGGTTTCCGGATTGACCAGGCTGCTGAAGACGATCGGACGCCGGCCCGTGCCGCGGGCGACATCGAGAATCTGGCCGGCGCAATCCCGCGCCTTGGCGACCGTGTCGACGAAGGGCATGCGTATCTGGTGGAACCGGGTGCCGGGAAACTGCGCCAGCAGGCTGTGGCCAAGCGTCTCCGCGGTGATGCCGGTACCATCGGAGACGAAAAACACCGTGCGGGAGGAAGGTTCGCTCATGAGCATGCTCGACTGGAATGAAGAAACGGAGGGCGGCGAAAGAGGAAAAAGGGGGAAGGTATTGGGGCAAACCCTGCCGTGCGCATGGCCCGCCTTTCACGTAGGATTCGCATTTTGCTTTTTCTGAGCCGATTCCGGAAGCCAGCCATGACTCGCTACGTTGTCCCCTTCACAGAACTCCGTATGACAGACGTCGAACAGGTCGGCGGCAAGAACGCCTCCCTGGGCGAGATGATCAGCCAACTGCCGGCGAGCGTACGCGTGCCGGGCGGCTTCGCCACCACCGCCGACGCCTTCCGCGAGTTCCTCGCCCACGCGGATCTGTCGCGGCGCATCGACGCCGCGCTCGCCGCGCTCGATGTCGACGATGTCGACGCGCTGGCGGAGACCGGCGCGCACATCCGCCGCTGGATCGTCGAGACGCCGTTCCCGCCCCGGCTCGAAGCCGGGATCAGGGCGGCCTACGACGAAATCGCCGCGGGCGCGGACGGCAGCTTCGCGGTGCGCTCCTCCGCGACCGCCGAGGACTTGCCGGACGCCTCGTTTGCCGGACAGCAGGAAACCTTCCTCAACATCCACGGCTACGCCAACATCCTGCGCGCGATCAAAGAAGTCTTCGCCTCGCTCTACAACGACCGCGCCATCGCCTACCGCGTGCACAAGGGCTTCGCCCACGCCGGCGTGGCGCTCTCCGCCGGCGTGCAGCGCATGGTGCGCTCCGACACTGGCGTCTCCGGCGTCATGTTCTCGCTCGACACCGAATCCGGGTTCAGGGACGTAGTGTTCATCACCGCCTCCTACGGCCTCGGCGAGACCGTGGTGCAGGGCGCGGTCAACCCCGACGAATACTACGTCCACAAGCCGATGCTCGCCCAGGGCCGTCCGGCGGTGGTGCGGCGCAACCTCGGCTCCAAGCTCATCAGGATGGTCTTCGCCGACGCGCGCGAGGCCGGCAAATCGGTGCGCACCGAAGACGTTCCCGAGGCCGAACGCGCCCGCTTCGCGCTCGACGACGAGGACGTGCTGGAACTGGCGCGCTACGCCGTCATCATCGAGCGGCATTATGGCCGCCCGATGGACATCGAATGGGGCAAGGACGGCGAGGACGGCAAGCTCTACATCCTCCAGGCGCGCCCCGAGACCGTGAAGAGCCAGGGTTGCGGCCTGGTCATGGAAAAATACCGCCTCAAGGGCGGCGGCGGCGAAGCCGTCGTCCGGGGGCGCGCCATCGGCCAGAAGATCGGCGCGGGCGCGGTGCGGATCGTCGCCGACGCCTCCGAGATGAACCGCGTGCGCGCGGGCGACGTCCTCGTCACCGACATGACCGACCCCAACTGGGAGCCGGTCATGAAGCGCGCCAGCGCCATCGTCACCAACCGGGGCGGGCGCACCTGCCACGCCGCGATCATCGCCCGCGAACTGGGCATCCCCGCCATCGTCGGCTGCGGCAACGCCACCGAGGCGCTGGCCGAGGGCGACGAGGCCACCGTTTCCTGCGCCGAGGGCGATACCGGCTACGTCTATCGCGGCCTGCTCGATTTCGAGGTCACGGCCACCGACATGGGCAACCTGCCGGAGCTGCCGCTCAAGATCATGATGAACGTCGGCAATCCCGAACTGGCCTTTGAATTCGCCCAGATACCCAATGGCGGCGTCGGCCTGGCACGGCTGGAATTCGTCATCAACAACATGATCGGCATCCACCCCAAGGCCATCCTCGGCATCGAACAGGCGCCGGCCTCCCTGCGCGCGGAAATCCTGCAACGCGCGCGCGGCTACGCCAGCCCGCGCCAGTTCTTCATCGACAAACTGGCCGAAGGCCTCGCCACCATCGCCGCCGCCTTCCACCCCAAGCCGGTCATCGTGCGCATGTCCGACTTCAAGTCGAACGAATACCGCAAGCTCCTGGGCGGCGCGCTCTACGAGCCGGAAGAAGAAAACCCCATGCTCGGCTTTCGCGGCGCCTCGCGCTACATCGCCAGCACCTTCCGCGATTGCTTCGAGCTGGAATGCGCGGCGATGCGCAAAGTGCGCGACCACATCGGCCTCGTCAACGCGCAGATCATGATCCCCTTCGTGCGCACGCTCGCCGAAGCCGAAAGCGTCGTGGACCTGCTGGCCGCGCACGGCCTCAGGCGCGGCGAAAACGGCCTCCGGCTCATCATGATGTGCGAGATTCCCTCCAACGCCTTGCTCGCCGAACAATTCCTCCAGTACTTCGACGGCTTCTCCATCGGCTCCAACGACCTGACCCAGCTCACCCTCGGGCTGGACCGCGACTCGGGCCTCGTGGCCCACGCCTTCGACGAGCGCGACCCCGCCGTCAAGCTCCTGCTGTCGCAGGCCATCCAGACCGCCAACCGCCTCGGCAAATACGTCGGCATCTGCGGGCAAGGCCCCTCCGACCACGCCGACTTCGCCGCCTGGCTGATGCGGGAAGGCATCCAGACCCTCTCCCTCAACCCGGACACCGTCGTATCGACCTGGCTCAAACTGGCGGAAATCCAGCGCCGGGAATCAGAAGACACGCACCGGGCGGCGGAAAAATAAACGGGCGCGCGGCACCCGCGTGACGGCGCGGGCCGAAGCGAAACAACGCCGGGGCCCGCCCCCCGACCCCTATGGATCGAGCGTCTTTTCCATGATGTAGTCGTCCATCTCGAAGCCGCCGCCGATGTCGGTCACGGCGGCTTCGCGCACGCGGAACCCATACTTGGCGTAAGCGCGGAGCGCCTGCGCGTTGTTCTTGTTGACAGCCAGGATCATGGCGGAATACCCCGCCCCCCGGGCGAGCGCCGCCGCGTGCGCGACCAGCGCCGCGCCCACGCCCCGGCGCTGCATGGCCGGATGGACATAGAGCTTGTCGAGCTTGAACGCGCCCCCGCAAATTTCGCAGGCGGCAAACCCGGCGCGAAAATCACCGGCGAACGCCTGCCGCAGCCATTTCGCCGGATCGCCGCACTCGGCGCGCAGGCGCGCGTGATCGTACCGCCGCGCCAGCATATAGTCGATCTGCGCGCGCGACAGAATGCCGGAATAAGCATCGAGCCAGACGACCCCGGCGAGCGCCGCGATGGCGGGCGCCTCGTCCGGCGCGATGGGGCGGATGTCGATATCGAGCGTCATGAGCCTCGCCATGGCGCGCGCGCGCGACCGGCACGGGCGCGCGAAACTGCCGTATCTCCGCCGGAAACGCTCGACGCGCCCGCCCGCGCCTCAGCGCACGCGCGCGAAATTGCCGTATTTCTGCCGGAAACGCTCGACGCGCCCGGCGGTATCGACAATCTTCTGCTTGCCGGTATAGAACGGATGGCACGCGGAACACACTTCGACGTGCAGACTCTCCTTGCCGAGCGTCGAACGGGTCACGAACGTATTGCCGCAAGAGCAGGTCACAGCGACCTCCCCGTACTTCGGATGAATATCGGTCTTCATGGCGAAATCCTGATGCGGACGGCGATTGTGACCGTCCTGTTGAGCGAAAAGCGGGCAATTATCCCCGAACGGGCGGCCTTTGGCAAGGGCGGCGGCCGGGCGGCGGCGGCACGCCCGCCCCGCGCCACGACAAAAGCGCCCCGCCGCCCGCAATGACGAACCCCTGCGAACAGGGCCGGCAAAAATACCCGCCATCGTGTTGACATCCCGATGCCACATCTATACGCTCCCTGAAAATTCACCGTCCCGTGATTTCCGCACGGCACCCACGATGAAAAAAAGCACAACCGCGGCACGATTCACGCCCACCCGCCAGGCATTCATGC
>JAITLI010000193.1 GCA_031277975.1 Azoarcus sp.
GGCGCGGCGCGCCAGGATGAAAAGCGCCAGTACGATAGCGGCGGCAGCGAGTGCGGGGAGGTCTCCCCAGCGCGCATAGGGCGTGTCACCCCGGTAGGCCGGAACGCGCACTTCCAGTACGCCGCGCGTGAAGGCGGACAGTACCGCCGGGACAGAGCCGTCGGGGAGGACGAGGGCGGTCATGCCGGTGTTGGTGGCGCGCAGCATGGGGCGGCCACTTTCCAGCGCGCGGGCGCGGGCGATTTGCAGGTGTTGTGGCTGCGCGAAGGAGTCGCCGTACCAGGCCAGGTTCGAGAGGTTGAGCATGAGTCCGGCTTGTGGCAGGCTGGAGATCAGCTCGGCACCGAAAACGTCTTCATAGCAGATGTTGATGGCGATGCGCCGTCCGTGGAGCGTGAACGGCGCTTGTTGCGCCGCGCCGGGGCTTTGTTGCGACAGGGGGATGTTCGCCAGGCGGTAGAACCAGCCGAAGAGCGGCGGCGAGTATTCGCCGAAGGGGACGAGATGACGTTTGGCATAGGCCTGCCCGCTTTCCGCGCCCAGGGTGACGGCGGCGTTGTGGTAGCGTCCGCTGTCGCGGGTGAGCGCGCCGACGATCAGCGTGCTGCCGCGCTCACCGAGGTGTCCGGCGAGCAGGTCGAGGTAGCCTCTGGGTATCCAGTCGAGGGGCGCGGCCAGGGCGGTTTCGGGCAGTACGACGATTTCGCCACGCGCCGCTTGTACAAGGACGGCGTTGATGCGCAGGACTTCGGCGAGGTTTTCCGGGTTCCATTTGAAGGCTTGGTCGATATTGGGTTGCAGCAGCGATATCGCCAGCGCTTCGCCTTCGGGTTCGCTCCAGGCGTGCCGCGATAGTCCGAAACCGGCGATGCATACGAGGAGGATGGCCGCGGCGGGCGCGAGAAACGTCCGGGCCGCCCATCCGTCCGCGCGCAGGGCGGCGGCGCACGCGGCGATCAGGAAGGCGATGAAGGCCGTCAGTGCGCCCACGCCATGGACGCCGAACAGGGCGAAACCGGCGGCGAGCGGGCTGGGCGGGGTCTGGCTGTAGCCGATGGCAAGCCAGGGGAAGCCGGTGAAGAGGGTACCGCGCAGCCATTCGCCCAGGAGCCACGCAGCGGCGAAAAGCGCGGCGCGCCGCAAGGCGCCGCCGCGCCGCCAGCGCAGGTATGCCGCGCAGGCGAGCGCCGGATAGAGGGCGAGAAAGGCGCAGAAAAGGAAGATGGCAAGCGCCGCCAGCGGCGGGGACATGCCGCCGTAGCGTTCGAGCGCGATGTAGAGCCATGACACGCCCGCGCCGAAGGCGCCGAGTCCCCAGGCGAAACCGAGGCCGAATCCGGCGCGCGTCGAGGCCGCCCGTTCCAGTTGCGCGGCCAGGAGCGCGAGACTGGCGAATGCGAGCGGAAAGCAGCCCGCGGGGGCGAAGGCAAATACACCAAGCGCGCCGCCCGCCGCCGCCAGCGGCGCTTTTGCCAGGGCGCGGATCGTCACGCGGGGACGGCGCCGGGGTTTGCCCCGGGCGCTCCGGTTTCGCGGTTGACGAGCAGGGTATATATCCGCCGGTTGTCGGCGCGCAATACGCGAAAGCACAGGCCGTCGATGACGATCGCTTCGTCGCGGCGGGGAAGCCGTCCAAGGTGGCGGATCAGCAGGCCGCCGACGGTGTCGACTTCGTCGTCGCTGAAGGTGGTGGCGAATACGCCGTTGAAGTCGCCGATCGGCGTGGCGGCCTTGACGCGGTAGCGCCCGCCGTGATCGGGGAGGATGTTGCCGTCGCCGCCGCTGAAGTCGTATTCGTCTTCGATTTCGCCGACGATTTCTTCGAGCACGTCTTCGATGGTGACGAGTCCGGCGACGCCGCCGTATTCGTCGACCACGATCGCCATGTGGTTGTGGCTCAGGCGGAATTCGCGCAGCAGGACGTTGAGCGGTTTCGATTCGGGTACGAATACCGCCGGGCGCAGCATTTCGCGCAGGCTGAATCCGTGGCCGGCGAAATGGCGCAGCAGATCCTTGGCGAGCAGGACGCCAACGACGTCATCCTTGTCGCCGCCGATGACCGGAAAGCGCGAATGCGCGGTGCGCATGGCGAAGGCGGTGATGGTTTCAATGGAATCGCTGGCGTGGAGCACATCCATTTGCGCGCGCGGCACCATGATGTCGCACACTCGCATGCCGGATATTTGCATGGCGCCTTCGATGATCGACAGGGCGTCGGCATCGAGCAGGCCGCGCTCGCGGGCGACGCGCAGGAGAGCGAGCAATTCGCCGCGGTCTTCCGGCGCGGGGGTGAGCAGGGCGGAAAGGCGCTCCAGCAGGGTGGGTTTATCGGGTGAAGGGTCGGAACTGTCCATTTCAGCGATGAAAGGAACGCATGCGGCGCGGCTCATGCATAGGGATCGGCATAACCGAGTGTGCGCAGGATGTCGCGTTCGCGCGTTTCCATGCGCTCGGCGTTGTCCTTGTCCTCGTGGTCGAATCCTTGCAGGTGCAGCATGCCATGGACGACGAGATGCGCGAAGTGGGCGTCGAGCGGCTTGTTCTGTTCGCGCGCCTCGCGCGCCACCACGGGCACACAGAGCACGAGGTCGCCGCGCAGGGGGGCGGCATCGCCTTTTTCTTCGCTGTCGTAGACGAAGGTCAATACGTTTGTGGCGTGATCCTTGCTGCGATAGTTCTTGTTCAGTTCGCGCCCCTCCGCCTCGCCAACCAACCGCACGGCGACTTCCACGTCGCGCGCCAGGGCGGCCTGCGCCCAACGCCGGATTTGATGCTTCTTGGGGGCGCTGAGGCGATCCTCACCTTCGAGCGCTTTCTGCACGGCGAGATTGAGCATCGGCGGCGCGCCTGTTCCCGGCAGGTCGAGGGATTCGACCGGAAGCAGGTCGTGGCGCACATCGATCCGCAGGTTGACGACGTTGCAGGCCCCCGCCTGCATGTTGATGATCGGCACCGCCGCTTCGTCGCCCGTCACGTCGGCTTCGATTTCGAGATCGCCCCAGCCGTTCTCCGGAAACGACAGCAGCAGGCGGCGGCCCGCGCCGAAGTCGATTTCCAGCCGTTCGGCGCGCACCCTGCCGCTTTTGCCGTCACTGTCTGTCGCGATGATCCTGGGCTTATCCATCTGTCTGGTCATGCTCCTTGTCTCGTAGCCCGTCCCTGTTTTCGTGCTCCGGCGTCCGCAGCAACCCCGGTTTCCTATCGTAAGCCTCAACGATACGCGCCACCAGCGGATGACGCACGACATCTTCCTTGCCGAAGCGGGTGAAGGCCAGGCCCCGCACCTGTCCCAGTACTTCGCATGCTTCCGCCAGCCCGCCGCGGGCGCCGCGCGGCAGGTCGACCTGGGTGAGATCGCCCGTGACCACGACCTTCGCGCCGAAGCCGATGCGGGTCAGGAACATTTTCATCTGTTCGGGGGTGGTGTTCTGCGCTTCGTCGAGGATGATGAAGGCGTTATTGAGTGTGCGTCCGCGCATGAAGGCGAGCGGCGCGACTTCGATGGCGCCGCGCTCGAAAAGTTTGCCGACGCGGTCGAACCCCATCAGGTCGTAGAGCGCGTCGTAGAGCGGACGCAAGTAGGGATCGACTTTCTGCGCCAGGTCGCCGGGCAGGAAACCCAGGCGTTCGCCGGCTTCCACCGCCGGGCGGGTGAGGATGATGCGTTCGACGAGATCGCGCTCGAAGGCATCGACGGCGCTCGCCACCGCGAGATAGGTCTTGCCCGTGCCCGCCGGGCCGATGCCGAAGGTGATGTCGTGCCCCTGGATGTTTTTCAGGTATTCGACCTGCCGCGGCGTGCGCCCGTGCAACTCGCTGCGGCGCGTGGCCAGCACCGGCGCATCGGCGGGCGCTTCTTCCCGGCTGGCGAGTTCGACCAGGCCGAGCTGGATGTCTTCGCGCGGCAGATCGCGCCCGGCCATGGCGTAGAAATAACGCAGCGCCGCCTCGCCCCGGCGCGCATTGCGGCCGTACAGGGTGAAATGCGCATCGCGGCGGGCGATGGTAATGTCGAAAGCGTTTTCGATCTGGCGCAGATTCTCATCGAGCGCGCCGCACAGGCGGGCCAGCCGCGTGTTGTCTATGGGTTCAAACGATAGTTCCAGCGATGTTGCCATCACGACTCCCTGGTCACGATTTCGCCGCGCAGGCTGTGCGGCAGGGCGGCGGTGATTTTCACATCGGCGAACTGGCCGCTCAGGCGTTCGCGCGCGTGCGCCGGGGCGGGAAAATTCACCACCCGGTTATTGCCGGTACGCCCACACAGCTCGGCGCCATTCTTCCTGGCCGCGCCTTCGACCAGGACGCGCTCAATGCCACCGACCATCGCCTGGCTGATGGCCCGCGCCTGCGCGTCGATGCGTTCTTGCAGGCGAGCCAGCCAGGCGAGCTTGGTTTCCCGCGTCACCGGATCGTCGAGATCGGCGGCCGGCGTGCCGGGGCGGGCGCTGTAGACGAAACTGAACGCGCCATCGAAACCGACTTCGTCGATCAGCTTCATGGTCTTGTCGAAATCCGCGGCGGTCTCGCCCGGAAAGCCCACGATGAAATCCGAACTCAAGGACAGATCGGGCCGCGCCGCGCGCAGCCGCCGCACGATGGACTTGAATTCCAGCACCGTGTAGCCGCGTTTCATCGCCGCCAGCACCCGGTCCGACCCCGATTGCACCGGCAAGTGCAATTGCGGCGCCAGCCTGGGCAGGCGCGCGTAGGCGTCGATCAGCCTTGGCGTCATCTCGCGCGGATGCGAGCTTGTAAACCGGATGCGTCCGATACCGGCGAGGCCATGCACGCATTCGAGCAACAGGGCAAAGTCGCCGGTCTCGCCGCCGCCCTTTTCCAGTTCGCCGCGCCAGGCATTGACGTTCTGCCCGAGCAGCGTCACTTCCCGCACGCCCTGCGCCGCCAGCGCCGCGACTTCGGCGAGCACATCGTCGAGCGGACGCGAGACCTCCTCGCCGCGCGTGTACGGCACCACGCAGAACGTGCAATATTTGGAGCAGCCCTCCATGATCGAAACGAACGCCGCCGCGCCTTCGACCCGGGGCCGGGGCAAGGCATCGAACTTTTCGACCTCGGGGAAGGAAATGTCCACCTGCGGCCGCCCGCTCGCCTTGCGCCGCGCGATGAGCTGCGGCAACCGGTGCAGCGTCTGCGGCCCGAACACCACGTCCACATAAGGCGCGCGCCGCACGATGGCCTCGCCTTCCTGGCTTGCCACGCAGCCGCCAACGCCGATGATGAGTCCGGGCCGCGCCGCCTTGATCCGCCGCACCCGGCCCAGATCGTGGAACACCCGTTCCTGCGCCTTCTCGCGCACGGAGCAGGTATTGAACAGAATGATGTCCGCCTCTTCGGGCTTATCGGTACGAGTCAGCGGCTCCTGCGCGCCGAGCACATCCGCCATCTTGTCGGAGTCGTACTCATTCATCTGGCACCCGAAGGTGCGGATATACAGTTTTTTCATGCCATCCCAAATACCGGACACGCTCCGGCCACGCCGCCAGCGTATTGATGACCGCCGGCGAACCCGCGTAGGGTACTACAGATCTTCTTGACACCCCAAGGCCACACACATAAAATCCCCCGGTTTTCCTGGGTGATGTAGCTCAGATGGTTAGAGCGGCGGATTCATAACCCGCAGGTCGGCAGTTCGATCCTGCCCATCACCACCACCCACAGCCGCCAACGCCATCGAGTCCCCAACATGGTCATACGCGAGGCTGACGCATAACCGGCGGATTTTCCCCAACGACGACTTGGTGCCGAAGTCATTGTTCCCGGCAAAAACGATGTAATATTCTCCCGCTTCCATCGGCGCAACCCATTTCATCGAAAACCGGCCTTGGCTGGAAACGGCTCCTTCAGAGGAAGAACCAGGCAGGGCCAGGCATGACCTCTTCCGTACGCTTCCGCCCGGTTCAAGGACGAGGATCGAAACGAACGAACAAACATGGATACTCCCAACGAATCCGTAATCAGCAGGGTGGCGGGTGGTTCCCTGGCGGATCGCACGGCCGGGCGTGTCCGTAGAAAAATGTATCGGCGCCTGGCGGCGCTGGTTCCGCTGGAACTCCTGAAAAGCGTCTTGGATGTCGGGGTGACGGCGGACCACGAACTGGTCAGTTCCAATTTCTTTGAGGAACTCTACCCTCATCCCGAACGGATCACCGCCTTGAGCAATCAAGATGCTCGCTGGATGGAAACGCATTTCCGGGGGCTGTCTTTCGTCCAATCCAGCGCGCTGGCGATGCCCTTCGCCGACAATAGCTTCGACCTCGTTTTTTCCAATGCGGTCATCGAACATGTGGGCAGCCGTGACAACCAGAAACAATTACTGGAAGAATGCGCCAGGGTTGCCCGGCGTTTTATTTTCCTGACCACGCCCAATCGCTACCATCCAATGGAATTCCATACTGTCTTGCCCCTGATTCATTTCCTGCCCAAGAAGATACACCGGGCCATCCTGAAAAAACTGGGCATGGATTTCTTCGCCCGGGAAGAAAACCTCAATCTCCTCTCGAAACGGGATGTGTTGGCACTTGCGCGGCAAGCATGGACATCCGGCGTTTCTGGGCGCGCGCCGAATTCCTGGGCCTTATATACCGAGCGTTTCCTTGGTTTCACTTCAAACCTGCTTCTCTTTGCAAAAAAAGGGGCGAGGTAATGGACAGGATTGCCGTCATCATCCCTTGTTATAATGAGGTCGTATCCATTGCCAAGGTGGTCGGCGATTTTCGCGCCGCCCTGCCTGCGGCCGAAATCTTCGTCTATGACAACAATTCCACGGATGGCACCAGCGCCGCGGCGAGGGAGGCTGGCGCGACAGTGCGTCATTGCCGGCAACAGGGCAAGGGCAATACAATGCGCAAAGCATTCATCGAGGTCGATGCCGACTGTTACATCATGGTCGATGGCGACGACACCTACCCTGCGGAATATGCGGTACAAATGGCGCGTCTCGTGCTGGAGGACGGCGTGGACATGGTGGTCGGCGATCGCCTCAGTACCACTTATTTCACCGAGAACAAACGCGCTTTCCACAATATGGGCAACCGTCTGGTTTGCCGTCTGGTGAATTTTCTTTTTACACGCCGAAACGAAAAGCCATTACGGGATATCATGACCGGCTACAGGGCTTTCAGCCGGGTCTTTGTCGAAAGTTTTCCCATCTTGATGTGCGGCTTCGAGTTGGAGACGGCCATGACCATCCACGCGCTGGATCGCCGGCTTTTCATCCAGGAAATCGGCATCGAATACCGCGACCGCTCGCAGGGGAGTCATTCCAAGCTCCATACCTTCAAGGATGGCGGCAAAGTCATCCTGACTATTTTCAATCTCTTCCGCCACTACAGGCCGCTCTTTTTCTTTGGCTATGCCGCCCTCGGTTTTCTGGCGCTGGCCGTCTGTCTTTTCATCCCCATTCTCGCGCAATACATCCTGACCCATACTGTTCCGCGTTTCCCTACCCTGATCGCCAGTGGATTCTTTGCTTCCTGCGGCCTGCTTTCCTTTGCCTGCGGCCTGATCCTCGACGCAATCGCCAAAAACAGCAAGGAGCGTTTCGAACTGGCGCTGCACAATCTCTGCAAGCGAAAACCGCAAAAACCATGAAGACGCCCGGGGAGCGGCGCGCTATGCTGCGGGGGACGAGGGGAATCCATCGGAAGAATGCGTCATTGTGAAAACCCTCCTCCCCTCGTCATTGCAAGGAGCGTAGCGGTGTGGCAATCCAGTTCGTTCTATCCGGGGCGCGAAGCGCCGCTGTTGTCACCACGCCGGCGCGGTCTGTGGCGGCGGGGGCAGCGGGGGCGGATTGAGGCCGCCGTTCGCCGCCCATACCGCGGCGGCGGCGATGGCGACGGCGGCGATGAACGGCAGCCAGCCGCCGCCGCGCGCCGCAACGGCGTCGGCCTCGTCGACGACTTTCACGCCGGTAATCATCGGCAGCAACAGGTAGTCCTTCTTGACTACGGCATAGAAGATGATCGAGGCCACGTGCAGGCTTGCCAACGCCGCGATCAGCCAGGCGTTCTGCTTGTGCAACCCGGTCAACCAGTCGCTCGTCTCCTGGCTGACGAGGCTCTTGAGCGGGCCGGTGAAGGCGATGTTGTCGTCCGAGATCAACCCGCTTCCCACCTGGAAGAGCAGCAGCGCGAGCAGGCCGAGCACCGAGAACGCGCCGAGCGGGTTGTGTCCGAGTCCGCGCCATTGCCCGCGCAGGTAGGCAAGGACTCTCGCCGGTCCCGGAACGAACTGGACGAAGCGGGCATAGGTCGAGCCGATCACGCCCCACACGAGACGGAAAGCGAGCAGGCCGGCGATGGCCAGGCCCAGGTCGCCGTGCCATTCGATCAGGTTGCCCCCAACGAAGCCGGTCACGAATGTCGCGGCGACAAGCGCCACCAGAAGCCAGTGGAACAGGCGGGTCGGCAAGTCCCAGACTTTTACGCGCCGTGTCTTGTCCATGATGTTTCTCCTCTACCGTTTTTCGGGTTACATGTCGTATCGCATTGATTACATTACCGGGCGCATTCCGTTACGCGCAAGCCCCGCCGCCTTGCCGCGGGACGCCAAGAACTTTACCAAATACCGCCCCGTGTGCGAATTTTCCGCGGTCATGACAACCTCCGGCGGGCCTTCGGCGACGACGTGGCCGCCGTCGCCGCCGCCTTCCGGCCCGAGGTCGATCAGCCAGTCCGCTTCGGCGATCACGTCGAGGTCGTGCTCAATCACCAATACCGTGTGCCCAGCTTCGGTGAGACGGTGCAGGACGCGGATGAGTTTTTCCACATCGGCCATGTGCAGGCCGACCGTGGGTTCGTCGAGCACATAGAGGGTATGGCGCCCAGGCGGCAGCGGCACTCCGGCGCTGGATTCGCCCGCGCGTACGCGCACGCGGGCAAGTTCCGTCACCAGTTTGATCCGCTGCGCTTCGCCGCCCGAGAGCGTCGGGCTGGGCTGTCCCAGGGTCAGATAGCCGAGACCGACGTCCTGCAACAGGCGCAGGGGATGGGCAATCGCCGGATGGGCGGCGAAGAACGCCGCCGCTTCGTCGACTTCCATCGCCAGCACGTCGGCCACCGACTTGCCGCGCCAGCGCACCAGCAGGGTTTCGGGATTGAAGCGCGCGCCGCCGCAGGCTTCGCATGGCGTCTTCACGTCGGGGAGAAAGCTCATCTCCACCGTGACCTGCCCGGCGCCTTCGCATACCGGGCAACGTCCCGCGCCGGTATTGAAGGAAAAGCGCGCCGCGTTCCAGCCGTGGGCGCGCGCATCGAGCGTGTCGGCGAAAAGCTTGCGGATCGCGTCCCAGAAACCGACATAGGTCGCTGGGCAGGAGCGCGGCGTCTTGCCGATCGGGGTCTGGTCGACTTCCAGCACGCGGCCTACCGCCTGCCAGCCCGGCAGCGCGCGGCAGCCCGCGAGGCCGGCGGGCGCATCCGCTGCGGGCGCGGCTTCCGCGAGCGCCTTGCCGCGCCGCCGCGCTTTCATCATTTCCGGCTCGCCGAGCAGGGCGCGCAGGTTAGCGTGGATGACGCCGCGGGCGAGCGTGGATTTGCCCGAGCCGGAAACGCCGCTTACCACGGTGAGGCGGGCAAGCGGCACGCGCGGGGAAATATTCTTGAGATTGTGCAAGTTCGCGCCCGTCACCCGTAGCGCCGGATGCGCGTCATCCACCAGGCGGCGCGGACGCATCGGATGCGCCAATGGCGCGCGCAGGCAGGCACCGGTCGCCGAGGCCGGGACGGCGCTCACTTCGGCGAGCGTACCGGCGGCGACGATTTCGCCGCCGCGCCTGCCCGCGCCGGGGCCGAGGTCGATGAGGTGATCGGCGCGGCGGATGGTATCGATGTCGTGTTCGACGACTACCAGAGTGTTGCCCCGGTCGCGCAGGGCCGTGAGCGTGTCGAGCAGCAGATGGTTGTCGCGCGGGTGCAGGCCGATGGTCGGCTCGTCGAGCACGTAGCACACGCCGCGCAGGTTGGAGCCGAGCTGGGCGGCCAGCCGGATGCGCTGCGCTTCGCCTCCCGAAAGGGTGGGGGCGGCGCGGTCGAGGGTGAGATAGCCGAGGCCGACGCGCTGGAGAAAATCGAGGCGGCCGCGGATTTCGCCGATCAGGTCGCGGGCGATGCTGGCTTCGCGTCCGTCGAGTGCGAGCGCGGCGAAAAACGCCGCCGCGCGCTCGACCGACAGGGTCGCCAATTCGTGCAACCCCAGTTCGCGGAAACGTACCGCGCGCGCCACCGGATTGAGACGCGCGCCTTCGCAGGCCGGGCACACTTCGCCAGAGCGGAGCACGCCTTCCACGTTGCCGAGATCAAGTTGATCGGGATCGTCGACGCGCGCCAGCGTTTCCAGCCCGGTACCGTAGCACTGCGGGCACCAGCCGTGGCGGGAGTTGTATGAGAACAGGCGGGGATCGGGTTCGGGAAAACTCCTGCCGCAGGACGGACAGGCGCGCAGGGTGGAGAACGTCAGCGGTTTCGCGCCCATCTCGCCCAGCGCCAGCGCTTTGCCCACGCCCTTGCCGTGTTCGAGCGCGAGGCGCACGAAATCGCGCAGCACGGCTTCGTTCTCCGGACGCACGAGCACCATGCCGACTGGCAGTTCGATGTCGTGTTCGCGGTAGCGGTCGAGGCGCGGCCATTTCGCGGTCGGCAGGTATTCGCCATCGACCCGCAATTGCTCGTGGCCCTTGCCGCGCGCCCATTTGGCGAGTTCGTTGTACAACCCTTTGCGCCCCGTCACCAGCGGGGCCAGTATTTCGAGCGATGCGCCGCGGAAATCGCGCATCAACTGCGCGACGATGGCCTCGAAACTTTGCGGACTCACCGCCACCTGGCAGTCCGGGCAATACTGGACGCCGAGCTTGACGTAGAGCAGGCGCAGGAACGGGTGGATTTCGGTCAGGGTGGCGACCGTGCTCTTGTAGCCGCCCCGGCTGGTGCGCTGTTCGATCGCCACCGTCGGCGGAATGCCGCCGAGGTGGTCGATGTCGGGGCGGCGGGCCGGCTGCACGAACTGGCGCGCATAGGCGTTGAGCGATTCGAGATAGCGGCGCTGGCCTTCGCCGAAAACGATGTCGAAAGCGAGCGTCGATTTGCCGGAACCCGACAGGCCGGTGACGACGGTCAGGCGTTCGCGCGGAATCGTCGCGCTGATGTTTTTCAGGTTGTGTTCACGGGCGCGGAAAATTTCGATTGCCGCCGGCGTGGCGCGGCGTTCCACCCGCCAGGCGGGGCGCGGTTCGGCGGCTTGGCGGCGGCGGCCTTCGGCTTCGCCGCGGGCGCGGTCGAGCGCCGCGGCATAGTCGCGCAATGCCGCCGCCGTGTGCGAGGACGGATGGGCGGCGAGCGTGTCCGGCGCGCCTTCGGCGACCAGCCTGCCGCCTTCGTCGCCGCCTTCGGGGCCGAGGTCGATGATCCAGTCGGCGGCGGCGATGAGGTCGAGATTGTGTTCGATGACGATCAGCGAATGCCCGGCGGCGATGAGGTGGTCGAAAGCCCGCAGCAGGACGGCGATATCCTCGAAATGCAGGCCGGTGCTGGGTTCGTCGAACAGGAACAGCAGCCCGGCCATGCCGCCGTCTTCATCCACAGGGTTGTTTACCGTTTTTCCGCGGCGCTTTCCCGGCGCCGCTCCGGCCAGGTGACCGGCGAGCTTGAGGCGCTGCGCCTCGCCGCCGGAGAGGGTCGGTACCGGCTGTCCAAGCCGCAGGTAATCGAGTCCGACTTCGGAGAGCGGCGCCAGCGCCGCCAGCACCCTGGTTTCCCCGGCGAAGAATCGCAGCGCCTCGCTTACTGTCATCTCCAGCACATCGGCAACCGAGCGGCCATGCCAGTGCAGTTCGAGCACTTCCGGGCGGTAGCGCTTGCCGCCGCAATCGGGGCAGCGCAGCCAGACATCGGAGAGAAACTGCATTTCGACATGCTCGAAACCCGAGCCGGAGCAGGTCGGGCAGCGGCCATGCCCGGCGTTGAAACTGAACGTGCCGGGACTGTAGCCGCGCTTCCGCGCCTGTGGCAGCGCGGCGAAAAGCTGGCGGATCGCATCCCACGCCCCCACGTAGCTCACGGGGTTGGAGCGCGAACTCTTGCCGATGGGCGATTGGTCGATCATGACGACGCCGGCGAGTGCCGCCATGCCGTCGATGCGCTCGCACGCACCGCCCGCCTGCTCCGCGCCCTGGCCGAAATGCCGCGCCAGCGCCGGATAAAGCACATTTTCGATCAGCGTCGACTTGCCCGAGCCGGAAACGCCGGTCAGGCACACCAGCCGCCGCAGCGGAAACGCCGCCGTCAGCGCGCGCAGGTTGTGCTCGCGCGCGCCACGTATCGTCAGTTTCGGCGTGTCCACGTCGACCGGCCTGGCGCGGCGGCCTTCGCCGATGCGCTTGCCTCCGGTCAGCCAAGGCCCGGTAATCGAATGCGGATTGGCGGCGATCTCCGCCACTGTACCGCGCGCGACGAGTTCGCCGCCGCGCTCGCCCGCGCCGGGGCCGATTTCGAGCAATTCATCGGCGACCAGCATCATTTGCGGATCGTGTTCGACTACCACCAAGGTATTACCGGCATCGCGCAGCCGCACCATCACGCCAAGAATGCGGCCAATATCGCGCGGATGCAGGCCGATCGACGGTTCGTCGAGCACGAAAAGCGTGTTGACAAGCGAGACGCCGAGCGCCGTGGTGAGGTTGATCCGCTGCACCTCGCCTCCGGAGAGCGTGCGCGACTGGCGGTCGAGCGTCAGATAGCCCAAGCCGACATTGACGAGGTAATCCAGGCGGGCGCGGATTTCGCCGAGCACCAGCGCCCCGGCCTCATCGGCCAGTCCGGGCAATTCCAGCCCGGCGGCCAGCTTGCGTACTTTCGCTACCGGCAGCGCCATCAGTTCGTGGATCGCCAGTCCTCTTTCGTCTTCCGCGCCGGAGACCGGCAGCCGCCACAGCAAGGCATCCGGCTTGAGGCGCGCGCCATGGCAGGCCGGGCACTTCGTATAGCTGCGGTAGCGCGACAGCAGCACCCGGATGTGCATCTTGTACGCCTTGCTCTCCAGCCAGTCGAAAAAATGGCGCACACCGTACCAATGGCGCGGCCAGGACGACTCCCAGCTTTCCCACTCTTCATCGCCCTCGAACAGCCAGCGCCGGTGCGCAAGCGGCAGGTCGCGGAGCGGAATGTCGGTGGCGACGCCGCGCCGTGCTGCCATGCGCATGAGATCGTCCTGGCATTCGTGGAAACTCCGCGTCTGCCATGGGCGGATCGCGCCTTCGGCCAGGGTTTTCGCCTCGTCGGGCGCCACGAGGGCGAAATCCACCCCGATCACCCGCCCAAAACCACGGCAGGTTTCGCACGCGCCGATGGCGGAGTTGAACGAGAACAGCGCCGGCGCCGGATCGCTGTAGGCAATATCGCAGGCGGCACAGTGCAGACCCGTGGAATACGGCCACGCCTCTTCGCCCTCTTCGCTGGCGGCGAATACCACGAGACGGCCATGACCATGGCGCAAGGCGATTTCCAGTGCCTCGACGACGCGCCCCGGTTCGGCCCTTGCCAGCCGCAAACGATCCTGCACCACCTGGAGCGCGCCACCGCCGTCTTGGCGCGCATGGATGCGGGTATAGCCCTGGGCGGCAAGCAGCGCGGTGGTTTCCCCCTCCGTGAGACTCTCCGGAACCGCGAATGGAAAGCATATTTCCAGACGCGGATCGCCCATCGCCGCCGCGCGCCGGGCGAGATCGGCGGCGATGCTCGCCGGATCGTCGCGCCGTACCGGCTGGCCGCAGCGGCGGCAATACAGGCGGGCGGCATTGGCGTAGAGCAACTTGAAATAATCGGCCAGCCCGGTCATGGTACCCACGGTCGAACGGGAAGTGCGCACCTGGCCGCTCTGGTCGATGGCGATCGCCGGCGGTACGCCGTCGATGCGATCGACGCGGGGTTTGTCCATGCGTTCGAGAAACTGGCGCGCATAGGGCGAGAAAGTCTCGACATAACGGCGCTGCCCTTCGGCATAAAGCGTGTCGAAAACGAGCGAGGACTTTCCCGAGCCGGAAACGCCGGTGACCACCAGCAAGCGGTTCAGCGGCAAATCCAGCGACAGGCCGCGCAGATTGTTCTGGCGCGCGCCGTGGATATGAATGGCGTTATTTCCACCGGACATGACGGAAACCGGGCTTGGCAAAGGCATTCATCATCGCACGGCTTCGCCGGATAAAGCAAAGCCGCTCTCTTTGAAAAAGGGGGGAAGGAAACGGAACGTGGAGAAAACAGCGGCGCTTCGCGCCGGACAAAACGAACTGGATTGCCACGGCGCTGCGCGCTTCGCAATGACGAGGCAGGGGAGGCCTTCGCTTTTGACGAGTCCACCCGCGCCGCGCCCCATGCATGCCGTGGCGTGCAAAGCACCCAGAGTGGGGAGCAAAACGCCCAGAGCGCGGTACAAGGCGCTCGGAGTGCGGTGCGAACAACCGTAGATACCCTGCTTCAAACGGAATAGGTCTTTACATGTATGATTCCGTCTGATTACATCCCGACCCGTCGCTGGCCTTTGTTTCGTGCAGAAGTTATCCTGCGGTCGATGATCGAATCACATCAGCATCAGAAGTCCAAATTATGAGTCACCTCCTTCACAGTCTGGCGCGAACCACCCCGAAGACACGCGCGGAGTACGCGCTCTGCGTGAGGCTGGCGTGACGCAGCGCGAGCTGATGAAACGCTACAGCGTCAGCAAGGCCACGATCATCAAATTGTAAAACTGGCTTGAAGCCGCTCCCGAAGGTGTTTGCTTGCTCAAATGCTTACATCCCATTCCAAGAGCGTTTCCCTATAGATAGTTTTATGCCAAGATAAAACCTGCTCGTAAAGAAAGGAGGCGTGATCATGGTGGAGTGCAAGAATTGCCATTCGGTACAGATCGTGAAGAGCGGATTTGTACGGGGGA
>JAITLI010000202.1 GCA_031277975.1 Azoarcus sp.
CTTTCCGGATTGGAAAACGCCAGCGAGTAGCCGTAGATGAACCATAGCGTCGTCGTCAGGCAGAAAATGACGAAGACGTGCATGAGCACCGAGAGCATGTTCTTGGCGCGGGCCAGCCCACCGTAGAACAGGGCCAGGCCGGGGATGGTCATCAGGATGACCAGCATCGTGGACGTCAGCATCCAGGCGGTATCGCCGGTATCCAGCTTGGCCGCCTCGGCGGGCGCTTCCGTCCCGGCGTCGATGATCGTGATGGTTTCTTCCACCGCCGCCGGCTTGCCGCCTCCGGCGTTCGTTTCCTGGGCGAGCGCGGTTCCCGCCGCGCCCAGCGCGAGCGCCGTGATCGTCATCAAAATCGTGATCAATTTTTTCATTTCACTTTCTCCATTTTACAGGGCGTCGGCCCCGGTTTCGCCAGTGCGGATGCGAATGGCCTGTTCCAGATCAAAAACAAAAATCTTTCCGTCGCCGATCTTGCCGGTGGAAGCGGATTTCTCGATGGCCTCGATGGTCTGCTCGAGCAGATCGTCGCGGATGGCGATTTCGATCTTGACCTTGGGCAGAAAATCGACGATGTATTCGGCGCCGCGATAAAGTTCGGTATGCCCTTT
The DNA here is from genome assembly GCA_031277975.1 of Azoarcus sp. GTDB lineage: Bacteria > Pseudomonadota > Gammaproteobacteria > Burkholderiales > Rhodocyclaceae > WRNU01. The sequence continues at coordinate 612 of JAITLI010000202.1, forward strand.
CTGGCGTCCAAATCCCTTGACCTCGGTGACGGTGATGCCCTGCACGCCGATGGCGGAGAGCGCTTCGCGCACTTCATCGAGCTTGAAGGGTTTGACGATGGCACTGACGAATTTCATTTTTTCCTCCTGTGAGCGGGCCGGAGCGGCCCATCCGCCGCCGGCCCGGAATCGGGAACCAACGGAGAGCCAGCGTGGCTAGAATGACTTGCTGACGGAAAAGACGATGCGGGCATCGGCATCGACGCTGTCGGCGTCGTCGATATCGGTGTCGATGTAATGCAGACCGAAATCGAAACCGCCAACGCTGTAGGTCGCGCCCAGCTTCCAGTCCTGGTACGACACGCCGGAGCCCCTGATGCGCTGCTTGCCGTAGTGGGCTTCCAGGCCCAGGTCCTTGATCACTTCATGGGACAATGACAAGTCTAGGTAATCGCTGCCTTTCGAGTCGGGCGCGCCGAACAGGTCGGTGAAGGCGCGCGAGTATTTGAACGACACGAATTTCCATGAGAAGGCGACGTAGCCTTCGGTCGTGTTCGGGTTTTCCAGGCCGGTCGCGTTTTTCCAGGCGCGGTCGAAATCGCCCGGATAACCATAGCGCAGCACGCCGACGTCGATGCCGAAATCGCCGAATTCCCTGGCATAACCGGCATACAGGTCGAGTTCGACGCTGTTGCGCGAGGAAACGTCGAGGCCGCGCTCGGCATCGCGCAGCCACGAAATGCTCGAACCCCACACCCCGACGTAGACGCCGCTACCGTGCTTGAAGTCGAAACCGCCCTGAAGGGCGGCGCTTTCGTTGGTCTGCGACACGCCGCGATAGGCATAATCGCTGACGAGGCCGACGTTAGCGCTGAAAGGACTCGTTTCTTCAGCATGAGCAACGCCGGTAAATGACAGCGCCGCGACAAGCGCGGGAACCATGGTTTGGGCATGTATGCGCATGGATGATCTCCTGCAAACAAGGTAATGAATGGGACGCACAGGCGTGGATGTGTCGCGCCGCCGGTCATGCACGCTTTGTGCCAGCCGCGTTATTTTCTTTTTAATCAATGCGTTGATTTGCGTGCGCCGAAACTTCCCCGATATGGTGCGGGAAAGGACGGCACGGGAGCACCATCGTGGTGCATCCACGGCGCGCTTTCCGCACCGTGTACGCGCATGCCCGTCTTTCCGGCCATATAAAAAAGGGCGAAACGCCCGTCCACTCTCTCCACTGCCAAGAAATCACCGGCGCGTAGCGCCGCTGTTTCGGAGTGTGTAGATGCCGATGCTTTCCGGCGGGGGAATCGGGTGCCGTGCATTTTGTCTACCGCCGCGGTTTCGTTGTGCGTAGCATTACCGTTCCGGCAAATCCAGCGATGACGAGCAAATCATGTGCCTTCCTTTTCGTATGATGTTTTCCCGATGTGGCGCGCTGGCGCTGTTTTTGCTATGGGCGGCGATGACGCCCGCGCGCGCGGCGGACTGGTTGCTGGCCATGCCCGAATCGCGCGTCGCGCCCGGACAGGCGTTCGAGATCGTCGTGGTCGGCGAACCGGACGATGCGGGCTGGCCGCGCCGCCTGGCTGCCTTGATCGGGTTGCCGGGCAATGGCCCGCGCGTGCGCGTGGATCTGGTGGCCGCGGGCGAACCCGGCCCGTCCCGGCAACGTTATGTCGGGCAGTGGCCTGGCGAGATCGCGGGCATCGTGACCTTGACGCTGGCGGATTCGGCGCGCGCGCATCTGCTGGTCGATGCCCGCATCGCGTCCGCGCCGCCCGCCGCCGCCCAGCCCGGTGCCGGCGAGGCGGCGCGGACGTCCGGAGAAATGCCCGCCGCAGCGGGTGCCGCCGTCGATCACGATCTCATCTCGCCCGCCGAGGCGGAGACGGTCGAGCCGGAGGCGCTGGGTTTCCACGAACCGATGTATTTCGTGGCGGGCGGCGACGCGCCGAAGGGGGCGCGCTTCCAGATCAGTTTCCGTTACCGCCTGTTCGACGATCAGGGCGTGGTCGCGGAAACCCTGCCGGTGGCGCGCGGGCTTTATTTCGGGTTTACCCAGACTTCGCTGTGGGATCTCGAATCCGACTCCAAACCGTTCCGCGACACGAGTTTCCGCCCGTCGCTGTTCTATCAGTGGAAGATCAGCAATCCGCCTCTCGGCGATTCGCTGGTGCTGGCCGGCGGCTACGAGCACGAGTCCAATGGCCGCGACGGCGACGATTCGCGCAGTATCGACACTTGGTTCGTGCGCGCCAACCTGCGTTATCACTTGCCGGATGGGCGCACTTATATCGGCATCGAGCCGAAGCTGTGGTCGTATATCGATAAATCGGACAATTCCGACATCGCCCGCTATCGCGGTCATGGCCAGCTCGGCCTGCGCATTGGCCGCGATTCCGCCCTGGTGCTCGCCGCGACCCTGCGCCGCGGCACCGCTGGCGTCGGCAGCGCCCAGATCGACTTGTCCTATCCTTTGCGGCGCAGCATTTTCTCGGGCGTCGGGGCTTTCGTGCATTTGCAGTATTTCAATGGTTACGGACAGACCCTGCTCGAATACGCGGAGTCGCGCCACCCGCAAATCCGCCTCGGTATCTCGGTCGTGCGTTGAACTTTGGCGCTAGAATCAACGGCTGTCCCGCCCCTGTTGCGGGCGTTTCCGACTGATCCTGACTGGTGGAGAACCCCGAAATGTCAATGTCCGACCGCGACGGTTTTATCTGGAAAGATGGCGAACTCGTGCCATGGCGCGAAGCGACCACGCATGTGCTGACCCATTCCCTGCACTATGGCCTGGCCGTGTTCGAGGGCGTGCGCGCCTACGAGACCGCCGGCGGCGCCGCGATTTTCCGGCTGGTCGAGCATACCCTGCGGCTGCTCAACTCTTGCCGCATTTATATGATGGATATTCCGTATTCCCAGCAAATCCTGATGGAGGCGCAAAAGGAGGTCGTGCGCGCCAACCATCTCAAGGAGTGCTACATCCGTCCCATCGTGTTCTACGGTTCGGAGAAGATGGGCGTCTCCACCGTGGGCGCGTCTGTGCATGTGGCGATCGCCGCCTGGCCCTGGGGGGCCTATCTCGGCGAGGAGGCCATCGAACACGGCATCCGCGTCAAGGTCTCTTCCTTCGCCCGCCATCACGTCAACGTCACCATGCCGCGCGCCAAGCTCGCCGGCGCTTATACCAATTCCATCCTCGCCAATCTCGAAGTCACCCGCGACGGCTACGACGAGGCGCTGTTGCTCGATACACAGGGGTTCGTCGCCGAAGGCTCGGGCGAGAATCTTTTCATCGTCAAGAACGGGGTGCTGATCGAGCCGGAAATCGCTTCGGCGCTCACCGGCATCACCCGCGAATCGGTCATCCAGATCGCGCACGACCTGGGCCTCGAAGTGCAATCGCACCGCCTGACCCGCGACGATGTCTACCTGGCCGACGAAGCCTTTTTCACCGGCACCGCCGCCGAAATCACGCCGATCCGGGAGCTCGACAACCGCCCCATCGGCGGCGGCCGGCGCGGCCCGATCACCGCGAAGCTGCAAGCCAGATTCTTCGACATCGTCAATGGCCGCGTGCCCGAATACAAGCACTGGCTGACCAGGGTTTGAGCGTGGCTCCGGCGCGGCGCGGCTTCACGCTCATCGAACTGATGGTGGCGCTCGCCATTGCCAGCCTGATGCTGGGCGCGGCGGTCATCGCCTACCCAAAAATGCACCAGAGCATGGAATACCGCAGCGCCATACGCGGCGTGCTCGCCGCCATGAATACGGCGCGCGCCGAAGCCGCGCGCACCGGGCAGCCGGCGCTTTTCTACGTCGATCCGGAAGCGCGCGCCTACGGCGTGGGCGCGCGCGAACTGGGGCGCTTTCCGGATTCGGTCAGCGTGCGCTTCGTCGTCGCCGGACAGGAAATCGACCAGCGCGAACGCGGCCATATCCGTTTCCAGCCCGATGGCGGCGCCACCGGCGGCAGCGTCGATCTTCTGCGCGGACAGGCCGGGGGCGTGCGCATCCGGGTCGACTGGCTGCTCGGTTCGGTTTCGCAGGAGACGATCCCCGGATGAAGCGCGCGGCGGGCGGTTTTTCTCTGCTCGAAGTCATTGTCGCCATGGCGATCATGGCCATGTCGCTCGGCGCGCTCTACCATGCCGGCGGCGGCGCCCTGCGCGGCGTGATCGAAACCGGAACCCGCACCCGCGCCACCGCGCTGGCGCTGGCGCTGCTCGATACGCACTGGAGCACGCCGCCCGGCGGGCTGCGCGAAAGCGGCAGCGTCGGCGACATGCAATGGACGCTCGCTACGTCTCTTTTCCGCGCGGAGCAGGATAAGAATTGGGCGCTCCACCAGATCGAGGTCACTGTCACCTGGGAGCAGGGCCGCCGCGGCCTGCGCCTGGCGAGTCTGCTGCCCGAGCGCCGCGCCCCCCTGGACTCGAAACGGGCGGACTCGAAGCGATGATCCGGCAGCCCCCAGGCGCGCGCGGCTTCACCCTCATCGAAATCGTCATCGCGCTCACCATCATGTCGCTCATCATGCTGGGGCTGATGAGCGCCTTCGCCACGCTGGGCGGGACGGCCACACGGCTCGACGAGCGCGCGGGACAAGGTAGCCGGCAATGGCTGATAAACGAGTTCCTGCGCGCCAGCCTCGCTTCCTCCACCGGACGGTTCAAGCAGCGCCTCGCCGACGAAAGCCAGGCGATTTTCTTTCGCGGCGGCCCCCAGTCCCTGCAATGGCTCGGCGCCATGCCGGCGCGCTACGGCGCGGGCGGCCTGTATCACTTCTTCCTCGATCTCGAAGCGGAAAACAACGGCGCGCGTCTGGTTCTGCGCTATACCCCCTATGTCGTGGACAGCCCCCCCGACTCCGCCGCCATCGACGCCCGCGTGCTGGCCGAAAATGTCGCCGCCCTGCGCATCCTCTATCAGACGCGCCCCGAAAAGCTCGACGAAGAAGCCGTATGGAGCGAATCCTGGGATGATCCCGACAAACTCCCGGCGCGGGTGCGCATCGACTTCACTGCGAATGGCGCGACCTGGCCGCCCGTCGTCGCCGTCATGGGCGGCGTCGATGCCGGTAGCGGCAGGAGAAGCAGCGGCAGCGGCAGAAGCAGTGTGCTCGGCGTAATAGAATGACGATCATGCGATTCGCGCCGCGGCCCTTTCCTTTCTTGCGCACGGCGCACGAAGAAACCAGAGCGGAAAGCGCGCGCGCGCGCGGCTTCGCCCTGGTCGCGGTGCTGTGGATCGTCGCCGCCCTCACCGTGCTGGTGGCGGGGCTTCTCACGATCTCGCGCGGCGAAATCCGGGAGACGCAAGTGCGGCTCGACAGCGGACAAGCGGCGGCGCTCGGCGACGCCGCGATCCAGCTTGCCGTGCTCGATTGGGCGAGCGCCAACACGCCGCAGGATCGGCTCCGGCGCGCGCACTACACTTTCGAGAACATGGATATCGAAGTCGAAATCATCCCTTCCACCGGCTTGATCGACCTCAACAACGCATCGGAGAGCCTGCTGCGCGCGCTGTTTGTCCACGCCGCCGGACTCGAACCCGCCCACGCCACGCAACTGGCGCAACGCATCATCGACTGGCGCGACATGGACGACGCCCCGTTGCCGCAAGGCGCGGAAGCCGACGCCTATCTTGCCGCCGGCGTAAACTGGCGGCCCCGCAACACCCCTTTCCTCGTGCCGGAAGACCTGTTGCAAGTTCTCGGCGTCGATTTCGACCTGTTTGCTAGAATCGAGAACCTTATTACCGTCTGGGGCGGAAGAAATGGCGTCAATCCCATGGCCGCGCCCATGTCCGTGCTCATTGTCCTGTGCCAGGGCGACACGGGCGAAGCGGCGCGCATCGCAGCGGCCCGCGACGCCGGGGAAACCGGCATCGACACCACCACGCTCGAACAAACACATCTGATGGCGGGAAACATGGGCAACATCTTCCATATATTGGCTTCGGTGCCAATGGACGCCGGACGCCGGGCCGTGCGCGGACGCTGGGTACTGCTCCGGGCGGATGGAGACGGCACGCCATGGCAGACGATACGCGCCGAAACGGTGCGTTTCGCCGTCCCGGCGCCGGAAACTTTCTGACCCTCCGGCGATCAACCACAGACATCCTTTCGACATGGCGCGAATGCGCGGCAATCTCAACCTCGTCCTGTTCGGCTTCGACCTGACCCGTATTCCAACCTTTTTCCGCCAGGGTTGGAGCGAGGCCATGGCGTGGCCGCTTTTCATGCGCCTGCTCCCCCCCGAGCCGGTGCGCGTCAAACGTCCCGATGGTGGCAAAGCCATCTGGCCTACCGGCGCCAGCCCGCGCGCCCATGTCGCCAACGCCGTCGTACTGCCCGAAGAATTCCTGCTGCGGCGCACCTTGCGCCTGCCTTTCCTCGCGCCCGCCGCGCAGCGGGAAGCCATCGAACTGGCGCTCGGTGGCGCCAGCCCCTTCCCGCCGGAGAACACCGCGCGGGGCTGGCGGGCCGCGCCGCGCGAAACAGATGTGGAAGTCGAACTGGTCATGGCCTCGCGCGCCCATGTCGACGCTTACCTGCTTCGCACGGTCAACGAACAGCATCTTGCCGATGTCGAAGTCTGGGCCGCCAGCGCCACCGGTGACGCGCCCATCGTCCTGCGCGGCTACGGCGAAGGCCCGCGGCAGGCGCGCGCGCGCCGCCACCACCTACGGATCGCCGCGCTCGCCGCGCTCGCTCTCATCCTCATGCTCGCACTTGCCGCTTCGCCCGTGCTTCGCATGCGCCAGGATGTCTTCGATCTCGGCGCCCGGCTCGACGCCGTCACCCACGAGACGGCTCCAGCGGTCGCCGACCGCGAAGCGCTGGTCAACGCCAACGCCCGGCTGCAAGCCGTATCCATATATGCCCAAGCGCATCCCGACCCGCAGGAAATGCTCGGGCGCCTGGCGGCGCTGTTGCCCGATTCCGCCTTTCTCACCCGCCTCGAAATACGCGGGCGCACCGTCATCATCGCCGGTCTGGCCGAAAATGCCGCGCGGCTCATGGATCTGCTGAGCGCGCAACCCGGCTTTCACGATGTGCGCGCGCTCACGGCGATCACCCGCGATGCATCGAGCGGGCGGGAATCCTTTTCGGTCGAATTCCATTTCAACGACGCCCCGCCCCCCACCGCCCCATGACGCGCGCTCTTTCTTCCGCCCTCCGCCTTTCCCGTTCCCGCGCCCATCTCGCCGTCGGGCTGTCCCTCCTCGTCGTCCTCATTCCCTTCCTTTTCGCCGCCGGTTATCTCATGCACAAGGCGATCCAGGTAAACGGCATCCTCGTCGCCGGCGAACCGCGCCTTGCTCGTCTGCTGGGCCTGCGCGACGCAGCGGTTTCCGTCCGGGAAGGGCGCTCCGCCGCCGAAAGCGCCCTGTCGGCGCTGGCCTACCCCGCCGAACAGCCCTCCGACCGCGTCGGCACCGAATTGCAACAACGCCTGCGTGCCGCCGCCGACGGCGCCGGCATCGCCATCAGCGGCAGCCAGGTCATCGACGGCAAGGAAGAAAACAGCCTCGAACAGATCGTGGTGGCGATGAACTTCGACGCCTCGCACGAACAACTGCAACAACTCCTGCAAACCCTGGCCTTGCAGACACCGGCGATCTATGTCGATAGTCTCATCCTCATGCCCATGCGCAGCCGCACGCCCAATGGACGGCTGATCGTGCAAGCGCGCTTTTGCGTACTGAAACAAACGCAGGCAACTGGCAACTGACGACGCCAAGGCATCCATGCGACAAAAACGCCCCGCCCCCCGCCGCCTTTCCGACCCCGTTTCGCGCCTGACGCGGTTGTGCGCCGTCCTCGGCATCCTGATCGTCCTCTACTGGCTGCTCTTGGCGCGCGCGCGCCCCTTGCCCGAAGCCATCGTCCCCGATCCCTCCGCCCTGGCCGCCCAGACCGTCACTCGTCCTCCGCTCAATCCAACGGTCGTCGCGGTTTTCACCGCGCGCCCCCTTTTCCTGCCCGATCGCCGCCCCCTGCCGCCCGACAACGCGCCCGCGGAAGAAATTCCCGCCATCGTCGATCCCTTCGGCGGCGCCCGCCTCGTTGGCGTCATCGCCGAACCGGAAGGCGGCGTCGCCATCATCTTGCGCGATGGCAAACAGCGCCGGGTGCGCCAGGGCGAGCAGTTCGACGGCTGGACGCTCGTCATGCTCGAAGACCGCCTGGCGCGTTTCACCGGCGCCGGAGGTGATGCGCGCGAGCTACAGTTAACGTATAAACACGACCCGGCGGGAACAGTCCCTCCCGCGGCAGCCAAAGCACCGGGAACTCCCCGCAGGCCCGCGCCCGCCCGTAACGCGGGCGCGCCTGCCCAAGCCAACAGCATGGAAGCCGCCGCCGCTTCCCGCCGGGCGCGCCGCGAGGCCATGTTGCGGCAATCGCCGTAAAACGTTATAACCGTCAGCGGAAGTTACAATAATCAGCCAGCGGCAAGCTTCATTCATGCCTGTCGGCTGGTCCGAATCTTGAAGGGCGGAATTTCAAGTCGAGATCAGTTTCCGGTTCCATAGGTATATAGTCCAGTCGATCTCTGTCATCTTTGGCGCCTTTGGAAGAAGACGCCACGTTTTGAGAGTCCAAAGTCTGAAAATGAGTACAAAGCAGATCTGTGTCATCGTATTGTCCCTTTTCGTCGCTGGCTGCGCCGGACTTTTCGGCGGAGACAAGCCCGCCGCGCCCTACACGGATCGCGGCCGCCAGCTCGACCCCGATCCGCCGCCGCCGCAGGCCACGCCCGCCGACGAAACGCGCCCCGACCCCCTCCTGTTCCGGGGCAACGATGCCGTCGTCGGCACGCCCGCCCAGCCCGGGAAACACGCCAGCGCGGGCGCGCCCGTCTCATTGAGCTTCGAGCACGCCCCGGTCGAGGAAGTCGTCCATTCCGTCCTCGGCGATCTGCTCAAGGTCGACTACATCGTCGTCACCCCGCTCGCGGGCGAAGTCACTCTGCGCACCCAGCGGCCCGTCCCGCGCGCCGAGGTCATCCCCCTGCTCGAATCCGTGCTCCAGCCCAACGGCCTCGCCCTCGTCGCCGACCCCTCGGGCCGCTACCGCGTCGGCACCGCCGAGGCCCTGCGCTCCGCCCCGCGCGGTACCGTCACCACCCAGACCATGTCCGCCGGCAGCGTGCTCGTCGTCAACCTGCAATACATCGGCGCCGCCGAAATGGCCGACATCCTGCGTCCGGTCATCCGTCAGGACGCCCTGCAACGCGTCGACACTACGCGCAACCTGCTTTTGCTCTCCGGTACGCGCAACGAAATCGACAGTTGGCTCGACCTCATCCGCACCTTCGATGTCGACTTCCTCCAAGGCATGTCGGTGGGACTTTTCCCCCTTGTCCACACCTCGGTGCGCGAAGTCGACGCCGCCCTGCAATCCCTCATCGGCGGCGCCGCCGTGGCGGGCGTCTCTTCGGCGCCCGCCACGCCGCGCGGGTCCGCCGCGCCACGCGGGCCGGGCGCGGCGGCGGCCATACCCAACGCACCCGGCGGCATACCGGCGCCCTCCGTCAGCGGCGGCGGCGACCTCGCCGGCGGATCGCTCAACGGCCTCATCCGCGTCATGCCCATCGAGCGCCTCAACGCCCTCCTGATCGTCACGCCGCGCGCGCATTACCTCGAACTGGCCAAGACCTGGATCGAGCGGCTTGACCGCCCCAGCGACGGCAATGGCCTGCAACTCTGGATCTATCCGGTACAGAACGGCTCCGCCGAGCACCTCGCCGCCCTCCTTTCCAACCTGTACGGCAGCGGGGGCGCCAGCGGCGCGCAACCATTTTCCGGCGCCAGCGGCGTGGCCGGCGGCTTGCAGCAGGGATCCCGCTTCATGAACGCCATGGGCAGCAACACCTCCGCCAACCGCCTCGGCGGCGGCGCGGGTTTCGGCGGCGGCTTCAATCCCATGACGGGCATCGCCAACAGTGGTGGCGGCAACATCGCCCAGGCCGACATCGGCCAGAACGTCCGCGTCGTCGCCGACCCGAGCAGGAATGCGCTCCTCATCTACGCCAGCCGGCCCGAATACCTCCGCCTCGAAGAAGCCCTGCGCCGCCTCGATGTCGCGCCGACCCAAGTGTTGATCGAAGCCAGCATCATCGAGGTCACCTTGGGTGACGGTCTGGAATACGGCGTGCAATGGACGCTGCAAGATAGACAAAATGGTTGGACAGGATCGGGGGGGTTATTCTCGGCTGCTACCGACACTGACGAGACCACAGGTTCAGATAGCGACTCGGGGAAGAACCCTGTGGCGACAGTCATCAACGCGTTTACTGGAACAGGGTTTGGCTACACAGTCAAAAATTCCGCTGGTCACATACGCGGCGTGCTCCAGGCGCTTGCCAAGAAATCGCTGCTCAACGTGCTGTCCAATCCTAACGTAATGGTGCTCGACAATCACACTGCGACCATACAGGTCGGCGACCAAACGCCGGTAGAGACAGGCAGCACGATAACAGACGGTGGTACTCAAACCACGTCGATCCAGTACCGCGATGCTGGAGTCATGCTCACCGTCAAGCCCTCGGTCAACGCGGGCGACATGGTCATGCTGGACGTCGATCAGTCCGTCGTGGATGTCGGCGGCATCGACGTCGCCACTAAGCAGCGCAGTTTCAACCAGCGCCAGATCGTCAGCAAGGTCGCGGTGCGTTCTGGCGAAACCATCGTCCTCGGCGGCCTCATCCGCGACAGAAAGCTTAATGGCAAGGCAGGCGTACCCCTGTTGCAGGATATTCCCTTCATTGGCAGTCTTTTCCGCCAAACCGAAGCCACCAACGAGCGTACCGAACTCATCGTCATGCTTACCCCCCGCGTTATACGCACTGGTCAGGATATACGCCAGATCGGCGCCGAAATACGCGAACGCATGGTTGGCCTGCACAAACTGCGTGGCGACGCCGCCGACCACGTCCGCCGCCTCGAACTGCCGCCGGGCGGAATCATCCCGCGCGCCCCGGCGGCAAGCGCTCCCCCGCCCGAACCGCAGCAGCCAGCGCTCCAGCGGCCGGAGGAATCTTCCCCCACTACTGACTGACCTGCGCAGCTACGCCCGCCCGGAGCGGAAAAGCCGCCCTTTGATAAAAAATCCCCGCCGCGCCGGAGGCTCCGGCGCGGCGGGGATTTTTCTGTAGTCTCTTGACGATGGAGAATGGAGGGGCGCTCCGTTTCTTCTTCCCCTTTTTTATCCAGCAGCGCTGCGCTCCTTTCAATGACGAAGGGACGATGATTTTTACAATGACGTATTCTTCCGATGGATTCCCTTCGCCCCTTGCAAGGGGGCATAGGTATCTACATGGCTGGAACCGCCCCATTTTTTCCCTTGGGCGGGGAGATTCTTTTTTCCGGGACTTTCTTTCTCCGGGATAATCCGCGTTTCGTCCCGATACTGGAGAGCTTCATGTCCATTCTCGTCTGCGGTTCGATGGCTTACGATAACATCATGGTCTTTGCCGATCGTTTCAAGAATCATATCCTGCCCGAGCAAATCCACATCCTGAATGTTTCCTTCCTGGTGCCGGAGCTGCGGCGCGATTTTGGCGGCTGCGCGGGCAATATCGCCTATAACCTGCATCTGCTCGGCGCGGAGCCGCTGATCGTGGCCACGGTCGGCGACGACGCCGCCGCGTACCGGCAAAGACTCGATGACCTGGGTTTGCGGCAGGACCATGTGCTCCATGTGCCGGGCACTTACACTGCGCAGGCGTTCATCACCACCGATGCCGACGATAACCAGATCACCGCTTTTCATCCGGGCGCGATGATGTATTCGCACGAAAACGATGTGCGCGCCGCGCGGGATGCGCAACTCGCCATTGTTTCGCCCGATGGCCCCGCCGGCATGCTGCGCCATGCCGAGGGTCTGTCCGAAGCCGGGGTAGCGTTCATGTTCGATCCCGGGCAGGCATTGCCGGTCTTGTCTGGCGATGAATTGCTGCATTGCCTGGATCTGGCGCGCTATTGCACGGTCAATGATTACGAGGCGCGCCTGATGTGCGACAAGACTGGGTGCGGCCTGGATGCGCTCGCCGCCCGGGTCGATGCATTGGTGGTGACGCTCGGCGCCCACGGGTCGCACATCCATGTCGGCGGCGAGCGTATCGAGGTGCCCGCGGTGGCGGCCAGGCAACTGGTCGATCCCACCGGCTGCGGCGATGCCTATCGCGCCGGCCTGCTCTACGGCATCGCCCGGAAATGGGACTGGCTTGCCTGTGGCCGCTTGGCTGCGGTGATGGGGGCGATCAAGATCGGTCATCGCGGCGGGCAGAACCATTGTCTACGCCGGGAAGAGATCAAGGCTGCTTACCACGCCGCGTTCGGCGAAACGCCTTGGCGGGACTGATTCCCTGGCGGCGGGAAATGGATGGAAACCATTTTCCCCGTAATGGCGTTTCGTTTCCCTCGCCGGGCGGGACAATCGGAAATAGAAATAACCGCCGTCGCGGGAGAGATTTACCTCTTTTCCCCGAGGAAATCTTCGGCCATTTGCTGAAAATCGCCCGCAAGCCGTGCTCACGGGCGGTTCAGGAAGGACATTACCTCGGATCGGGGTGCGCGGAGGCCCTTTTCGGATTATTGACCATAATCATTACTGTCATCGTTGTCGTCAGTGGTGACCGATGCGAATTCCTTTGCGGGTTTGACGCATCTGAACGCGATATAGAGTCCGTTCAGATGCGTGGGTTGCGAACCAAGACTGAGCACGTCGTTATGGTTACCTGAAGACGCCAGTACGTAGAATGCTTTCGGGGGGTTGTTCAAGCTCAGACTGGAGCTCCAGTAGCGATGCAAAGCGGTTCCCGCAGTCATGCCAAGGCTTTTATGGAAGCCGCGCTGGAATATCTCGAACACCTCTCTTTCATTGGGCAGGCGCCATTGCAACCCTCCGATAAGGCCATTGCGGCATATTGCCGAGGCATTTACCCAGGAGGTGGCGAATGGGCCGTCGTAAGGAAAGACACAAAGATCGCCATCCGGGGAAAACTGACTGAGCCTGCTCCCGAGCTTGGACGCGGGCGTTGCCGAAGATGTACCCACCGCCGTGAAAGCAGGCCCTTTGTATGCGCCGCCCGGGACGACATAGCTTCCTACCGGGCAACTTGACTGCGGCGGATATACCGGCGCCGGCCAAATCCATTTGTTGTTTGCGGCATTGGCGGGCGCTGTTACGGCAATAGTCATGCCAGCCAAAACACCAAGTACGGAAAGTTTGATAGATTTATGTTGTTCCATGTGGCTCTCCTCTAATCAAGCCAGTTAAAAACCAAATATACAGACCACGAACTGAGCGCTATCTATTGAGCGCCGCTTAGTATAAATACTGATAGCCGGGCATGGGTAGTTATCGGGTAATTATAATGTATAGCCCGTGGCTATGATTCGTGCGTGCTTCCGGCCCGCACGGGAAACATTTTGCTTTTGACCGGGAGGCCGCATGAACGCGACACCAGCATTTCCAGCCACAAAACGGACGCGAATGGTGTTACGATGGCGCGTCCCGTTGCCCTGTGGCTGTCTCGCCGGGGTTCGCGCGCGGGTGTAGTTCAATGGTAGAACGGCAGCTTCCCAAGCTGCATACGAGGGTTCGATTCCCTTCACCCGCTCCACATCCGCGACCCGCCGGGCTTCGTGGGAGCCGGGATCGCAAACGTTTTATCCGTTTCGGTCGAGTTCCGCGCCGTTGCCAATGAATTCCGCCGCTTTCATTTCCATCCCCTTCGCCAGCGCGTCTGTCTCCGCCATGTCCGCCGCGCGCGCGAATTCCCGCACTTCCCGGGTGATTTTCATCGAGCAGAAGCGCGGCCCACACATCGAGCAGAAATGCGCCGTCCGGGCGGCTTCGCGGGGGAGGGTCTCGTCGTGGAATTCCCGCGCCTTGTCCGGGTCGAGGCCGAGATTGAACTGGTCTTCCCAGCGGAATTCGTAGCGCGCCATGGAGAGCGCGTTGTCGCGGATTTGCGCGCCGGGGTGGCCCTTGGCGAGGTCGGCGGCGTGCGCCGCAAGTTTGTAGGCGATGATGCCCGCCTTGACATCGTCCTTGTCCGGCAGGCCCAGGTGCTCCTTGGGTGTGACGTAGCAGAGCATGGCGGCGCCGTGCCAGCCGATCATGGCGGCGCCGATGGCGCTGGCGATATGGTCGTGCCCGGGGGCGATGTCGGTGACGAGCGGCCCCAGGGTATAGAACGGCGCTTCCTTGCACCAGTCGAGTTCCAGCGCCATGTTCTCGCGGATGAGATGCAGGGGCACATGGCCGGGGCCTTCGATCATGGTCTGCACCTCATGCCGCCAGGCGATGCCGGTCAATTCTCCCAGCGTCCTGAGTTCGGCCAGTTGGGCTTCGTCGTTGGCGTCGTGGATGGAGCCGGGGCGCAGGCCGTCACCGAGCGAAAAGGCGATGTCATAGGCTTTCATGATTTCGCAGATTTCCTCGAAATGGGTGTGGAGGAAATTTTCGCGGTGATGCGCGAGACACCATTTCGCCATGATGGCGCCGCCCCGGCTGACGATGCCGGTGAGCCGCCGCGCGGTGAGCGGGATGTGGGCGAGCAGGACGCCCGCATGGAGGGTGAAGTAATCGACGCCCTGTTCGGCCTGCTCGATCAAGGTGTCGCGGAAGATGTTCCAGTCGAGTTCTTCGGCCTTGCCGTCGACTTTTTCCAGCGCCTGGTAAATGGGCACGGAGCCGATGGGCACGGGGGCGTTGCGGATGATCCACTCGCGGGTTTCGTGAATGTGCTTGCCGGTCGATAAGTCCATGACCGTGTCGCCGCCCCAGCGGATCGCCCAAGTCATTTTGTCGACTTCTTCGGCGATCGAGGACGAAAGCGCGGAATTGCCGATATTGGCGTTGATCTTGGTGAGGAAAGCGCGCCCGATGACCATCGGCTCGGATTCGGGATGATTGATGTTCGCCGGGATGATGGCGCGGCCGCGCGCGACTTCGCTGCGCACGAATTCCGCGGTGATTCCGGCGATGCCGTCGCCGTCCGCGCCGAAAGCCTTGCCGGGATGCTGGCGGGAGAGGATCGCGGCCAGTTTTTCTCCCCGCGGGCCGCGCGCGCGCAGGTTTTCGAGCCATACTTGGCGGTTCAGGTTCTCGCGGATCGCTACGAATTCCATTTCCGGCGTGATGATGCCTTGCCGGGCATAGTGCATTTGCGTGACGTTGCGCGCCGGTTTCGCCCGGCGCGGCTCGCGGGCGAGACCGGGGAAGCGCAGGGCGGCAAGCGCCGGATCGGCGGCGCGCTCGCGGCCATGGATGGACGTGGGGCCGGGCAGGGTTTCGCTATCGTTTCTTTCTTCGATCCATGCCGCGCGCAAGGGTGGCAGGCCGGAACGGAGGTCGATGTCCGCGTCCGGGTCGGTATAAGGGCCGGAGCAATCGTAGACAAACACGGGGGGGTTTCTTTCGTTGCCGGAGGAAGCCGGGGTGTCGGACTGCGCGATTTCCCGCATCGGCACGCGCAGGTCGGGGCGGGAGCCCTGGACGTGAATCTTGCGTGACCGGGGCAGGGGGACGAGGGCGGTGCGGTCGACCTGGGCGCTTGCCGCCGCGAATTGTTCATGATGGTTTTGTTCCTGGCGACTTTTCATGGGACTTGAACACGGGATGGGAGTGGAAGATCAGCCGCGCCAGAGCGCGTGGAAGTGGTGTACCGGCCCATGGCCGTGGCCGACGGCAAGCGAACCGGCGGCGGCGAGCGCCCCTAGCAGATAGGCGCGGGCGGTGCGCACGGCGGCCTCGACCGGATCGGGGCGTCCGGCGCATTGCGGCAACAGCGCGGCGATCGCCGATGACAGGGTGCAGCCGGTGCCGTGGGTGTTCGGCGTGTCGATGCGGCGGGCGCCCAGTTCGATCATGCGCTCGCCGTCGAAAAGCAGATCGACCGGTTCGTCGCCGGGCAAGTGCCCGCCCTTGAGCAGCACCCAGCGCTCCGTATCGCGCGGCAGCAGGCCGCGCAGGCGTTCGGCCATCCGGCGCATTTCCCGTAGCGATTCCGGCGCGCGCGCGCCGAGCAGCACGCCCGCTTCGGGCAAGTTGGGCGTGACGATGAAGGCCAAGGGGAAAAGCGTGTCGCGCAACGCGGCGATGGCCCCGCGGTCGAGCAGGGTGTCGCCGCTTTTGGCGATCATCACCGGATCGAGGACGATATTGGCTGCTTGCCAGTGCGCGAGACGGTCGGCGACGGCGGCGACGGCCGCGGCGCTGCCGAGCATGCCGATCTTGCTCGCGTGGATGGCGACGTCGGCGAACAAGGCGTCGATTTGCAGGCGCAGAAACCCGGCGGGTGGTACATGGATGCCGGTCACGCCCCGGGTGTTCTGGGCGGTGAGCGCCGCGACGATGCCGCAGCCGTAGGCGCCGAGCGCGGAAAATGTCTTGAGGTCGGCGAGCACCCCCGCGCCGCCGGACGGATCGATACCAGCGATGGAGACGACATTGGGCGGACAGGCCGCGCCGGGACTGGGAGGATGTGGCATGGTCGCGTTTCCCTACGCCGGGATGATCCGGATCAGGTTCGAAGGGTTTTTCTCAGCCCGCGCCTCGTGGCGCGGACACCCCCAACGTTGCGGGCGACGATACCGGAGGAGGGGAAAACTGGCAAGCGCGGCCTAGCCGGGGGTGGAAAGCGTCTTCCCGCGGTATTTTCCGCCCGGCCGCGCCGCGCCTTTGTGCAATGGGAAAATGTGGCATAATCAGCATTCCGCCCAGCGGGGTAACCGTGCTTGCGGGTTGCGGTTGGCCTGGATATTCATTCGTAAGTAAAAATTCTTTGTGGCCTTTGTGAATTTGGCACTCAGGCGTTAGTGAAAAGGTGTAATGACCATGATCAAGATGTTCTCGACAGTGTTGCGTGCGTGGATTTCGCGGGCGATGGCAGCGGCGCTGGTCGCGGCGGCGACGGCCGGGTGCTCTTCCTTGCCGCCCGCGCCGGCCCTGGCGTCGGATTCCGACTACAACTACATGATCGGCCCGGGGGATATTGTCAATATTGTCGTGTGGCGCAATCCGGAACTGACGATGTCGGTGCCCGTGCGTCCCGACGGCAAGATTTCCACGCCATTGGTCGAAGACTTGCACGCCCTGGGCAAGGATGCGACCACGCTGGCGCGCGACATCGAAAGGGAATTGTCCAAGTTCATCCGCGAACCTGTGGTCACCGTGATCGTGACCCAGTTCGTTGGCCCCTACAGCGAGCAAATCCGCGTGATTGGCGAGGCGGCGCGGCCCCAGACCCTGGCGTACAAGCAGAAAATGACGCTGCTCGACGTGATGATCGAGGTCGGGGGAATCACCGATTTCGCCGACGGCAATGGAGCTTCCATCCTGCGCACCCGGGAAGGCAACAAGCAATACAGCGTGCGCCTGAAAGATCTGATCAAGAACGGCGACGTGTCCGCCAACGTCGAGATGCGCCCGGGCGACGTGCTTATCATTCCGCAGAGCTGGTTCTGATCCTGCCGTCTTTTTTCGTTTTCCGGCCCCGCTTTCCGGGATGACGGAGGCGGGGGCGGGCGTGATCGGGAGCAAGGGATGGAAGAACTGCTGAGACAGGTTCATGGTTACCTGGGCGGCATGTGGCGTTTCCGCTGGTGGGGCCTGGCCCTCACTTGGGTTGCCGGGATCGCCGGTTGCTTCGTGGTGTACGTCATGCCTGACAAGTACGAATCCTCGGCGCGGGTGTATGTCGATACCCAGTCCCTGTTGTTGCGCGTGGTGCGGGAGCAGGGCGTGATGCCCAATGTCGACCAGCAGGTGCTCATACTCGGGAAAACCTTGATCAGCCGCCCCAACATGGAAAAGCTGATCAACATGGCCGATCTCGATTTCCTGGTCGATACCCCGGCGCAGCGCGAGGCCCTGGTGACGCATCTGGTCGACAAGATCCAGGTGCGCAGTAGCGGGCGGGACAACCTGTATTCCATGTCGTATGCCGACAGCAGGCCCGAGCGCGCGAAGCGGGTCGTGGATTCGCTGGTGTCGCTGTTCGTGGAAAAGGGCATGGTCGAGAATCGCGATGGCGCGGAGACGACCTTGCGCTATCTCAATGAGCAGATCCGGGTCTACGAGCAGAAGCTTGCCGAGTCCGAAGACCGCCGCAAACGCTTCCGGCTGGACAATATCGATGCGGTGGCCAACGAGGGCGAGGGCGGCCTGATCGTGAAAATCGCCTCGATAAACAGCCAGGTTACCGAGGCGCGCCTTGCCCTGAGCGAGGCCAAACAAGAGCGCGACGCGCTCTACAAGCAGGCCAAGATGGGCAACGACGGGGTATGGGTGCCCGAGTTCGACGGTCGTATCGACAACATCAAGCGTACACTCGACGAATTGAGGCTGCGCTATACCGATAGCCATCCGGAAGTGCGCGAAGCGCAGCGCATGCTCGAAGAGCTTCAGAAGCAACGGCAGGGCTGGATCGACGAGGGCAAGACATCCGACCCCGGCACTTCCAATCCGGCGGTGATCCAGTTGCGTATGGAACTGGGCAAAGCCGATGCCAAGGTGGCGGCGGCCCAGGCCAAGTTGCAGGATTTCGAGGCGCGGCTGAACGCGGCGCGGGACTCGGCCCGGCGGCAGACGGAAGTCGAGACACAGTTGCAGCAGCTCGACCGCGATTACGACATCAACAAGAAACAATACGGAAGTTTCGTGCAGAAACGCGAAGAAGTGCTCGCGGGACGGGGAAACGGTCTGTCGGAAGTCATTGATTTTCGCGTGGTCGATCCCGCGAACATGCCCCAGGCGCCTTCCGCGCCCAACCGCCTGATGCTGATGCCGCTGGTTGGCCTGCTGGCGCTGGCGGCGGGCGCGGCGTTGACTTTTCTCATCAGCCAACTCAAGCCGTCGTTCATTGACGCGCACATGTTGCGCGATGTGCTGGGCTTGCCCGTGCTTGGCATAGTGTCGATGCTGGTGACGCCCGAGCGCAAGCGCAAGCGTATCCGGGGTCTGTTTACCTTTGGCTGCGGGGTGGCGGGTTTCGTGGCGTCCATCGGTCTGGCGACCGTGGCATTGACAATATTGCAAGGCTGAGACGGGGGCCGGACAGGCGATGAGCCTCATTGAAAAAGCTACGGCGCGCCTTGATGCCCTCAAACGGGCGGCGGGGGAATTCGTCGATCAGCCGGAAACCGGCGGGGCGCGTTCCGTGCCGGCCGCGCCGTCCGTGCCATCGCCGCATGGACAGGACGGGAGGCCCGGCGGCGGTACAGTCGTGGCGCCGCCGGCGCGGGGGAACGCCGCCGCGCCGCCCAGGACCGAAAACCCGATCTCGCGCATGGTCGCCATCGACATGAAGCGCCTCGTCGCGCGCGGCATGGTGACGCCCGATTTGCCGCGTTCGCGGATCGCCGAAGAGTTCCGCCTGATCAAGCGTCCGCTCCTGAAAAACGCGACCGCCACCGGCGCCTCGGCGATCGAAAACGGCAGTCTCATCATGGTGACGAGCGCCCTGCCGGGCGAAGGCAAGTCGTTTACAGCGATCAACCTGTCCATCAGCATGGCCATGGAACTCGATTACCGGATATTGCTGGTCGACGCCGACGTGGCACGGCCATCGGTGTTGACGCGCCTCGGCGTGCGTCCTCAGCGCGGTTTGCTGGATGTTCTTGGCGGCGAGGTCGAAGATCTCAGCGATGTGTTGCTGCGCACCAATATCGACAAACTGACCTTGCTGCCGGCGGGCATGCCTCACGCCCGCGCCACCGAAATGCTGGCTTCCGACGCCATGGCGCGCCTGCTCGAACAGGTCGTCCGCCGCTATCCAGACCGGATCGTCATATTCGACTCCCCGCCGCTTCTGGTGACGACCGAGTCTCGTGTACTGGCGACCCACATGGGACAAATCATCATCGTGATCGAGGCCGAAAAAACGACTCACGGCACAGTGAAGCACGCGCTGGCGACGATCGAATCTTGTCCTGTCAAATTGTTGGTGTTGAATAAGTCCCGTGAAGAAGGAAGGGGCTCTTATGGATATGGGTATAAATATGGCTATGGCTATGGCTATGGTACTGGAAACAGCAAAAGCCGCCATGGCAAGAGCAAGAGCGGGTCGAAAGGGAGCAAGGATGCGCGTTAGCACCGGGGGACGCAAGGTTTGCTTGTTGCTCGCGCTGCCTGCGGCCTTGAGCGGGGCGAACGCCAGCGCCCAGCAACTGGGCCAGGTTTTGTCCGGAAAAGAACTCCCCCGGGTGGAGCGCGTGGAGGCGGGCAAGCGCCCGCTACAGATTGTTCCCCGGCTCGACACCCGCCTGACCTGGAGCGACAACGCCAGCGCGGCCCACGAGAAGAACGCGGACTGGATACTCGAAGTCTCGCCAGGCATCCGCTACACCGATGATCGCGGGCGTCTGACGGGGATTTTCGATGCCAGGTGGCGCAACGTCGGCTATGCCCGCAATGACAGATTGAGCCAGTCCTTTGTCACGGTACAGAGCGCGAATACGCTCGAAGCGGTGGAAGACATGCTCTTCATCGATCTCGATTCCAATATCAGCCGCAACAATCGCTCCCCCTTTCATGGCCGTGTCGGCGATGACCGCCTGAACGTCGCCAGGGAAGACGAAGTGCGCACCTGGGCGCTGGGACCGAGGTTCCAATTCCGCCTCGGCGACGCGGCGCAGGGGGCGCTTCGTTACCGTTCGAGCTGGCTCGACGGCAACACGCTGGAATTCGGCGGGCAACGCGAGCAGTTGTGGGCGGGGCAGATCGGCAATCCGCATGCGTTCCGTTACATGGGCTGGAACGTGGAGTACAGCCGTTCCGGCACCGAGTACGACGCAACGGACCAGGAAGTCCGCCGCCAATTGGGGCGGGCAACGATTTTCATCAACGTGGCGCCGGAGTTGCGCCTGCGCTTCACCGGCGGGCGCGAATCCAATGATTACGGCTTTGGCGACGAGGAAGACAAAAACATCTGGGGCGGCGGTTTCGACTGGCAGCCGACGCCGCGCACAACGGTGTCGCTATTGTCCGAAAAGCGCGCTTTCGGCAACGGCTACAGTTTCAGCCTCGGCCACCGCGCCCGGCGCACGCTGTGGGAAATCAGCGGCAGCCGCGGCATTTCGTCGTCGCTGGATTCGCTGGGCGGGAGTCTTTATCAGGATCCGCAGTTCCTGGCCTGGTTCAACAATCCCAACCTGATCGCCATGTATCCCGATCCCGCCCAGCGCGAGGCCCTCGTGCGCGGCCTGCTGCATTATCCATCGGGGGATTTCATCACCAACGCCTATTACCGGGACGAAACCTGGCGCGCCGGAGTGACGTACACGGGGACGCGCAATACCGTCACCTTGTCGGCGCAGCACTCCAGGCGCAAGCGCATCTCGCTGGGCAGCCTGTCGGCGTTCGACAGTTTCGCCCTGGCCAACGACCTGGAGATGATTTCGGGCACGCTGTCGCTCACGCGCCGTCTCACCGCCCTGTCTTCGCTCGACGCCATGGTGACGCACTGGCGCACCAAGGGAGAAGGCATGAACAGCGGCCTCGATACCCGGCGCACCTCGGCGTCCCTGGGCCTGAACACGCGGCTGGGCTTGCAGACTCAGGCGGGCCTGACCTACAGCCACCAGCGCTCCGATACGGACGTGACGGATGGCGACTACACCGAGAACTCGGTTTCCGCCAACCTCGGCATGACGTTTTAAGCACATTCGTGATTTACGGATCTTTTTTCGGCTTCACCGGCAAGCCCTTCCAGCTCAACCCCGATCCCTCGTTCCTCTTCGGCAGCCGGGGACATCGGCGGGCGCTGGCCTATCTCGAATACGGCCTGCACCAGGGCGAAGGCTTCATCGTCATCACCGGCGAAGTCGGCGCGGGAAAGACCACGCTTGTTCGCAGCCTGCTCGAACGCCTCAACCCGGACAAGGTCGTGGCGGCGAATCTCGTCAGTACCCAGCTCGACGCGGGCGATGTCCTGCGGCTGGTGGCCACCGCCTTTGGCATTCCGAGCAAGGGGCTGGACAAGGCCGGGCTGCTGCTGGCGATCGAGACTTTCCTGGTGCGGGTCACAGCCGAGGGCAAGCGGGCGCTGCTGGTGGTCGACGAAGCCCAGAATCTCGCGCCCGCCGCGCTCGAAGAACTGCGCATGTTGTCCAACTTCCAGCTCGAAGATCATGCCCTGCTGCAAAGTTTCCTCGTCGGCCAGCCGGAATTCCGCGGCATCATGCAAAGCAGCCGGATGCAGCAATTGCGCCAGAGGGTGATCGCTTCCTATCATCTCGGCCCGCTCGATGCCGGGGAGACCGAGGCTTATGTGTTGCACCGCCTGCGCCGGGTGGGCTGGAAGAACGATCCGAACTTCAGCCCCGGGGTGTTCGCCCTGATCCATGCCCATAGCGAAGGCATTCCCCGGCGGATCAATGCGCTGTGCGACCGTCTGCTGCTGGCCGCCGGCCTTGCCATGCGCCACGACATTGACGAAGAGGACGCCAGGGCCGTGATTGCTGAATTGCAAGAAGAATTCGCCATGCGGGCGCCACGGGGCGCGGGGCTGATCGACGCCGCCAACAGCGTTCTCGATACGCAGGGCGGCGATCTGCTCAAAACGGTCAAGCTGGTTGCCAGCGTCGAGAATCGCAAGCTGGAAAATCGCATCGCCCGCGTCGAGCAATCCCTCAGCGCCGCAGTCAATGTCCTCAACCAGCTATTGCAGGCGGTGCGGCGCGAAACGCCTTCCGAAAAACAATCATAAAACCGCCGCAATGAAAGAGCACAATACTTCTCCCGCCGGTGCGCCGGTCATCTGCGTCGTTGGCGCCCGCCCCAATTACATGAAGGTGGCGCCGATCATGCGCGCTCTTGCCGGATTGCGGCCCGCCTTGCGCACACTGTTGGTGCACACCGGCCAGCATTATGATCCGCTGATGAAAGATCGCCTGTTCCTCGATCTCGAACTGCCCGAGCCGGATGTCAATCTCGCCGTCGGCTCGGGATCGCACGCGGTGCAGACCGCCGAGGTCATGCGCCGCTTCGAGCCGGTGCTCGACGAGCATGGCGCCAGGGCGGTGCTGGTGGCGGGCGATGTCAATTCCACCCTGGCCTGCGCCCTGGTGGCGGCCAAGCGCCATGTTCCGGTGGTTCACGTCGAGGCCGGCTTGCGCAGCCATGACCGCCGCATGCCAGAAGAAATCAACCGCGTGCTCACCGACCAGATCGCCGACGTACTCTACACCACCGAACGCGGCGCGCGCGACAACCTGCTGCGCGAGGGCATTGCCCCCGAACGCATCGAATTCGTCGGCAATGTCATGATCGACAGCCTGCGCGCGCACCTCGCCAGGGCGGTGCCACCGGCGCAATCGCTCGCCGCCGCCGGATTCGACGCGGGCCGGATCGCTGGCGGCCATGGCGTCGTCACCTTGCACCGGCCTTCCAATGTCGACCGGCCCGAAATCCTGGGGCCGATCATCGACGCCCTGCGCCGGATCGGCGAACGCCTGCCGCTGGTGATCGCACTGCATCCGCGTACCCGCGCCAACCTCGAGCGCTTCGGCATGCTCGACCGCATCGGCGCGCCCGGCTTCCTGATCCTGCCGCCGCAGGGCTATCTCGAAATGCTCGGCCTGATGGCGGGGGCGCGCATGGTGTTGACCGACTCCGGCGGCATCCAGGAAGAGACCACGGCGCTGGGCGTGCCTTGCCTGACCTTGCGCGAAAACACCGAAAGGCCGATCACCATCGAGCAGGGCACCAATACCCTCGTCGGCATCGACCCCGAAGCCATCGTCGCGGCGGCGCTGGCGGCGCTCGCTGGCGGTGGCAAGACGGGGCGGGCGCCGGAATACTGGGATGGCCAGGCCGCCCGGCGCATCGCCGCGCATCTGGCAGCGTGGCTGGCGGCGCGGCGCGAAGGGACGCCCGGGATATGAGCGCACCCGCCACGAGCGTTCGCAACGCGCTCACGGTCGATGTCGAGGATTATTTCCAGGTTGCGGCGCTGGCGGAACATTTCCCGCGCGAGAACTGGAGTTCCGTGCCCTGCCGGATCGAGCGCAACATCGACCGCATTCTCGACCTGCTTGCCGGGCGCGGCGTGCTCGCTACCTTTTTCGTGCTGGGCTGGCTCGCCACGCGCTATCCGCGGATGGTGCGCCGGATCGTCGACGGCGGCCACGAACTGGCCAGCCATGGCTATGGCCACGAGCGCGCCGGATCGATGACCCCGGCGGCGTTCCATACCGACATCGCGCGGGCGAAGGCCCTGCTCGAAGATCTCTCCGGCGCGCCCATCCTGGGCTATCGCGCGCCGAGCTTTTCCATCGGCCCGGGCAATCCGTGGGCGCACGAGGTCATCGCCGCGGCGGGCTACCGTTACAGCTCATCGGTCTATCCCGTCAGGCACGATCACTACGGTATGCCGGATGCGCCGCGCTTCCCGTGGCGGCTGCCCTCGGGCCTGACCGAAATCCCGCCCGCGACCGTGCGCTGGCTCGGGCGCAACTGGCCCGCCGGCGGCGGCGGCTACTTCCGCCTGCTGCCCTATGTGATGTCGCGCTGGCAGATCGTCCGTATCAATCGCGGCGAAGGGCGTGCGGCGGTTTTCTATTTCCATCCTTGGGAGATCGACCCGGAGCAGCCAAGGGTGGCGAAAGCCGCGTTCAGATCCCGTTTCCGCCATTACGTCAACCTGTCGCGCACCGAAGACCGCCTGCGCAGGCTGTTGGCCGATTTTCACTGGGGGCGGATGGACGACGTGTTCCGGGATGCCTTGTGATGCCTGGCACCGCGTTTGCCGTGCGCACGCTTTGCGCCGCGGAGACGCCGCGCTGGGATGCTTTCGTGCGCGCGACGCCGCAAGCGACGTTTTTTCATCTTTCCGCTTGGCAGCGCATCATCGGCGAGGTTTTCGGCCACCGCACTTTTTTCCTCTATACCGAACGCGGCGGCGAGATCGTCGCCGTGTTGCCGTTGGCCGAGGTGAAAAGCCTGCTGTTCGGCCATGCGCTCGTCTCGTTGCCGTTCTGCGTCTATGGCGGCATTGCCGCGGCGGACGATGCGGGCGAAGGCGCGATTGCCGCGCTCGAAGCCGAAGCCGACGCGCTGGCGCGCAAGCTGGGCGTGCGCCATCTCGAATATCGCAATCTCGCGCCGCGCCATGAGGACTGGCCCGGGCAAGATATTTACGTCACCTTTCGCAAGGAAATCCTGCCCGAGACCGAAGCCAATATGCTCGCCATTCCGCGCAAACAGCGGGCGATGGTGCGCAAGGGCATCAAGAATGGCCTCGTCGCCCATATCGACGATGACGTGGAGCGGTTCTTCGCGGTCTATGCCGACAATGTCCTGCGCCATGGCACTCCGGCGCTGCCGAAACGGTTTTTCGCGCGCCTGCGCGCCGAATTCGGCGACGATTGCGAAGTTCTCACCGTGACCGGCGCGGCGGGGCAAACATTGTCGAGCGTGCTCGCGTTTTATTTCCGCGGCGAAGTGCTGCCATACTACGCGGGCGATTATCCGCGCGCGCGCGATCTTGCCGCCAATGATTTCAAATACTGGGAACTGATGTGCCGCGCCCGCATGCGCGGATGCACCCTGTTCGATTACGGGCGCAGCAAGATCGGCACCGGCCCTTGGCATTTCAAGAAAAACTGGGGATTTGAACCCCGGCCTCTGTCCTATGAATACCGTCTGTATAAACGCGGCGGCGTACCGCAAAACAACCCGATGAATCCGAAATACCGCCTGTTCATTGCTGCCTGGAAACGCCTGCCGCCTGGATTGGCCAACACTTTGGGTCCATTCATCGTGCGCGGCCTGGGGTAGAACAACGTGGCAGATGTACGCCCTCCCCTGCTTTATCTGACGCACCGCATTCCGTACCCGCCCAACAAGGGCGACAAGGTGCGTTCGTTCAATATCCTGCGCGGGCTTGCCCGCGCGCGCCGCGTGTTTCTCGGCACTTTCATCGATCAGCCCGGCGATGTCCGCCATGTCGAGGTTTTGCGCGAATGGTGCGAGGATGTCCGGGCAGTCAGGATCGCGCCGCGCGCGCGGCGGCTGGCGAGCCTGCGCGGACTCGCCGCTGGCGAGGCGTTGAGTCTGCCGTATTACCGCGACTGCGCCCTGTCGCGCTGGATACGGGCCACCGTGGCCCGCGAGCGGATCGCCGACGCGGTCGTCTTTTCCGGGCCGATGGCGCAATACCTCGATACGCCGGGCCTGAGGCGGCGGGTGGTCGACTTTTGCGACGTGGATTCGGCCAAGTGGGCGCAATACGCCGTAGACCGCCGCTGGCCGTTATCGTGGCTCTACCGCCGCGAAAGCGAGCGCCTGTCCGTCTTCGAGCGTGAAGCGGCGGCGGCGAGCGACGCCAGCCTGTTCGCCACCGCCGCCGAGGCGGAATTTTTCACGCGTGCCGCGCCCGGACTGGCGGTGCGGGTCCAGGTCATGCAGAACGGCGTCGATGCCGGATTTTTCTCCCCGGAGCACGATCTGCCCAACCCCTATCCGCCCGGCGGCCCGGTACTGGTCTTTACCGGAGCGATGGATTACTGGCCCAATATCGACGCGGTGTGCTGGTTCGTGGGCGAAATCCTGCCGCTCGTCCGCCGCCGCCATCCGCGGGCGCGTTTCTGGATCGTGGGCATGAATCCGGCGCCGGCAGTGCGGGCATTGGCGGGCGATGGCGTCGTGGTGACCGGAGGCGTGCCGGACGTGCGGCCCTATATCGCCCATGCTGACGTCGTCGAAGCGCCGCTCAGGATTGCGCGCGGCGTCCAGAACAAGGTACTCGAAGCCATGGCGATGGCGCGTCCGGTGGTCATGGCCGCCGCCACGGCGGCCGGGCTGGCGGTGAGCGCGGGGCGGGAATGCCGGATTGCCACCAACGCGCAGGAATTCGCCGCGGCCACGCTCGGGCTGCTGGAAGACGCCGCCAGAAGCGAAACCATGGGGCGTATGGCGCGCGAAGCCGTGCTCGAACGCCATAGCTGGCCGGCGCACCTGGCGGTGCTCGACCGGCTGCTGGCCGGGGATCAGGAATCAGGAATCAGGGGCCGGATTTGATCAGCGTCGCTGCGCTCCGGGTGGAACGACGCCCTCTCCCGCCCTTCGGGCACCCTCCCCCGCCGAGCGGGGGAGGGGAATCCATCGGAAGAACTCGGCATTGCAAAGGCTGCCCCCCTCTCATCATTGCGAAAGCCTCCCCCCCTCGCAATGACGAGGAGGGAGGACTGTCGTGGCGACAAACGTCTCGCAATGACGGTGCTTTGCCTTTCCCGCACGGTATGAACGTCCCTCAATCACAGCCGCTTGCCGTTCCCTCTCCCGCTTGCGGGAGAGGGTTTCCTTTCATGCGGCGCGCAGCGACGCTGATTTTTTACGGTGGGAAGCATGGGCAGGCGTTTTCCTTCCTTCTCTTTCACCTTGCTGGCGAATCCGGAGAAAAACGTGATTGAACAACGCGCTCCCGCGCCCTCTGGATTGCGCGCCGTCGCGCTCACCCTGCTCGCGGTGTTGCTGTGGAATGTGGCGTGGTATTGGCGCACGGCGGGCGAGATCGCGGCGATCTGGTGGCGCAGCGATACCTTCGGGCATGGCTTGGTCGTGTTGCCCGTTTTCGCCTGGCTGGTATGGAAACGGCGCGAAGCCATCGGCGCGCTGCGGCCATGCCCGGCGGCATGGATGGCCTTGCCGGCCGCCGCCGCCGCCACGCTGTGGCTGCTCGGCGAGCTGGTGTCGGTTTCCGGCGCGGCGCACGCCGGGTTTGTCGCGCTGCTCGTCTTTTGCATGGCGGGCGCGCTGGGCTGGCGGCTGGCGCGGATATTGTCGTTTCCATTGGTTTTTCTCTTTTTCGGCCTGCCGGTCGGCGAATTCTTGCTGCCCGCGCTGATGGCAATGACCGCCGATTTCACCGTGGCTTCGCTGCGCTTCAGCGGCATTCCCGTTTATCAGGAAGGTTTGCAATTCGTGATCCCGAACGGAAGCTGGTCGGTGGTGGAAGCCTGTTCGGGGATACGCTACCTGATCGCTTCGCTGATGCTCGGCGCGCTCTACGCTTGGCTCAACTACGCCAGCCTCGGCAAGCGCCTGTGTTTCATGGCCGTTGCCTTCGCCGTGCCACTGCTCGCCAACGGGCTGCGCGCCTATCTGATCGTCCTGCTGGGGTATCTGTCGAACAACAGGCTCGCCACCGGCGTCGACCATCTGATCTACGGTTGGGTGTTTTTCGGCATCGTGATCGCGCTCATGTTCTGGATCGGGCAGCGTTGGGCCGATCCGGAGCGGGCCGTGGAACGGGCGGCGGACGGGCGCGAACCGTCGCCCGCGCCGGCGCGTTGGCTGCGGCTCGCGTCGCTGGCGCTGGTGAGCGCCGCTTTCGTGCTCGTCCATGACCGGCTCGACCAGGAAACGCCGCCTTGCGCCGCGCGTTATGAACTGCCCGCGCCCGCCACGGGTTGGAAAGCGCGGGACGTGACGCGGATCGCCTATCGCGCCCATTACGCGGGCTGGCGCGGCGCGGCGGATGCCGTGTATGACGCGCCGGACGGCGAAGCGGTGTTGCTGCAAACAGCCTTTTTCGCCAACCAGCGCGCGGGGGCGGAAATGGTGACCTGGGAGAATGGCCTGACCGACAGGGAAGGTTTCAGCCGTTCCGGTCTGCGTCCCGACCCGCCCGCCGCCAGCGCGCTGGGCGCGTTGCGCAGCGCACGCCTGACCGCCGCCGACGGCGTGCGCTACCTGATCTGGCAGTGGTATGTCATTGGCGGCGACATCGTGACGCGGGATTGGGAAGCCAAGTTGCGGCTGGCCGTCGGGCGTATCGCCGGGCGCGGGGATGCGTCCATGGTTTTCGTGCTGGCCACGCCGGATGACGGCGCCGTGGCCGAAGCGCGGCTGCACCAGTTCGTCGCCGGCCACGGCGCGGAGTTGCGGGAGGTCTTTGCCGGGGCGGAGAAAGGATGCGCCCATGAGTGAATCCGCTCGCCGGCGGCATGTGCTGCATTGCCTCTACAGCTTCGAGATGGGCGGGCTGGAGAATGTCGTCGTCCAGCTCATCAATCGTTTACCGGCGGACGAATTCGCGCATACCGTCCTGGCGCTGACCACGATCGGCGAGTGCCGCGCCCGCGTCACCCGGGCGGATGTGGCGTTCATCGCCCTCGGCAAGCCGCCGGGCCACGCCGTGCGCTTTTATCCGCGCATCCTGGCGCTGCTGCGCGAACGCCGTCCCGACATCGTACATACCTGCAACCTGGCCGCGCTGGAAATCGCGCCGTTGTCGCGGCTGGCCGGCGTGCGCGGGCACATCCACGCGGAACATGGCTGGGACATCGGCGGCGGCAATGCGCGTCATCTGTTCCTGCGCCGCCTGTACCGCCGCTTCACCCACCATCAGGTGGCGGTCTCGGCGGACATCCATGCTTACCTGCATCGGCGGGTCGGGGTGCCCTTGCGCAAACTGTCGCTGATCGCCAATGGCGTCGATCCCGTTATTTTCGCGCCGGGAGACGCGGCGCCCGTACCGGGATGCCCGTTCGCGCCCGGACGGCACTGGCTGATCGGGACAGTGGGACGGCTGGCGGCGATCAAGAACCAGGCTTTCCTCGCGCGCGCCTTTGTCCGCGCGGTCAGGAGCGGCACGCCAGCGGCGCGCGATCTGCGTCTGCTCGTCGTGGGCGAGGGCGAAATGCGCGTGGACATCGAGGCCATCCTGCGGCGGGAAGGGATGATGGATTTGGCCTGGCTGCCCGGCGCGCGCGACGACATCCCGGCGATCCTGCGCATGCTCGATTGTTTCGTGCTGCCCTCCCACTCCGAGGGAATGCCGCTTGCCGTACTGGAAGCCATGGCCTCGGGCCTGCCGGTGATCGCCACCCCGGTGGGCAGCGTGCCGGATCTCGTCAGGGACGGCGACACGGGCTTCCTCGTGCCCCCGGACGACGACGAAGCCCTGTCCGCGCGCCTGCTTGCCTGCGCCGCCAGCCGCGAGACGAAGGCGCTCGTGGGCGCGCGGGCGCGGGCGCGCGTCCAGCGGGATTTCAACATCGCGCAAACCACGGCGCGTTATCGTGAATTGTTCAATCGTGTCCCAAAAGAAGACAGAGGACAAAAAACAGTAAAGTAACCGGTGCCTCGCGCCGCATACCGACTGTTCTCCTTCCTCCTTCCTCCATCCTCCATCCTCCGAAATGCGCATCCTGCATATACTCGACCACTCGATCCCGCTGCACAGCGGCTACACCTTCCGCACGGAAGCCATCCTGCGCGAGCAGCGCGCGCGCGGCTGGGAAACCCTGCACCTGACTTCGCCCAAGCAGGGCGTGACCGCCGAAGCGGTCGAAATGGTCGGGAATCTCAAGTTCCACCGCGCCCCGGTGCCCCCCCCCGGCCCCGCCGGTATCCACGAATGGCGGCAGATCAAGGCGACTTTCGCCCGGTTGGCGGAGCTGGCCGCGACCTACCGTCCCGATGTTCTCCACGCCCATTCCCCGGTATTGACCGCCATCCCGGCGTTGTGGGTGGGCAAGAAACTTTCCATCCCCGTGGTATACGAAATCCGCGCCTTCTGGGAAGATGCCGCGGTCGACCACGGCACGACGGAAGCGGGCAGTCTGCGCTATCGCGCCACGCGGCGTATCGAGACCGAAGTGGCGCGCCGGACGGCGCATGTTTTCACGATCTGCGAGGGCCTGCGCGCCGACCTCGCCGCGCGCGGCATCCCCGGCGAGCGCATCACCGTCATTCCCAACGCGGTCGATGTGAAAAGTTTCAAGCTCGCCGGCAGAGCCGATTCCGGACTGCGCCGCCGGCTCGGTCTCGAAGACGCCACGGTGATCGGTTTCATTGGCTCGTTCTACGCTTACGAAGGACTCGATCTCCTGCTCGACGCCTTGCCCGGCCTGCTCGCCGGACATCCCGGATTGCGGGTGCTGCTGGTCGGCGGCGGGCCGCGGGAAGGAAGCCTCAAGGCGCAGGCCGCGCGGCTCGGCCTGTCCGACAAAGTGATTTTTGCCGGGCGCGTGCCGCACGACGAAGTCAGCCATTATTACAGCCAGGCCGATCTTCTCGTTTATCCGCGCCGTTCCATGCGGCTCACCGAACTGGTGACGCCGCTGAAGCCGCTCGAAGCGATGGCGCAAGGGCGGGTCTGCGTCGCCTCCGATGTCGGCGGCCACAAGGAACTGATCCGCGACGGCGAAACCGGGCGGCTGTTCCGGGCTGGCGACGTCGATGCCTTGCGCGAAGCCATCGCCGACATGCTCGCGCACCGCGAACGCTGGCCGGCGATGAAAAAAGCGGGCCGCCATTTCGTCGAAAAAGAGCGCAACTGGAAGCGAAGCGTGGCGGGTTATGCGCCGGTCTATGAGCGCCTCGTCCGCGCG
>JAITLI010000032.1 GCA_031277975.1 Azoarcus sp.
GCGCTGCGCGCAATCCTGTGGATGGCCCGTGGAAAACGCTGCGCGTTTCCCACCGCCCGCCCACAGGCCGGCGGCTGCCCACAAGCTCCGCAGCCTGTCATCATTATTTATGTTCATGGGGGGAAGATACAAGGGCGGGCGCCGAACCGGATCGATCTGGCCCGGAGCCGGGGGAGTCGTCAGGCTCGACATCGAATCAATCTGGCTCGGAGCCAGGGGAACCTGGCTCGACGTCGAATCAATCTGGCCCGGAGCCGGGGGAGTCTGGCTCGATATCGAATCGATCTGGCCCGGAGCCGGGGGAATCTGGCTCGATATCGAATCAATCTGGCCCGGAGCCGGGGGAGTCTGGCTCGACATCGAATCAATCTGGCCCGGAGCCAGGGGAATCTGGCTCGATATCGAATCAATCTGGCTCGGAGCCAGGGGAATCTGGCTCGACATCGAATCAATCCAGCTCGGAGCCAGATCGACCCGCTCCAGTGCCAGATTCAGATCGGCGGCGCTACGCGCCGGATGGAACGCTCTGGATTGCCACGGGCCTGCGGCCCTCGCAATGACGAAGGGGGGGCGGTATGGCGAGGAACGCGGCGATGCCGATTGAATCTGATCCCCGATCCCTGTTCAGGTCAAACCACTCCCGCCCCGTGCGCCTGCCTGTCCGCCCAGTAGCTCGAACGCACCATCGGCCCGCAGGCGGCGTTCCTGAAACCCATTGCCAGCGCCTCGCGCTCGAACATCCTGAACGTATCGGGGTGAACGTAGCGCAGTACCGGCAGATGCGCGGCGGAAGGTTGCAGGTATTGGCCGATGGTGAGCATGTCGACGCCGTGGGCGCGCAGGTCGGCCATGACGGCAAGGATTTCGTCGTCGTTCTCGCCCAGGCCGACCATCAGGCCGGATTTGGTGGGCACGTCGGGGTAGCGCGCTCCGAAGGCGGCGAGGAGCGCGAGCGAACCGGCATAGTCCGCGCCGGGGCGCGCCTGGCGGTAAAGGCGCGGCACGGTTTCGAGGTTGTGGTTCAGGACATCGGGCAGGGCATCGGCGAAGGCGGCGAGCGCGATCTCTTCGCGGCCACGGAAGTCCGGCACCAGCACTTCGATGGCGGCGCCGGGCGAGGCGGCGCGGATGGCGCGGATGCAGGCGGCGAAATGGGCCGCGCCACCGTCGCGCAGATCATCGCGGTCGACCGAGGTGATGACGGCGTAGGCGAGCCGCATCGCCGCCACGGTCGCCGCCAGCGCGGCGGGTTCTTCGGGGTCGAGGGGTGCGGGGCGGCCGTGGCCGACGTCGCAGAACGGGCAGCGGCGGGTGCAGGCGTCGCCCATGATCATGAAGGTGGCGGCGCCCTTGCCGAAACACTCGTGAATATTGGGGCAGGAGGCTTCTTCGCACACGGTGTGGAGGCGGTGCGCGCGCAGGGTGGTCTTGATTTCGTTGAAGCGCCCGGCCTCTGCGCCGGCGCCGATCCTGACTCGGATCCATTCCGGTTTTTTCAGGCGGGGGGCGGGGACGATCTTGATGGGAATGCGGGCGGTCTTGTCCGCGCCGCGTTCCTTGCGGGGAGGGTGTGTCATGGGGTCTCCGGCTTTTCGTCAGGCGGGGGCAAAAGGCGCGACAGGTGGCCGAGCAGGCGTTCGCCAACGGCTTCCACGCTGTCATCAATGCCGAAATCGGCCAGCCGCACGCTTTCCAAGTCTGGATAGCCGCAAGGGTTGATCCACGTGAAAGGCGTGAGATCAAGATTTACGTTGAGGCTCAGGCCATGATAGCTGCAACCGTTCTTCACTCTCAGGCCAAGCGCGCCGATTTTGCCGCCGCCGGTATAGACGCCCGGCGCGCCGTGCCTGCGTTCAGCGCCGAGGCCGCGGTCGGCCAGCGTGGCGATCATGGCCTCTTCCATCAGGCGGACGAACTCGCGCACCTTGAGCCGCCGCCGGGGCAAGTCGATGAGGAGATAGGCGACCAGTTGGCCGGGGCCGTGGTAGGTGATTTGTCCGCCACGGTCGACGCGGGCGAGTGGAATGTCGTCCGGGTTTCGCAGCAGGTGCGCGGGGTCGCCGGCCAGTCCGAGCGTGAACACGGGCGGATGTTCGAGCAGCCAGATTTCGTCGGCGCTATCCGCGCCGCGCGCGGCGGTAAAGGCCCGCATGGCTTCGAGGGTGGAGGCATAATCGGCCAGTCCAAGGCGTTTGACTTGCAAGGCGTTGATTTCAGGCCCCGATCGCGTGTCCGGCATCCGGGTCTTTCCCATTCGGGTCTTTCCATATCGTGGCGGGCAAGAACAAAAACATCGCCAAAAGTGCGACAGGCGCAACCATGTATGAGCAAAAAGGAAAGCCGACCGCCATGGCAACAAAAGCAAACTCCGGTATTTTCCGGGCAAGCTCCAGCTTGAACCAGCAGCCAATGGCGAGAAAAGGTAGAAGGAACAGGAAAAACAGGGGGGAAGCATGAAGCACGGCAAGGGTATAAGGCGTAAATGCGGGGACGCCGCACAACATCATGGCGATAATAATATGATAGCAACCCGTCTTGATATGGTTATTCCTGTGAATCGCGCCTTCCCATCGCTTCATCATCTCGGGTTTCCCTTGTTCAAAGCACCACTTTCACCATGGGATGAGCGCTCAATTCCCGGTAGAGCGCGTCGACCTGTTGTTGCGAACGGGCGCGAAAAGTGCAGGTGAGCGACAGGTAATTGCCCTTGCCCGAGACCCGCATCCGCATGGCGGCGGGATCGAAATCGGGCGCGTGGCGCAGTACGACCGCCAGAATCGCCTGGGCGAAATCGTCGGCGCGCGCCCCCATGATCTTGATGGGAAACTCGCACGGGTATTCGATCAGGGCGGCGTGGGGTTCGTCCGCCTCAGCCATGGCGCATCACCGTATCCTTGAATTCCCGATACCAGCCATGCATACGGCGCGCGCATTCGCCGGGATGGCCGCTGCCCACGGGCTGGCCGTCGAGGGTGGTGATGGGCAGCACTTCCTTGGTCGACGAAGTCATCCACAGTTCATCGGCGTCGCGCGCTTCTTCTTCGCGGATTTCGCGCACCGCGTGCGATAGCGCATGGCGCGCGGCCAGTTCGAGGATAATGTCGTAAGTGATGCCGGGCAGCATCAAATGGCCCTTGGGCGGCGCGAGCAGCACGCCCTCGCGCACGACAAAGATATTGGAGGCCGCGCCTTCGGTGAGGAAACCGTCGCGGAAAAGCACGGTCTCGGCGCACCCCGCGTCGACCGCCTGCTGGCGCAACAGGCAATTGGCGAGCAGAGAGACGGTCTTGAGGTCGCAGCGCAGCCAACGGTAATCGACGGCGCTGACCGCGGCAACGCCGTGTTCGAGTTGCTCCCGGTCAGGCGTGGCGAGCGCTTCGCTCATGAGAAAAACGGTCGGGCGGATGTGCGCCGGAAAGGCGTGCCGGCGCATGCGATCGGCGCCGCGCGTGACTTGCAGGTATACCGACTGGTCGTCCCACGGATTGCCGGCCACGATCCGGGCGACAATCTCCTCCCATGCTCCGGCTGGATGCGGATTGGGCAGCCGGAGCGCGCGCAGGGTGTTTTCCAGCCGGGCGAGGTGCTCGGCGAGGCGGAAAGGACGGCGCGAATACACGGGGATCACTTCGTAAGCGCCATCGCCGAACAGAAAGCCGCGATCGAGCGGCGACAGGCGCGCCTCCTCCAATGGCAGGAAATCACCGTCGAGATAACACAGCATCATTGCCCTCCTCCATTCGCCGCGCCGCCGGGATTCAGAGACTCTTGAACCACAACACGATGGCATCCCACAGCCGCCCGAAAAAACCGGCCAGCGGCACCTCTTTCAGCGCGACCACGGGATACTGCCCATACGTTTCCCCGTCGATGGTGAGCTTGAGAGTGCCAATCTCCTGCCCTTCCGTCAATGGCGCGAGCACCGGCTGGCGGCTTTCCAGAACCGCCTCGATGCGGTTGGCCTTGTCCCGAGGCAGGGAGAGGATGAAATCCCGGGAAAAGCCCGCGTCCACCCAATCCTCCTTGCCTTTCCACACCCGGAAACGCGACAGGCTCTGCCCGGCGGAATAGAGCCGTACCGTGTCGTAGAACTGGAAGCCATAATTGAGCAGCTTGAGCGACTCCTGCGCGCGCACGGTTTCGGATGCCGCGCCAAGCACCACCGCGACCAGCCGCCGCGGCCCGCGCCTGGCGCTCGATACGAGGCAGTGGCCCGCGGCCCTGGTATGGCCGGTTTTCATGCCATCGACGGTGGGATCGAGCCACAACAAGCGGTTGCGGTTGGGTTGTTCGATGCCGTTGTACGTATAGGACTTGATGGAATAGAACCCGTAGTACTCGGGAAAATCACGAATGATCGCGCTGGCGAGAATGGCCAGGTCGCGCGCGGTGCTGTAATGCCCCGGATCGGGCAGGCCGTTGGAATTGGCGAAGCGGGTATTCTTCATGCCCAGGCGCTCGGCCTCCCGGTTCATCAGTCCGACGAAACTTTCTTCATCGCCGGCGAGCAATTCGGCCAGCGCCACACAGGCATCGTTGCCGGATTGCACGATGACGCCGCGAATCAGTTCCCCCACCGTCACCGTTTTGCGCGGCTCGATGTACATGCGCGAGCCTTCCTGGCGCCATGCCCGCTCCGACACCGGCACGACCTGCTCCTCGTTGATCGTCCCCGCCTTCAGCGCCGCGAAGGTGAGGTAGGCCGTCATCAGCTTGGTGAGCGAGGCAGGCTCGACCCGGCCATCCGGATCATTGCCCGTCAGCGCCTGTCCGGTGGCATGGTCGACCAGTACCCAGGACTTGGCCGCCAGTACCGGCGCGGGCGCTGTCTGCGCGCCGACCGCGAATGGGAAGAAGAAACACGAGAGAGCAAGGAGAAAACGCGGAGCGAGAAAACGCATCATGAAGGCCCGGAAAACAGGAAATGCAAATACAGGGAGAGAAGCCGGGAGCGGCCCGGTTTCGATTGCCGCTCTCGTTATCTTGGCGCTATTTTTCATCCGCAGGATGCGGGTCCGCCATCGAAAACCGGGAATCGGCGCTGTTCCCGGCGCCTCAATAAAGTAGCGGCTTTCGTGGCGTCCGGGGCGATCACGGCGCCATGGTTGACGCCATATCGCGGCGCGGGGGGCGAAAAAACAGGCAAGAAAGCGAACAAAAAGTGAGCGATCCGCGCCCATTCCAGCAAATCCGCATTTTCATCATTCATGGGAATGCAGCCAGCCATTCCAGACCTCCAGTAACGACGCCTCAAGCCGACCACCGGCCGACGCGGAAAGCATCCTATATTCACTTGATATAAGTGTCAAGCCCGGAGGGCATTTGAGGAATTTCCCGCATCCGCCCGACAAATCCGCTTACTCGCGGAAATACGCTCCGGGCTTCCGGCAATCGCGGCCAGGTTTCTTCAGGTTTTCGGCGCGTTGCCGCGTCCCTGTTCGAGATAGGCGCGGGTATCCTCCGCATTCATCGGGCGGGCATGTTTGTAGCCTTGGATGATATTGCAGCGCAGGGTCTGGAAATAATCCCACTGTGTTTCGTTTTCCACGCCCTCCGCGATGAGCCGCATTCCCATGGAGTGCGCGACGACGGAGATGGCGGCGATGGTGGAATTCACTTTGACGTCGCCGATCCTGGAAGTGAAAAAATGGTCGATCTTGACCGCGTCAACCGGATATTCGAACAGGTTTTCAAGCGCCGAACGTTCGACGACCAGCCGGTCGATGACGATCTCGATACCCATTTCGCGCAGTTCCCTTATCATTGTCACGGTCTGGGTGGAATTACGCAGCAGGGTGTATTCCGATATTTCAAACGCCACATATTGAGTATTGACTCGATAAGCATTCAAAATGGCCTGGACGCGCGCGATAAAGCCGCTCTGCTCGAAATGCCTTGGCGAGATATTGAATGAAATGCGGCCCGAGAACAGACCTTCGTCCAGCCATTCCCGCACATGGGAACAGGCCATGCGCAGGATATGGAAGTCGATTTCGCGGCAAACGCCGCAATGTTCGGCGGCTTCCATGAACTCTCCGGGCAAAAGCATGCCTTTCTCTGGATGCATCCAGCGCGCCAGCACTTCGAGATACAGAACGCGGTGCGTGCTCGTGCAATAAAGCGGCTGAAAATACGGTATGAATTGGCGCTCGTCCAGGGCCACGCGCAATGCTTTTTCCAGGCGAATGGAAGTGAAGAGTTTTTCCTGTATCTTTTCCTCAAAAAATTTGTAGCGCATTCCGCCAGCCGTTTTGGAAGCGTACATCGCCATATCGGCGTTCTTGATGATTTCCTCGGGGTCCTGGTCTTTTTTGTCGCTGAGGAAGGTCGCAATGCCGATACTGACGTTGATGTTCATTTTGTTGCCGGCCAGCATGACGGGAGCGCGGAGCCGGTCCAGAATGTCCTGTGCCAGGATGGCGGCCTGCTCCGGCCTGTCGATGCCGTTCATGATGACGGCGAATTCGTCGCCGCCCAGGCGCGCCGCCGTATCCATCCTGCGCACCCGTTCTTGCAGGACGTTGCCCATGTGCCCCAGCAGCATGTCGCCCACGGTATGTCCCAGGGTGTCGTTGACTTGCTTGAATTGGTCGAGATCGAAGAAAAGCAGCGCGCCATGTTTGCCCGAGCGCCCGCTCTGGCTGACCGCTTTCTGCAATTGTTCGTTGAACAGCATGCGGTTGGCGAGGCCGGTGAGCGGATCGTGCCCGGCCAGGTATTGCGCTTTTTCTTCCGCGGCGCGGCGGATGCAGATTTCTTCGGAAAGCTGGCGGTTGGTTTCTGAAAGTTCCCGGGTGCGCACATCGACGATTTTTTCCAGGTTGTCGCGCATGTCGCGCAGTTCGGCTTCGGCGCGGGTGCGAACCAGGATTTCTTTTTCCAGTTCGGTGACGTTTTTGTTCAGGGCTTCCGCCATTTCGTTGAACGTGCCGGCAAGCGAGGTGATTTCATCTTCGTATTTATAGTGGAAACGAAAATCTTTTTCGCCAAGGCGGTAGCGGTTGAAACCGTCGTCGAGCCAGCCGATTTTCTTCGTCAGAAACGAGGCCATCCAAATGGCGATGATGATGACCGCCACAATCAGGATGGCGGTCGATACCGTCAAACGCGAGGCGGCTTGCGCGAGGTCGTCGTGCAGCATGCGGCTGGCTGCGTCGCCGTGGCGCCGCATTTCATCGTTGACGGCCTTGATGATGCCGTCGAGGCGTTCTTTCGATTCGTTGGCGTCGCGGTGGAAATCGTCGACGTTGGCGCCGACGGTGACGATGCCGAAGCCGCGCTTGTTGCCCGCGGCTTCGGGGCTGTAGCGCCCGGTGTAGTAGGGAATGGCCGCGGTGGTGGTCAGTTTGTACAGACCGCTCCACAAGATGAGGAAGGAACCGGAGCCGCCTTGGTCGGCGAGGTTGTACCAGCCCGTGCATTGCGGGGCGAAATTGAGCCAGCGGCAATCGAGGCCGACATCGCCGCGCTCGGTCAGTTCCCGCGCCGGTTTGCGGCTTTGCAATTGATCGACGAAAGTCGGCGCGGTCTGCATGTACTCGGGCCAGCTTTTGCCGCTTTGCCGCCAGTCTTCATATATTCTGTCTTCCAGCCAGGGGATGTACGGCTCGCCGTCCTGGTCGTAGCCGACGATGGAGTGGTGGCGGGGATGGACGATGCTGCGGCCCTTGTAGTCCCAGATGAAGGCGTAATTGCCGTCGAAGGCATCGTTGATGTCGCGGTAGCGCTCGTCGGAGGGGACGATGTGGTCGGTAAACGACATCAGGTGATCGTGGTTCAGCGCCAGCGTCACCCAGCCGGTGATCTTGCCGTTTTTCGTCACAGGCGTCGCCCAGCGCATGATGCCCCGGAAGCGTTTGCCGACCGGGTTTTCCTTGCCGGCGTAGGCGTGTTTTTCCGGCTCGAAGGCAATGCCGCGTTCCTCGGCGGCCCGCGGGGTGAATTTGCCGATGATCTGTGAGCCGACATAGGCGCCGATGACTTCGGAGACGTAGATTTCGCCGGGTTTGAGCCGCTCCAGATCCGCGAAATAAGTTTCCGCCCTGGCGTAGGTGTTGCGCCGCTGCGAAACGTCCTTCAGTTCCGCGGAGTGTTCGGGGGAGGTCGTGACCTTGAGTTTTTCCTTGCCATCCCGCCCGATAAAGGTCATTTCGAGATAAAGCGGCACGCTTTCCGCGTTGAACTCCGTCGGGGCGCGGTAATGAAAGCTCGTGGCGTTGTCGCGGCTACCCGGCTGGGCGACGTAATCATCCGCGGCGGGGGTGGTTTCGGGCTCCCAGTCTTCGCCGTCTTCGCTCAGGCGCCATTTGCCGTGCCTGATCAGGTTGCGGCGGCGCTGATCCACGAAATTGCGGTAGGCCGCCTTGTCCGGTGCGAGGGTGGCGGCATGGAGAATGTCTACGTCGCGGGCGTACAGGAAATCCGCGACCCGGCGCGCGGTGTCGGTGGTCAGGCGCTCGATTTCGTCGCGCGCGTGCGCGTCGAGCGCATTGACGGCATCGTCGATCGCCATGTCGCCGACTTTCAGAATGGCCCGGTCGGCGGTCTCGACCAGGCCGCCGATTTGTTCTCCGAGATGATTGGCCGTCGCCCGCGTCTGGCTCCAGGCGATCCAGAGCAGCAGCACCAGCGGCACCACTTTGA
Organism: Azoarcus sp.; assembly: GCA_031277975.1. Taxonomy (GTDB): domain Bacteria; phylum Pseudomonadota; class Gammaproteobacteria; order Burkholderiales; family Rhodocyclaceae; genus WRNU01. Next base: position 8,644 of record JAITLI010000032.1, read on the forward strand.
TCGCAACAAACAGCAGGATCAGACGAACGCGAACGGATAGCTTGAGCCAGAAATCCATGGCTTTTCCACCGGCGTAGATTCAGGCTGTCTATTCTGGCCTCATGTCGGGACATTTCCAAGTCATGGATTAGCACGCCAGACGGTAAAAGGTCTCACCCCGAGCAATTTGCCAATATATCCGGCCGCCGCGCGCGCTTCCGCGAGGGATGCGTAAGGTCCGGCATACAGGCGAAACCGGCCTTCCCCGCCAGCCAGTTCGAACCGTCCGGGCAGGCCGGCGGCGCGGGCGTAAAGTTCCTCGGCGTTCTCGCGCGAGGCGAAAACGCCCAGTTGCAGGAAAAGCCCTCCGCCGTTTCCGGCGGCCCGCGCATCCGCATCCGCGTTTTCCTTTTCTTTTCCCGCTTCCGCTGTCATCGCCAGGGCCACCAGATCCGCCAGCGGATCGACATCCCGCCCGGAATCCATCCTTTCTCCGGTCGCCATTTCCACCTCCGGCGCGGGGGCGGGGGCGGACGGCGATTCCGTTCCCGCCGCGCCGGGGAGAATCTGTTCGATCTCGACTTCCGCGCTTCCCTTGTTGACGTAGCCGAGTTTCCAGGCCGCCGCATAGGAAAGATCCATGACGCGCCCGTGCAGGAATGGGCCGCGGTCGTTGATCCGCACGATCACCGAGCGCCCGCTGGCAAGATCGGTCACCCGCGCGTAGCTCGGAATCGGCAAGGTCGGATGCGCGGCGGTCATCGCGTACATGTCGTAAGGCTCGCCGCTGGAGGTGGGCAGGCCGTGGAAGCGGCGGCCATACCAGCTTGCTACGCCGCGCTGGCGATATGTTTCCACGCGCGAGCGCGGTACGAAGGATTGCCCGAGCACGCGGTAAGGGCGATTGGCGAAAGCATGCGGCGCCTCCACACGCGGCGCGGCATCGGGAAGCGCCGCCAGGTCGGCGGGCGGGTCGTCTCCCGGGCCGTCGTCCTTGTAATAAGCGCCGCCGCGCCGGACGGGCGCGCTAGGCGCGCCGGGCGCGGCATCCGTCCTGGACAAGGCGGGCCGGGCGGCTGGACGCCCGTCCGGCCGCGGACGGGACGGTGCGCCGCCGCAGGCCGCCAGCACCGCCGCGACCCAGCACAGGAAAAGCGGGATGCGCCGCCCGCCGCTCATTCGCGCTCCGCTCGCCGGCTGTTGTGAATACTCATCAGGATACCGACGCCCAGGCTCAGGGTCACGAGCGCGGTGCCGCCATAGCTGACGAAGGGCAAGGGCACCCCCACGACCGGCAAGATGCCGCTCACCATGCCCACGTTCACGAAGACATAGGTGAAAAAAATCATCGTCATCGCTCCGGCCAGGAGTCGCGTGCCCAGGGTCGTCGCCATGGCGGCAATGTAGAAACCGCGCAGGAGCAGCACCGCGTAAAGGACCAGCAGCGCCAGCGCGCCGGCGAAACCGAATTCTTCGGAAAGTACGGCGAAAATGAAGTCGGTATGGTGTTCCGGCAGGAAGTCCAAGTGTGTCTGCGTCCCCTGCATCCAGCCTTTGCCGGTGAGGCCGCCCGAGCCGATGGCGATGGTCGACTGGATGGTGTGGAAGCCGTCGCCGAGCGGGTCGAGGTAGGGGTCACGCAAAGTGCACACACGTTGTTTCTGGTAATCGCGCATGATGGGCCGCCAGCTCACGTCGGGCTGGCACATGGAATCGCCGAAAGCGACGAAGATGGCAATGCCCACGATGCCGGTCATGATCGCCGGTACGATCAGTTTCCACGACAATCCGGCGAAAAAACACACATAGATTCCCGCCGCCGCCACCAACACGCTGGTACCCATGTCGGGCTGCCTGGCGATCATGCCCACCGGCACGGCCAGCAGCAGGATGGCGGCGAAGAATTCCCGCCAGCCGATATGCCCCTCGCGCTTCTGAAAAAACCACGCCAGCATCATCGGCATGGCGATTTTCATCAGTTCCGAAGGCTGGATGCGGGTCACGCCGATGTCGAGCCAGCGTTGCCCCCCCTTGGCGGAAACGCCGAAAAGCATGACCATCACCAGCAGGGCAACCCCGGCGACATAGAGTACCGGCGCCAGGGACAACAGGCGCTGCGCCGGGATGAAGGCCACGATCCACACCCCCGCCAGCGCCAGAGAGATGTGCAGGAGCTGGGAGCCGAGGCGCTCGGGCGAGGCACTGGCCATGACGACCACCGCATACGCCATCAGGAGCACGAGCACCAGCGCCAGCGCCGGGTCGATCGGCCGCGCCAGCGCTCGCGCCAGCCGCGACAGAGGATGTTCGCGCAGCGCGGCGATCATTCGATCCGCTCCCCGGCGCGGACGCTTTCCCCGGCTTCGGCGCTGTCCCTTTCGGCCTCGGCGCTGTCCTCGTCCTCGATGTCTGCGGGCGCGCGGGCGCGCTTGTCGAGCAGGAAGAAGTCGATCACCTGCCGCGCGATCGGCGCCGCCGCCGCCGCCCCCCAGCCGCCGTTTTCCACGAACACCGCGAGCGCGATCTTCGGCGCTTCTGCCGGGGCGTAAGCGATGAACCAAGAGTGATCGCACAGGCGCGGGTTGGTCTTGCAGGTTTCACCGTATCTTTGCCCGCTCTTGAGCGCGAGCACCTGCGCCGTGCCGGTCTTGCCCCCGGCGCGGTAAGGCGCGCCGGCAAAGGCGCGCGCGCCGGTGCCGAAGCGGGTGACGTCTTCCATCGCCTTGCGCACCGCGGCGAAGTGCTCGGGCTTGATGGGAATCTCCCTGACGAGTTCGGGCGATTGCACGTACCGTTGCCCCTTGTCGTCGATGATCGCGCGCACGACGCGCGGACGCATCAGCTTGCCGCCATTGGCCACCGCCGCCAGCGCGTTCGCCATCTGGATGGGCGTATAGGCGTTGTAGCCCTGTCCGATCCCCACCGAGATCGTTTCGCCGGCATACCATTTCTGCTGTTCCCGGGTCTTGAAGGTCTTGCGTTTCCATTCCGGCGACGGCAGGATGCCCTCGCCCTCGCCGGGCAGATCCACGCCGGTGCGCGCGCCGAGGCCGAACCAGGCCATGGAAGCGGCAATGGCGTCGATTCCCAAGTCGTTGGCCAGCACATAGTAATACGTGTTGCACGACACGACGATGGATTTGTGCAGATTGACCATGCCGTGGCCGCCCTTCTTGTCGTCCTTGAAAAAGTGATTGCCGAACCAGAAACCGCCGGGATCGGGGTAGAGTCTCTCGACGGTGCGCTTGCCGGCGGCCAGTCCCGCCAGCGCCATGAAGGGCTTGAAGGTCGAACCGGGCGGATAGGCGCTGTTGATGGCGCGGTTGAGCAAGGGCTTGTCGGGCGAATCGTTGAGCATCCGCCAGTCCGGGCGGGAGATGCCATCGACGAACAGATTGGGGTCGAACGTCGGCATCGACACCAACGCGAGCACTTCGCCGCTCGCCGGTTCGATCGCCACCAGCGCGCCGCGCCGTTCGCCAAAAGCAGCCTCGGCGACTTTCTGCAATTCGATGTCGATGGACAGCTCGACACTGTTGCCCGACACCGAGGGCTTGTTCGACAGACTGCGCACCGCGTACCCGCCGGCGGTCTTCTCGATCTGTTCGGCGCCGGTGATGCCATGCAGATCGGCCTCGTAGACCGCTTCCACGCCGGTCTTGCCGATATTCTTGCTGCCGCGGTAGTTGGCGGCCTCGCCCTTCTCCTCGATATGTTCGACATCTTTTTCGCTGATGCGGCTGATATAGCCGATGAGGTGCGAGGCCAGCTTGCCATGCGGATAGTCGCGGAACAGCCGCGCCTGCACCTCGACGTTGGGAAAGCGGTAACGCTGGCCGATGAAGCGCGCCATTTCCTCATCGCTCAGGCGGGTACGGATCGGCGCGCTGCGGTGGCGGCGGTTTTCGACGAGGAAGGTGTCGAAACGCTGCCGGTCCCTGGATTCTATGGCAATGATCGAGGCGAGCGCATCGATCGTCTCGTTCTGCTTTTTCCTGCTCTGCTTGCCGTCGATTTCCAGCGTATAGGCGATGAAATTGCGCGCCAGCATGACGCCATTGCGGTCGATGATGTCGCCGCGATGCGGTACGAGCGGCAACAGGGCGGTGCGGTTGCCCTCGGACTTGCTGTAGAAATGATCGTGGCGCACGACTTGCAGGATATAGAGCCACGCCGCCAGCAGGAGGCAGCAGGCGAAGGCGAACACGCAGGCCACGAACACGCGCACGCGGAAGCTCTGCACGTCGTCTTCGTCGGGCGCGTAGAAGGTCTTTACTCCGCCATTATTCATTCCGCCATCTCAGATCGGCCTGTTCTCATCGCGGTCGACCGGCTGGAGCTGCTGCGGCAGCAGGTAATCCAGCGGCAGCCACAGGATTGCTCCGGTGGCGCTGGACAGGAAATACCACCAGCCGGGGAATTCGTCTCCGGCGACGACCCGCACCGCGACCATCAACCCTTGCGCCGCCAGCAGTATCGGCAATACATGCAATGCCTGCACCAGTACGGGAAACCACATGACCCGCCGCGCCAGCCCGTTGGACAGGAAAGCGAGGACCACGTAGGCCAGCGCGTGCTGGCCCATCGCCGCCCCCTGGCCAATATCGACCAGCACGCCGAAAAAGAACCCGGTTCCCATGCCGACGCGCGCGGGTTCGCGGATGCTCCAGAACGCCAGCGCCAGCGCCATCCAGTCGGGCACGCCCGGCAGCGCGCCCGTGGGAACGTAATCCAGGCCGAGGGCGACGCAAAGACTCAAATATACGAGCCACGCCTTCGCCGGTTGCTGGATGCGGTTGGAATGGTTGGTGAATTGTTGCATGACCTGTCCGCTATTTCTTTTCGGTTTCCGTCTCGCTCTAGCTGTTTTCCGCTCCGCGCCTGCGGGTTTCCGCCCCGCTTTTCCTGGTTCCCGTCCCGCTTTTTCCCACGCCCGCCTCGTTCTTCCCGATTTTCGCCCTGCCCTTTCCGGCGCCCGCTTCGCTCCGCGCCGCTGGCGGAGCTTCGCTATCCGGCTTCGGCGGCGGCGGCGGCAATTCCGCGCGCCCCAGCACCAGCACGCGGGCGCTGCGCTCGACGCCGCCCAACGGTCGACAGGCGACGCGGGCAAACGCATCGGTGTCGCGCTCGACGTTCTCGACCACGGCCACGGGCAGGCCGGGCACGAACATGCCATCAAGCCCCGAGGTCAACAAGCGGTCGCCAACCCGAATGTCGGCATTGGCGAGCACGAACCGCACTTCGAGTCCGCCGCGCCCGGTACCGAACACGACCCCGCGCAGGCCATTGCGCTCGACTTGCACCGGGACAGCCTGATTGCGGTCGGTGACGAGCGTGACCTCGGACTGGATCGGATATACCCGCGTCACCTGTCCGAGCACGCCATCGGCATCGATCACCGCCTGTCCGGCCTCCACGCTCCCGCGCGCGCCGCGATCAAGAATGACCTTGCGGGAAAACGGATCGGGCGCGTTGTAGAGCACCTCGGCGGCGACACTGCGCGTGCGCACGCGCTTGGCCATGTCGAGCAGGGCGCGCAGTTGCGCGTTTTCCTGTTCGAGTTGCTCGAAGCGCAAGCGCTGCTCGGCGACATCGAGTTGCCGGCGGCGCAGATCGGCGTTCTCGATCTGCACTTTCGCCAGCGTGGCGAAATACACCGAAGCGTCGCGCGCTGCCATGACCGGCTCGGAAGAGATCCGTTGCAAGGGATAGGTCACCACCGACAAGACTTGGCGCAGGGTTTCGAGATAACGGAAATGCATGTCGGCCACCAGCATCGCCAAGCAGATCGTGACGAACAGCAACAGGCGCGAGCGCACTTTGGTGCCACGCTTGAAAACCGGGAGCGTTTGAAAATCGGCGGAAGGCATCCAGCGGTCCCCGGGCAATGGCGCGCGCGAGACGCGCCATGAATGCTAGCGTTTGTCGATGAGAACTCAATCCGAGGTGAAAATGGGGCCCAGCGTGTCCAGCTTGTCGAGCGCCATGCCGCAACCGCGCGCCACGCAGGTCAGCGGTTCATCGGCGACGATCACGGGCAGGCCGGTTTCCTCCATCAGCAAACGGTCGAGATCGCGCAGCAACGCGCCGCCGCCGGTCAGTACCAGGCCGCGGTCGGCGATGTCCGCGCCCAATTCGGGCGGCGTTTCCTCCAGGGCGATCTTGACCGAGGAAACGATCTGGTTGATCGGCTCGGTGAGCGCTTCGAGAATTTCGTTGGACGAAATCGTGAAACTGCGCGGGATGCCCTCGGCGAGATTGCGGCCCTTGACTTCCAGTTCGCGCACTTCCGAACCGGGAAACGCGGAACCGATCTCTTTCTTGATGTTTTCGGCGGTGGTATCGCCGATCAGCATGCCGTAGTTGCGGCGAATGTAATTGACGATGGATTCGTCGAACTTGTCGCCTCCGACCCGGACGCTGCCCCGATAGACCATGCCGCCCAGCGAAATCACCCCGACCTCGGTGGTGCCGCCGCCGATGTCGACCACCATCGAGCCAAGCGCGTCCAATACCGGCAGCCCCGCGCCGATGGCCGCGGCCATCGGCTCCTCGATCAATTTGACCTGGGTCGCGCCCGCCGCCAGCGCGGCGTCCCGGATGGCGCGGCGCTCGACCTGGGTCGAACCGCAAGGCACACAGATGATGATCCGGGTGGGCGAGAGCAGGCGGGAATCGCGCACCCGCTTGATGAATCTCTTTATCATCTGTTCAGTGACTTCGAAGTCGGCGATCACGCCGTCTTTCATGGGCCGGATCGCCTCGATGTTCTTTGGCGTCTTGCCGAGCATTTGCTTGGCTTCGTGCCCCACCGCCTGGATTCTGTATTTGGAATTGGGGCCGCCTTCGGTGCGGATCGCCACTACCGAGGGTTCGTCGAGGACGATGCCCTTGCCGCGCACATAGACCAACGTATTGGCCGTACCCAGATCGATCGCCAGATCGCTGGAAAAATAAGACCGCAAGAAACCGAACATAAGAAATTCCGAAACCAGTGAGCGGCGCCGGCAAAATGCGAAACACACGCCCGGGGAGGAGGGGGGAACCAAGAGTAGGTTATGATACCCTACAATCCTTTGCGAATTCAGCAGGTTTTTACATGTCGCTCTCCAATGAACAGGTTGGCCGCTTGGCCCGCCTAGCCCGCCTGGCGGTTTCGGACGATGCCATCGACGCCACGCGCGCGCAACTCGATGACATTCTCGCCCTCGTCGCGCAAATGCGGGCCATCGACACGAATGGCATTGAACCCATGAGCCACCCGCAAGAACTGGCCGCCCGCCTGCGCGAAGACGCCGTGACCGAAACCGACCGCCGCGCCGCATTCCAGGCCATCGCCCCGCACGCCGAGGCCGGACTCTACCTTGTACCCAAGGTCATAGAATAGCCGGATAGCCGCTGTTTTTTGCCCCAATTCACCCGTTTTCTCCGCCGCTCCATGAACAATGCGCCACTTTTCGACGCGCCCATTGCCGTCCTGCGTCACGCACTGGACACAAAAGCCATTTCCAGCGTCGAACTCGCCACGCTTTTCCTCGACCGCATCGAAGCGCTTGATCCCGCGCTCAACGCCTTCATCACCGTCGAACACGAACGGACGCTCGCCGAAGCGCGCGCCGCCGACACGCGCATCGCCAGGAACGAGGCCGGGCCGCTCACCGGCATCCCGCTCGCCCACAAGGATGTGTTCTGCACCGAGGGTATGCTCACCACCTGCGCCTCGAAAATGCTGGCCAATTTCGCCGCCCCCTACGATGCGCATGTCGTCGCCCTGCTGAAAAGAGCCGGAGCGGTGAGCCTGGGCAAGACCAATATGGACGAATTCGCCATGGGGTCGTCGAGCGAGACATCGTATTTCGGCCCGGCCCGAAACCCGTGGAAAACCGGCCATGTGCCCGGCGGCTCCTCGGGCGGTTCGGCGGCGGCGGTCGCGGCGCGGCTCGCGCCGATCGCCACCGGTACCGACACCGGCGGCTCCGTGCGCCAGCCCGCCTCCTTCTGCGGCGTCACCGGCATCAAGCCGACCTACGGACTCGTGAGCCGCTACGGCCTCATCGCCTACGCCTCCTCGCTCGACCAGGGCGGCGCTTTCGGCGCCTCCGCCGAAGACTGCGCGCTGCTGCTCGCGGGCATGACCGGGTTCGATGCGCGCGACTCGACCAGTCTCGACCGTCCGCCCGAAGATTACGCCGCCGCGCTTGCCGTGCCGCCCGCCGACGCCGCCAGGCCGCTCGCCGGACTTGTCATCGGCTTGCCGCGCGAATTCTTCGGCGACGGCATGAGCGGCGATATCCGCGCCGCCGTCGACGCGGCACTGGTGCAATACCGCACTCTGGGCGCGATGACCCGCGAAGTGGATCTCCCCAACGCCAGGCTGGCGATTCCCGCCTACTACGTCATTGCCATGGCCGAGGCGTCGAGCAACCTTTCCCGCTTCGACGGCGTGCGCTACGGCCATCGCGCCGCCGAATTCGCCGACCTCGCCGACATGTACTGCAAAAGCCGCGGCGAAGGTTTCGGCGCGGAAGTCCAGCGCCGCATCCTGATCGGCACTTACGTCCTGTCGCACGGTTATTACGACGCTTATTACCTGCAAGCGCAAAAACTGCGCCGCCTGATTGCCGGGGACTTCCGCCGCGCCCTTGGCGAATGCGACCTGATCGCCAGTCCTGCCTCTCCGGTAACAGCCTGGCCGTTGGGCGCGATGCGCAACGATCCCGTGCAGATGTATCTCGCCGACATCTACACCACGCCGGTCAACCTCGCCGGCCTGCCGGGCATCTCCCATCCCTGCGGCTTCGACGCCAGCGGACTGCCGGTCGGGCTGCAACTGATCGGCGACTATTTTTCCGAAACACGCCTGCTCACCGCCGCGCACCGCTTCCAGCAGGCCACCGACTGGCATCTGCGCCGCCCGGCGCTTGCAGCCTGATACACGGACGCGAGATCAAGAACAAATTCAATCGGGCGCTTTCGCGCCCGATCGTTTTTTCCGCTCCCTGATCCCCGATCAGCGCCCCGGCCCGGACTTTTCGCACCATCCCGTTCGATAGAATCCGCCCTGTCCGGTGTGCGGCGATACAAAAAAAGTCTCCTGAGTATTTTTCCCGGTCGTAAAAAGTATATCCGCCCTACAATAATTCCCGCTCCGGCATCTCCCCGATCATCGTTACTTGCTGCTTGAGCGAGTTTCCGTTCCTCGCCGCGAGGCGCATATACAACAAATGAATGAAGCACCATGCCCAAATAGGGACTTTCCGCAAGATGGCAATTATTCTCGTGTCCACACGCTTTAGAGAAGATAGAGTAATGCCGCTGTCTATGCAATTAGGGGCCATTCTCTTATACGAGGTCATCTGATGGACACAAATCGCACGCAGAGCATCTTTGCACGGTACCGCAAAATCATTTTCGCCGTGATTTTGTTTATGGTCGCCGATACGGTCGTGATTGCTATTAATTTCTACAATACTTACAAGGCTGACGAATCCGCCATTTCGATCAACCTTTCGGGACGGCAGCGGATGCTTTCGCAGCGCATGACCAAGGTGCTGCTGCTGACGCAGCGCAGCGTGGAAGCAGGCGATGACGCGGGCGTCGAGAAAAACCTGAAGGAACTCGACCTCACGGTGAATCTCTTCAATACCACGCTCAAGGGATTCCGCGACGGTGACAACGTCACCGGCGGCGACGGCAAGCCGGCCTTCCTGGTCCAAGTCGAAACGGACAAATCCCGGCAAATCGTGGCGGACGCCTATAAGATCTGGATGCCATATCTGGAATTGTTGCAGCCGCTGCTGGGCAAGACCAGCGTTACAGACGTTCAGGCCCTTGAAGCCGCGGTCGCCTATGCCCAGGCCAACAATCTGGAAGTCCTGCGTCTCATGAACGACTTGACCACCGATCTGGAAATCGTCGCCAACCAGCGCGCCAGTACCCTGCGGATCGTCTTGACCATCGGCATCATCGTGGCGTTCTTCAACTTCAGCTATACCGTCGTCGTTTCCATCCGGAATCTGATGGCCAGCGACAGGGACCTCGCGCAGGCCCGTCACGAAACCCACGAAATCCTGTCGACCGTCCACGAAGGACTGTTCCTGCTGAGCAAGGACAAGAAACTGGGCACGCAATTTTCGAGCTCCCTGCCCATCATGCTGCACCGGGACATCGAACCCGGCATGGATTTCCTGCCCATCTTGCAAGGAATGGTTTCGCAGGAAGTCTACGATTCCGCGGTGGATTACATTGAGTTGCTCCTGGGCGAACGCGTGAAGGAATCTCTGGTCGCCAGCCTCAACCCGCTGACCGACGTGCCGGTCACCATGGTCGACAAATTCGGCAGCATCCAGAACCGCTACCTGTCGCTGTTCTTCAACCGGGTCATCATCGACGGCGCGATTTCGCATATCCTGGTGACAGTGCAGGACACGACCGAAAAAGTCTTGCTGGCGCAGCAACTCGAACAGGCGAAGAGCAGGGCGAAGATCGAAATCGAGGCACTGCTGCGGCTGGCGGGCAGCGATTTCGACTCGCTCCGGCAATTCATCGACAACACCGGAGAATCGCTGGCGCAAATCAACAAGAAACTGAGCGAGACCCAGGAAAACGACCGCGAGCGCCTGCACACCCTGAATTACGTCATGCGCCTCGTACACGGTATCAAGGGCGAAGCGGCGGTGCTCGGCATCGACGCCCTGGAAGAGTACGCCCACGCCAGCGAGCAGGAAATGGTCGCCATGCGCGAAAACAGCGACCGGGATGGATTGAGCGGCGAGCAGATGTTGCGCATCGCCGTGCTGCTGGAAGGCTTCTACGAGCGCTATTCCTCGCTCTCCAGCGTCGTCTCGCGCCTCGGCGAAGCCTTGGGTGCACAGGCGCCGGACGCGGGTGACGCGGGCGAAACCAGGGCGCGGACGCAGACGCAAACGCCCCCGTTCGTCCAGCAGATCGCGGATCTGGCGCACCGCATCGCCACGGATCACGGCAAGGATGTCGAGGTATCATGTCAACTCGAAAAACTCTCCTCCCTGCCCAAGCATATCGTGCAGGAGCTGCAAAGCATCTCCATCCAGCTCGTCCGCAATGCCCTGTCGCACGGGATCGAAACACCGGAAGAACGCAGCAACCGCCAAAAACCCAAAATGGGAGCCTTGTGCCTCTTGTGCGAATATCTGGGCAACAATCGCTACGACTTCACCGTGCGGGACGATGGCCGCGGCATCGTGCCCGAACACTTGCGCGCGAGCTTGGTGGAAAGCGGCCGCCTGAGCAGGGCGGAAGCGTCGGCCATGAGCGACGAAGAAATCGCCCAGCTCATTTTCCAGCCGGGCGTGTCTTCCGCGGCGAAGGCGGACCGGGACGCGGGGCATGGCGTTGGCTTGGACATCGTCCTGGAAAAGGTAAAGAGCTTCAATGGCCGCATGCTGGTCAGGAGCCGCCCGAACATGTTCACTGAGTTCCACATCCAATTCAGCACGGCAGGATAAATACCGAAATGAAACTCCTGATCGTTGACGATTCCGCGATTATCAGAAGCCGCATTGCGCGCGTACTGGGTAATTCACGCTTGGTTTCCATCGACGTGATTGGCATGGCCCGCAACGGCATAGAAGCCATCACGCTCTTTTTGCAGAATCCCCCGGACATCGTGACCATGGACATCACCATGCCGGGAATGGATGGGGTCGATTGCACGGAGAAAATGATCAGCCTTCATCCCGAATGCAATATCCTCGTCATTTCCGCGCTGAGCGACAAGGCCACGGCCTTGAAAGCCCTGAAAAAAGGGGCACGCGGTTTTCTTTACAAGCCATTCACCGACGAAGAACTGGTCGCAGCCTTGCTGGAGCTTACACACTCATGAGCACCACCACTCTCATCAATGAACACGACATCCAGAGCTTCGTGGAAGCCGTCAGCTCTTTTTTCTTCCAGATCACCCAAGAAAAGGTAGAGATCCGCTCCGCTTATCTAGTGGAAGGCGGCATTTCGCCCACGACGTTCGATCTGACCAGTTTCATCACCCTTTCCGGGGAGTTTTCCGGGCGCGTGTATTTTTCGGCGCCGCGCGTCATGGTCGCGCATCTCCTGCTCGCGATGCAGGAACCGGACCGGGGCGATGAACGCCTGCTGGATGCGGTCGGCGAAATCGCCAACACAATTTCCGGCAACGCCCGCAAGCATTTTGGCGAGAGCATGCAAATTTCCGTACCGGTCACGCAAACCACCGAGCGCGACTGGCTGAGCAGCGTCGCCTCGCCGCGCTCCTATGTCATTCTCGTGAGGTGGAAGCAGTATCGGGCATCCGTCGTCGTCGACATCCAGCGCATCGGCTGAAATACCATCAGCCCGGCGAACGGGATGCGGGGTAGTGGCCTGATACGGATTCGCCCGCAAAGCGATTACGGCAAGGCCGGACAAGACTGACATCGCCTCGCGCGTCGAAACCGCCATGGATGGGAGCGCCTGCCGGGTTTTTTGGTCGCGCCGCTCACATCGTATCGAGCAGGCGCAAAGCTTCGTCGAATTCCGAAACAAGCACCAGTCCGACGAGCTTCGAGACGGCATCGTGTTTTTCATTGCCGAGCGGCTGCGATTGCAAGGCCGACAGCGCGGCATCCATGCCGTCCAGATCTCCCGCTTCCAACGCCGCCCTCAACCGGGCCAGGGTTTGACGCTCCAGTTCCGAGTCGGCGGCGGCGTTTTCATTCCTTGACGCATTGCCGGCTTGCGCTTCCACGAGCGCCTTGCCTATCCGTGCGCTCAGGTTGGCCAGCCCGGAGCGGAACTTCTCCAGGTTCTGGCGAATGAAGGCGCTGTCGCCACGGTGTCCGGCGGATTCCAGCAAAGCCGCCGACTTCGACAAAGCCTTCGCGCCAACATTGGCTATCGCATTCTTCAAGGCATGGACACTGGTGGTAAAAGCCTTCAGTTCCTCGGGCAAGACCGGCACTTCCAGCAAGGGGAGCCGTTGCTCCACATCCTGCCGGAAAACATCGAGAAGACTCAGGTAACGTTCTTCGGAACCACCCACACTGGATACCCCCGTGGCGATATCCAGGCCCTCGATCCCCGAGAAACACATGATCGCCTCGGTTTTTATCTCCTTTTTCACCACTTGTGGCGCATCCTGACGCTTTTCTTTCGGTATCCAGCGGCTCAGGATGGCGTCGAGTTTGGCAACTTCTATCGGTTTCGAAAGAAAATCGTCGAAACCGTTTTCGAGGAACATTTCCCGCATCCCGGAAACGGCATTGGCGGTGAGCACGATAATGGGCACTTTCTTGAAATATTCACCTTCCAGATTTCGAATGATGTGAACGGCTTCCAGACCATCCATTCCCGGCATCATATGGTCCATGAAAATGATGTCGTAGCACTGGCGACGCGCCAATTCAATGGCCTCGTGTCCGCTCGCGGCACAATCGATCTGCAATTCGTAGATGGCCATGAGACCTTGGGCCACGCGCAGATTCGTGGCAAGATCATCCACAACCAGAACACGCGCGCCAGGTAAAATGAAGCGGACGCCGTTTTCAGCGACACGCGCATAATGTTTCGCATCCAGCAGGCCATTCAGGATATTGGCGATTGCGGGAGCGTAAGTCGGCATGATCAATGTGCGTACATTGCTTCCCGGCATCTGCTCGTCCGGTTCGGTATCGAGGAGCACCGGCACGGCGCCGGGAGCGAGCCGGCCTCCTTCGGCAATGACTTCCGCCATCAAGTGACGCGGCGAAAACACAAAAGCGTAATCATGGGCAAGCAATTCATTGACGAAATCCTCATGGGTATGCACGCTTTCGCAAAATACGCCAAGGTTGCGAACAGCCGAAACGATGTAATCGACATACCCCCGCTGCGGCTCATACACTAGGACGCTTTTCTTTTCCGGCTCCAGCACCTCCGCAAAACGGCGATATTCCCGGATACCTTGCGAGAACGTCGCGGTAAAGGTCGTGCCTTCACCATAAACGCTCTTGACAGTAATATCCCCTCCCATCATCCGGCTGAGGCTGCGGCTGATGGCAAGCCCCAAGCCGGTACCTTCAATACCCTTGTTTTTGACAGAATCGATCTGGACAAAATCGCCAAACAATTTGTCCATGTCTTCTTCTTTGATACCTATTCCGGTATCACGCACCTCGCAACAAATATCCGCGACATCCGGCCCGGTTCTCTTGCCATCAATGGAAAGGAAAATATGGCCCTTCCTCGTATACTTGGCAGCATTGCTCAACAAGTTCAACAATATTTGGCGAACTCGCATCTCATCGCCGATGATCATCCCCGGCAAGCAGCTATCGACATAGACAGAAAAGCGCACTGGCTTTTCCAGTAAACGCATCCGGATGATTGTAATAACATCGTTAAGCAAAGAACCAAGATCGTATTCTACATTCACGTTTTCCAATTTCCCGGATTCTATTTTGGAAAAATCAAGAATATCGTCGATCAGGGCAAGCAAATTCGAGCCCGCCTGTTTGATATCCGCCGCATAGGACTTGGTGGTCTGCGGAGCGTCATCGCGCAGGATCAGTTCGCTCATACCGATAACGGCGTTCATCGGCGTGCGTATTTCATGCGACATCTTCGCCAGGAATGCACTCTTGGAACGGTTGGCGCGCTCCGCTTCCAGACGGGCTTCCACCAATTGCGTGACATCGCTGATATCCACGAACCTGCCCGCCGCGCCGCCTTCTTCATCCTCGAGCAAATCGGATATGATCCTGAAATGCCACGATTCACCGTCCTCCTCCACTTCGATCGTATTTTCGTAATATCCATCGCATTCGAAAATGTCGCTGATCATCAGTTTCATGTTCATCCGAAGAAAAAGATCGACCAGCGGACGCCCGATGGCCAATTCCGCACTTTCGATATGCGCCAGTTTTGCCATTGGCTCGCTGAGGTAAGTAACGCGATTCATTCGATCTACCATGGCGACGATATTGGGCGTAGTCGCCATGAAAGAAACGAAAACCTTCTCCGCCCGGAAGGAGCGTAAATTCTTGCCGGAAGTCAAGCGCGCCAATACCAAAAAGAGGAACGCGGCAAAAACGCTGAACCCCCACTTCACAAATATCCCGTCGAAGCTCACTTCCCTGCCCAGCAAGGGTACCTCCGCCAGCAGCAAAAGAAAAACAACGGCAGCTTCGGTGATGGCCAAAAACAATAAAGACCTATATTTTCCGTAGACAGCGCCAATGCCGATCAGGC
This sequence comes from Azoarcus sp., assembly GCA_031277975.1. GTDB lineage: Bacteria > Pseudomonadota > Gammaproteobacteria > Burkholderiales > Rhodocyclaceae > WRNU01. The sequence goes on from JAITLI010000032.1 coordinate 23,842, forward strand.
AAATGCACGCATCGAAGTAATAGGACAATCCCGCCACATACATACTGTCGGCAGTCAACGCCAGGAAAACGAGAAGCGGGATCAAATACGACATCAATTCAATATTCGTAACAACGCATATCAGAAGTGCTATTACGGCGACAAGCAGCAAGCAGATAGACAACAGAAAGGCCACATTCTCCCAAACCCCGGCATTGATATATTGTGGCAATTGGATACTGACAAAAATCATTATACCGATAAAAATGAAAAGATTGCCTGTCAAATAACAATTCCTGTCGCTTTTCCCCTTAAGCAAGCGATCTACCCTTCTCATCGCTGGAACGATAAACAGCAACATTGGTAAAGAAACACAAAACAATACCATCAACTCGAAACCAGAGCCGGATTCGACGGTATATTTCAGATTCGAAAATATGACGGCAAGTACGCAAATCAGCCCCAGGATGGCAGACCAGCGGAAATAACCTTTCCCCAAGTTGCTTTTGAAATTCATGGCCGCACTCCCGAAGTAACTTCGTTCGTCGCGCCGGTTGGCGTGACGATGCGCACTACACCAGGTTTCACTTCTACCGTAATGTATTTATCGTAGAAAACTTCCCCGTCCAGATCAAGCATCAAGGGACTATCTGAAATCACAAAAACCTTTTTCGCCCGTTGGTATGAAAACAGATCCGGATGCTCGGCATGCTTGCCGTGCACATAATACGATACCATTTTGAATGTATTCAGGACACTCGTATCTCCACTGCACAGCACATCCAGCCATCCGTCGGACGACGAAGCTTCGGGAATGATGGTTTTATCTCCCGAATACATCGGCGTGTTGGCGATGTTGATAATGGCGCGCGAACCGCCCCAATCCTCGCCATCGACCCATATCCGGTAATTCTGCTTGGCGAGCGCGCGTCTGGCGATAATCGAAGCGGACAGCCAGCGCACAAGAAAATCGGGCATATGACGCCATAAAAAGCCGTGGTGACTTTTCAACACCATGGAACTGATATTGGTCAGCGACTCCAACCCGACCAAACAATAACTCAGCGCATAATTACTGCCGCAATACAGTGCATCCATCGGTATGGAAGGTGCATTGATCTGCGCGTTCAAGGAATGAAAGAGCTTCTTGTCTTTTTGCCCGAAAACGCGGTAAAAACTGTCTTCCGTACCGTAAGGCATCGTACCCAACTCCGCGTTCGGCAACCCCACGACACCGTTCAGGCAATCGAACAAAATGCCGTCGCCGCCCACGGCAAACACCCGCAACGGCACGCCAGGCGAAGCCGCGCCCGCGAACCGGCGTATCGCACCGATGGCATCACGGGGAAACCGTGAAATATGAACCGCGTACTCCGGACTTGCCTGTGCTTCCGCATCTTGTTCCCTGAAAAAACGGTGTATCCCCTCAATAACACTATCCATTTCCCGGCGGCTGTGGAAACATACCGGATTGACAACAAAAAAGTATCTTTTCGGGGGCAAGGGCATTGTCATGAGTGTTCCCTCCCCTGTCCCTGTTCATTGCCGATAAATAAAGCATTTATTTTTGCCACTATTTCCTCCGTCACAAAAATTGTCCTGAAAGGCGCGCTTCCCATCATTTTGCCGCCCCCGCCACTGTTACCAGGCGTAAATCTTCCGAGCATTTTTCAAACAACTCGACCAGCATTGGATCGAAGTGCTTTCCCTTGCCTTGCCGGATAATATCGACTGATGTCCAATGATCGAATGCATTTTTATATGGGCGCACGGAGGTCAAGGCTTCGTAAACATCGACAATTGCCATCAAGCGCCCGAGGAGCGGGATTTCCATACCGGCAATCCCGCCAGGGTAGCCAGTGCCATCCCATTTCTCGTGATGATACCTGGCAAAAGTCTTGGCATGCTGCAAGAAAAGACTGTCCTCCTCGTCTTCTTCAAGCCTCTCGATGAAACTGACGCCAAAAGCAACATGATTTTTCATTTCCCGGAATTCTTCATCAGTCAACTTGCCGGGCTTTTTGAGAATACTGTCCAGGATGGCAATTTTGCCGACATCATGCAACTGGGAAGACTGGAGCAGCAATTCCAGATCCCAACCCGCCGTTTGATCCCTGTACAAGTCCTCTTCCATCAAAGCAGTCAACAATACCCGCAAACATTGTTGAGTGCGTCCGATATGATTGCCCGTGTCGGTATCGCGTCCTTCCACCAGTTCCGCCATTGCGCGCAATACTTTATTCTGCAACTTCAGGACAGTCTGTGTTTTTTCCGCCACCATTTTCTGGAGATTGTCGTTGTAATCCTGTAGCGTTTTTCTTTGTGATTCCATCAACAGATGCAACTCCACCCGCTTCTTCAGAAGCGCGGCGGAAAAAGGTTTGGCGATATAATCCACGGCTCCAAGACTCAATCCCATGAGTTCGCTTTTATCATCGTTCATGGCGGTCAGGAAAATAACAGGAATATCTGAAGTATCCGGGCTTCCTTTCAATATTTTGATAGCCTCGTAACCGTTCATCTCCGGCATATCGACATCCAGGAGAATCAATTCCGGGACGTAGCTACTCAACATTTCGAACATCTTGCGTGCGGATGCCACGGTCAACACTCTATAGGAGTTTGACAATGCGGTTTTACCGACCATCAAATTGGCTAGGCTGTCATCGACCAGCATGATCAACTTGCGGTCATCCACAACGTTCTTATCGCTCATTTCTCCTCCAGACGCAAAATTCAATTCAAAAATACTGATGCCATGAGCAGAGGATTTATCAAGGATGTCCTCACATCGACACTATGAAGCTACACAATAAGGCTATCAATACTTTAATGGATTCTATGAATTGTCCTGATTGTACGAAAACGAAAAATTCACGACATGCATAAAGTACGCATATGGCGGCCATTGCGCTGTCGTAACAAAATCACGATTTCCCCCGTGGAATTCAACCGCGGCAATCCTTTTGCTCCCCCGTGCGCTCTCCCGCGCCTGCCATCCTGCCCGGCCTCAGCGCATAGCCGTTCTGTCCGCCGCCTCGCCGGGGCGGAACGCGGCGCAAAAGTCCGTATGGGTTTCGAGGCGGACGCCGCCGAGCAGCTCGATGCAGTACGGCACGGCGGGAAATACCGCGTGCAGGCATTCGCCGATGGCCGCCGGTTTGCCGGGCAGATTGATGATGAGGCTCTTGCCGCGTATCCCGGCCATCTGGCGGGACAGGATCGCCGTTGGCGTCGAGGCGAGCGAGGCGGCGCGCATCCGTTCGCCGAACCCCGGCAGGATTTTCGCGCACACGGCGGCGGTGGCTTCCGGCGTCACGTCGCGCGGCGCGGGGCCGGTGCCGCCGGTAGTGACGATGAGGCAGCAGGCTTCGTCGTCGCTCAACGCCCGCAACGTGGCCGCGATGAGCGCCCTTTCGTCGGCGATGAGCCGGGGAACGGCCTCCCAGGGACTTGCCAGCGCATGGGTCAGCCAGTCGTGGATGGCGGGGCCGCCCCGGTCTTCGTATTCGCCGCGGCTGGCCCGGTCGGAGACGGTGACGATGCCGATGCGCGCCCTGTTCATGGTTCGTCTTCCAGTTCCGCGTGCTCTTGGTAGGCGCCGGCTTCCAGCAGTTGCACCCGTGCGATGTCGCCCGCGGCGAGTCCCTTGCTGGCGCCCGGCACGATGAGCAGTCCGTCGGCGCGCGCCATGGCCAGGATGTCGGCGCTGCTCTGCGAACCGGCGGAACGGGCTTCATACAGGCCGGAGGCGTCACGGGCAAGTGTCACCCGCACAAACTCGACGCGCCCCGGTCTGGATTTGATGGCATGAGTCAGCCGGGCGGGCAGCGTGCGCCGGAACAGACGCCGGTGGCCGCCCAGAGCGCGCAGGGCCGGCAGGACGAATTGCTCGAAGCACACCATGCTGGAGACGGGATTGCCGGGCAGGCAGAAAACGAGGCCATGATCCGAAACGCCAAAGGCCACCGGATGGCCCGGACGCATTTCCACGCGCCAGAAGTGCGGGGTGACGCCCAGCGCCGCGAGCGTGGGGCGCACGTAATCATGCACGCCGATCGAAGCGCCGCCCGAAACGAGCAGCACATCGTAACCAAGCCCCCGTTCGAGAAAGCCCGCCAGTTCGGCGGGATCGTCGCGGGCAATGCCAAGAAGACAGGGTTCCACGCCCTGGGCTTGTACCTGCGCCATCAGCGCATAGGTATTGCTGTCCGGAATCTTGCCGGGATCGAAAGGTTCGCGCAGGGCTTCCAACTCATTGCCGCTGGAGAGGATGGCGACGCGCGGCGGCCGGTAGACCGTCACCATGGCCTGTTTGACCGCCGCCAGCACGCCCAGCGCGCCGGGAGTGATTTCGGCGCCGGCCGCCAGTACGACCTCGCCCTGGCGCATGTTTTCGGCGCGGCGGCGAATGTCGGCCGCCATCTGGACGGGGACGAGGATTTCGACCGCGCCATCCGGAGCGGAGCGGGTGTCTTCCACGCGCACGACGGTATCCGCGCCGGCGGGCAGCGGCGCACCGGTCATGATCCGGGCGCATTGGCCGGACTGGAGGACGGCGCGGGGAAGGTCTCCCGCCTTGATGTCGTCGACGATTTTCAACGCCGCCGGAGCAGCGGCGATGTCGGCGGCGCGCACGGCGTAACCGTCCATCGCGGAAATATCGCGGGGCGGCAAATCGCGGTTGGCGCGGACGTCCACGGCCAGCACCCGGCCAAGCGCGCGTTCGAGCGCGATGCTTTCCACGCCGAGGGGGGCGCTCCTGGCGAGGATGCAGGCTTGTGCTTCCCGGACTGAAAATTCACCGGGAGATGGAGGAATCGCTGCTTTTTCGTGCATGGGTCTGCCGCCTTTACCGGGGAAGCGCCCCGAAATATCGCCGCGCCCCGGCAAAGTCTTCCGGCGTGTCGAGATCGGCAAAACTCTGTGGATGCGCGCCGGCAGCATACAGGCTGTATTCGTCAACGCAGCGGACATCGAGCACGGTGAGCGCTGTCCGCATACTGCGCGCCCCCGCGCTTTCGAGGACGCTCTGGAGGGCCGGCAGGGCCGTCGCGGCATAAAACGCCGCCAGGCATTGGAGATGCCCGGCGGCGACGGGAACGACGGCCTGGTGATTGGCGCGCAGCGCCGCCAGCCGCAGGATGATTTCAGGCCGCAAGTAGGGCATATCCACCGCCATGGCGAAAACCCATGGTGTCGCGGCGCGCCGCAGCCCGGCGCAAAGACCGGCAAGCGGCCCCGCCGCCGCGACGTCGTCGCAAACTTGCGGGATGGCGGGGTCGATGTCGCCGCGAGGCTGCTGGACGCTGAGCAGGATCGCGGGGAAAAGCGCGCGCGCCAGCCCGGTCGCGCGTTGCAGCAGGCTTTGCCCGCCGAGCTGCAAGACGGCCTTGTCGCGCCCCATCCGGCGGGAGACGCCGCCCGCGAGGATCAGCGCCGTGCAATCGTCAATCATGCCAACGCAAGAGAAAATCGGCCAACGCCCCGATGTCGTCGAGCGCGAAGTGCGGCAGCGCCGGGAACAGTCCGGCGCAATCGGTGACGATGGCGATCAGGCCGTCTTCGATGCCGCAGCGCGGCGGCTTGCCGGTTTCGCGCCGCAGGACTTCGATCTTGGGGCCGGGGGCGTGCGAAAAGCCCTCGGCCAGCACAAGATCGGCTTCGCCCAGGAAGCGTCCGGCCAATTGCGCCGGTTCGCGCTCGCCGCCAGTGTCCGCCACCAGTTGCAGGGCGTCCGCCGTCACCAGCATGCTGAGCGCCGCGCCCGCCTGCTTGTAGCGCCAACTGTCCTTGCCTTCGGTGTCGAGCCGCACGGCGTGATGCGCGTGCTTGATGGTCGCGACCCGGCGGCCGCGCCGGATGAACTCCGGGATGAGCCGTTCGACGAGGGTGGTTTTACCGGCGTTCGAATGGCCGACGAAGATGAAAACAGGAGGGGGCGTGTTTTTCATCGAAGTGTTCCGCGAGAGGCAAGAGGCCCGAATGGAAGGCGCGTAATGATACGGCATCGGCGCGTCCTCGCGGTGTGATCCCGCGCATGATTCGTCCAGGCCGCCCGCCATGGGCGAGATGCCAACGTTACATCGAGGATTCGCGGCGGATAGTATTCATGAACGGGCGTTATGATTCATCGGATTCAGTCCCCATATCGTGCCAGGAATGGCCGCCCGCATCTTCTTTCTCCGCCGATCGGATCGGTGCGGGATCCGATCCCGCGGAAGTTTTGCAAAAGGCCCGCTTATCCGCGCCCATTGCCCGGGAAGCCGCTCATGACGCGAGCCATCCTGATGTATCATCATCCCCGGAATCGCCCAGCCCGCTGTAACGCCGTGGTGATGAAAAGCCATATAGACGACAAGGAGTGCGCCGTGCCGAACAATGATGCTCTCGATGGACTGAAGCCTCGGCCATTGTCGATGGAAGAGGTCGACCAAATACGAAAGCTTGCTGAGCAAGTGCGCGACTCGACCCGGAAACATTTTCAGACCGAACTGAATTATGACGAGGAAAGCATACGCTGGCTGGATCGGTTCATCGAACAGATGCGGTCGATGCCTGAAGATCAATGGCCCATTGGCCCCATCGGCTCATTTCTCGGCGAATGCATCATCCGGAATTTTGGCGGGCAATGGGTAAGAGGTGGCGGAATGCTCGGCGTTGCATTCGATGACAGGAACGTTGCCTTTCCCTATAACAAGACGGCTAAGCAATTTACAAACGGAGCCGAGGGAGGAGATGCAATATCGGGGCTTTATCACACGGTGTCGCAACTTTTCCATACGGCGGGAAAACCCTTGACGCCTGTTCAGGACAAACTCCTGGAATTTTTCCAGAAGGGTTGCCGTATTTTCGTTTTTTCCGATGAGGAATGGAAAGAAGTCGAGGAAATCGACGATCGTTTGCTAAACGAGGGGCGTTGGCTGAAGCTCCGCAAGAAATCGTCTGTTTCATATACAACCTCGATACCGCTTGCCCAGATCGACCGTTTCTATGCTTGTTCGTCAACCGGGCGGCTGCTGCATACTGAACGGATACAAAAGCCGGATTTGGAAACCCTGCCCGCGGAAATACTCGAACAAATCAAGCGCGCCATCCCGGCGGACACTTCATCGACCGTTGACCAACTGGAGCGTGGAAAACGATTCGTCGAAATCGATCCGGATGAGGATACCGCGCACTATGTGCGCCCTGTGCGCGCCCTGCCCGAAGTGGAAGACGCGCTCTTCAAGCTGAGAAGAAACTGGATGCAATGGCAGCAGCGGGCGGATTCGTTTTCCGTGGCTTCCATGTCGATTCCCCGCCCGCCCTGGATGTCCCAGGTAAAGGATGACGGGCTGGAGGAACTTTTCCGGCGGCAGGGATTGTTGCTCAAGGAAGGGAAAATCATGTGGGCGGCGGTGATCCAGGCAAACACACTGTTGTTCGAACCGGGCAATGACGATTGCCCGGGATGTTTCGTCTATTCCCCGGACACTTACTTCGATTCGCGCCCGCAGGAATTACGCTCGATCGGGCACAAGATATTTTCGTTCAAGGAAACGAATCCATCCGACCCGAAACTGAAAGAGGTCGCGCGGCGAGTCACCGACGAAGCGGCCTACACGATGGGGTTCACACTCCCCAAAGTGTTTTCGGACAAGGAAATCCGGTGGGTCACGACCATCGTCTGCCGAAAGCATATCCCCGATGGCGTGCTGTCGTCTGGCTTCTACCCTATCCTGATCCATCCATCCACGCGAGCGGTCATGATCGTTCCGTGCCAGCTCTGGCCTGCCGGATTGTCCGCCTTGCCGGTCTCCTGAACCTTTTTCTTTTCCCGATCGAAATCGGACTCTTGCCAGTCGCAAGGCGTCCGCCGCCAGCATGCCGAACACCGCCACCCCCTCCCCCCCCATCGCCGCCATCGCCACCCCTCCCGGGCGCGGCGGCGTGGGTATCGTCCGCGTTTCGGGCAATGATCTGGCCGCCTTCGCCGTCCGCCTTACCGGCAGGACGCCCGCGCCGCGCCGCGCCGTCCGCGCCGCTTTCATGGCCGCCGACGGCAGCGCCATCGACAACGGCCTGATGCTCCATTTCCCCACCCCCGCCTCCTTTACCGGCGAAGACGTACTGGAACTGCACGGTCACGGCGGCCCCGTGGTCATGAACCTCCTGCTCGGGCGTTGCCTCGAACTTGGCGCCCGCCTGGCCGAACCGGGCGAATTCACCCGCCGCGCCTTTCTCAACGGCAAACTCGACCTTGCCCAGGCCGAGGCTGTCGCCGACCTGATCGACGCCTCCACGGCCGCCGCCGCGAAAAGCGCCGTGCGTTCGCTCTCGGGCGAATTCTCCCGCGCCATTCACGCGCTGACCGCAGAACTCACCGACCTGCGCGCGCTGGCCGAAGCCACGCTCGATTTTCCCGAAGAAGAAATCGACTTTCTCCGGCAAGCCGACGCTTTCGAGCGCATCGCGCGCCTCGGCGGGCGTCTGGAAGAAATCCGCGCCCGCGCGAAACAGGGCAAGCTCCTCCAGTCCGGCCTGCACGTCGTCCTCATCGGCCAACCCAATGTCGGCAAATCCTCGCTGCTGAACCTGCTGGCCGGCGATGAGCTTGCCATCGTCACGCCCATCCCCGGCACCACCCGCGACGCGCTCGCTTCCTCGATCCAGATCCACGGCATTCCGCTTCACATCATCGACACCGCGGGTTTGCGCGAAACCGAGGACGAAGTCGAAAAGATCGGCATCGCCCGCGCCTGGAAAGCCATCCGGAACGCCGATCTCGTCCTGCTGCTGCTCGACGCCCGCCACGGTCTTGGCGCCAGCGATCGCGCCATTCTCGACCAGCTTCCCGAAAGACTCCCGCGCATCATCGTCCGCAACAAGATCGACCTCACCGCCGAATCGCCGCAAAAGCGAGCGCACGGCACGAATGGCATGGAAACCGCGACCATTTCCGTTTCCGCCAAAACCGGCCAGGGACTGGAACTGCTGGAAGCCGCCTTGCTGGAGATCGCTGGATGGCATGACAGCGAAGACATTTTCATTGCCCGCGCCCGCCATTTGCAGGCGCTCGCAAACAGCGCGCACTATCTGGACGCCGCCCGCGCCGAACTCGAATCCTCCTTTCCGGCGCTGGAACTCTTCGCCGAAAACCTGCGTCTGGCACAAAACGCCCTGGCGGAAATTACCGGAGAATTCACGCCGGATGATTTGCTGGGGACGATTTTCAGCCGCTTCTGCATCGGAAAATAAAAACCTGTTCTGGAGGGAGAGTGTTTATGTATAGATATATGCAAACTTTTCTTGCCAAGCCGCAAAAACTTCCGGTTTGGTGAGCGAACACCACAAGCGGATGGTCAAATCCACCATTTCCTTGCTCCTTGAGACGATCTTGGTTCGTCGCGTGAATCGTCCCAGGTGATGTCGTGTGTTGCTGTTGTCTTGCTCGATTGTAAATGTCCTGGATTCGCTGACTTGATTGAACCGCCACATGGATTGCCACGGCGCTACACGCCTCGCAATGACGAAAGGGGGACGGTCGGGAGGCGGCTCCGCACTGGAACCATGGGCAGGAGTGCGGGGTAGCGGTGTTACACTCGCGCACCGT
>JAITLI010000147.1 GCA_031277975.1 Azoarcus sp.
GACTCCTGGCGTTTGCTATAAAAAAAGTTGAAAAGCGGAATGCGAAAACGTCCTTGCTGCCGGGCAATGCCGCGTTCGCCAAAGGTGTCCGCCAAGCGGGTCTGGGCGGCGTCGCGCGCTTCCGGCTTGAGTTTATCGACCACGTAGCGCCGGGTGCGGTAGGCAAAGCGGCTGCGCCACATGGCGGATTCCCGCTTGTTTTTGTCGCGGGCAAGCTCGATCAGGGACAAAAGGCCATAGATGTAACCGGTAGAGAGTTTGTAATCATCGGCCAGCGTTTGCACTTCCATTTCCAGTTCGGCAAGCTCATCCCATTGTGGCCAGGGGACGATTTCGTTGTACAGACAAACCGCGTTTTTCTCGTCGCCAGTTCCGTGCCCCTTGGCCGCTTCCAATGCACTCTCCGCCTGTTCCGCGAGCGCGCGCACCGGGTGTCCAGGTTTGGTTATCGCAAACCCGGCAGAAAAGTGGATTTCCGGGTTTTCGGCGACGAACCGCTTGAATTCTCCGGCCATTTTGGCGGCAAGTTCTTGCGTGCTGTGCCAGGGACCGATCAAGAAAAAGTCATCACCCCCCGCAAAGACGGTATAGGTGTTCGGGTATTTTCCCTTGCAATAGGCGGGCAGCCAGATGGCGAAAAAGGCGTTCATCTGCCGCGAGAGCGCCGCCATCTTGGCGAAGGTGATTTGCGATAAGCCCTGCTGGAAAATCCTGCCCAGATTGTCGACATCGCCTTTCAGAGTCGCAAGCGCAATTTGTCCGATCCAAACTTCCTTGTCATCTTTTGTTTTGGTGATTTTTCGGTTTTCCCATGCGATATGGTCGAATTCCTTGGGCGCGTTCAAGCGGCATTCATTCTCGCAGCCAGCATATTTTTGATTCCGTTTGTATTCCTCGATATCGTTATCGCTGAATTCAGGCACACAGGCATTGATGTAACGGCGGGCATAGCCATGCCAAAGAGTATCCTGCAAATTCTCGGGCAGGCCGAAATCCCAGCAGCGCAACAGTTGCCCGGACTGGGCAAGTTCGCCGAATCTGCCTGTGATTTCTTCCGTCTTGGTAAAGCCGATGCGATAAGCAAATACCGGCGTTTCCAGAATGGTGGCGCTGCCCGCACGCAAGTCCGCCTCGTCGCGGACAACCAGCAGTCTGCCCTGGTGCGCGAGCGCCTTGCCGATTTCGATCTGGTCGCGGGAAAGCCGGGAGGAAGCCTTGTTTTCTCCCTCCAGTTTATCCGCGGGTAACCGGTTGTTATATTGGCAAATACCACGAGGGTACTCTATTTGAAATACCTTGGGCGCATCGTTTCCCGTCAGGTCGAAGCGCGCCAGCTTGGCGCGTTCAAGAACGCCAAACAAGGTTTTCATCAGATTTTCAAAACGCTTCTCCGCAAAGTCGTTGCAACTGGCCGTTTTGCCCACCACACCCAGTCCTGCGAGGCCAAAGGTATTTTCCAGGAACCATTGATCCAGTTCGCGGCGCACGGCGGCGATTTTTTCGCGTATCTCCGCCGTATTGGGGGCGACGATCAGGAACTTGCCCGCCGTGTTGATGATTTGCGAGGTAGAGGGCAATGCACAGGCTTCCAGTATCTTGAGCGCGGCCAGTTCGGTGAAGAGCGAGACCTGGAACGAACGCCCGCGCAAGAGTTTGGCGGCGTTCTTGTTGGTTTCCGCGCCTTCGGAGAAGATGAACTCTTGGATGCCGAAGAAATCGCCCTGGATGAGCAGGAATTTGGGGGCGTCCCAATCGGCGCGCTCCCTGTGTTGGCGGACGGCCTCCGCTTCGTTCAAGCCTGGCTGTGCGATGTGCCAGCGCCAGAGCGCCACGGCCAGCGCCGCCGTGGCCTTGCCGTGATCGTAGAGCGAGACTTCCGGCCTCGCGCCAAAGGCGGTGGCAGAGGGAATGGCGTGCGTGAAGCTCTGCCAGAGCGTATCGAAATGATCCAGCCACAACGGCCATTGCTTGCGATGCGAGGACGGAATATCGCGCAACGCGCCGATGAATGCTTCCCAGAGCGCCCGATATTCCCGCTGGGCGGGCGCGTCCTGCTCGGGTTCGTATCCCGCGCGTTTTACCGGGAAAAGATTTTCCGGCGCGAGCGGTTTCAGGGGATAGCGGTAGTGCAGGTTCGCGGGCGTGATAGCGGGGGCGTTTCCAAGTTCTTCCGTGAGCCTGACTTGCTCGAACAGGGTCAATTGCCGTGCCTGGTAATGATTGCGGCCTGTCTCGGTCTTGTCCTTGGCGGCGTTGTAATGCTCGAACTCTTCGCGCTCGAAACCGGAAGCCACGCGGTCGGCGGTGGCGATGATCCATTGCAGTAGTGTTTCCGGCCTGTGGTGCATGGCGGCGGCGTTGACGACGAGCGAATCGGTGATGGCGCCGCGCTCATCGTTTTGCCGGCTGGCGAAAGGCGCGACGTTTCCCCGCACGAGATCCGGCGCGCCCTCTTCGACTTTCTCCATGAAAAGCGCTGTATAGGCCGCATGCCTGTGGCTGTGGTAGCCTCCCCCGCCATTCCATTTGGCATAGTTCGTGATATGGGCGTCGAGACGTTCCCGCTCGATGTCGAGCGCGGCGCGTTCGGCGAACTTGCCCAGATCATGCAGGAGCGCCGCGAAGGCGACGCGGCAGGATTGGTTCAATGGCGTCATGAGTATTTATCCATGGGAGCACGCGGCATGCCCGGAAAAGCGCGGGATTCAACGAATGTTCTGGCTGTCATGGCAGCGGTAGTCTGTCGAGGGTGGAATGACGGGATGGAGTGTGACTCAAAAAAGCAAATGCGTTAAAAAAGACGTAAAAATATCACAACGGAGTTGTGACATATATCATGCAGGATCATTTGATTTCGATCCGTGCCGGAGCGATGGCGAGCCGGTAGCGGTGAGGGCGGCGGCCGCCGTCGTCGATGAGGTAGGGGGGCGCGGCGGCGTGCAGGTGCTCCCTGATCCGACGGCGCAGTTTGGAAAGGAGCGAGGAAAAGAAATCTCCGTCCATGCCGTTGCGCAGCGCGTGCCGGGTGGTGTCGTGATCGCTGCCGGGAGAGATGAGGGCCAGTTCCCGCAAGTAAGCCTGCGCCAGCGCTTTGTCGCCGCCGCCCTTGGCGGGCGCGGTGAGCGTTTCGCCGCCGCGTTGGGCGCGGCGGGCGAAAAGGCAGAGGAGCGCGAGGTGCGATGGCGGTAAATGGAATGGAGCGCCGCCGCCGGCGCGAACGGTTTTTTCCTGCAACCGGATTTCTAGGGAAGGCGGCCCGAGGCGCTGGCGCGCCTGTTGCACGACGTCGATGTAATGTGCGCGGCCGCTGAGCAAGTCGGCGGGCAGGCCATGGCGCAGGCTGACGAACGGGATATCCGCCAGGATGACGCGGGCGTCGCGGGTATCGCAGAGCTTCTCGTCCCGGGTGGTGATGATGTTTTCGTTGGGGGTCGGATAGAAAAAATCCCAACTGCTCTCGAATGGAGTGCTGACCAGCACATGCGACAGGCGATCCTGCGGGCGGCCAAAAAGCGAAAGCGCGTAGCCGAGGAAAAACCCCATGGTTTTGCGTCCCCCCGCGATGGAGACGTGCAGGGCGGCGGCGTCATCGGCGGAAAGCGCGCGGACTTTTTCGGTGATGAAGTCCGCGGCCAGCAAATTGTCTTCATGGCTGCGGATGTCCTCCAGCGGATTGCCACCGTTGGCGCGGAGGATGTGGATGCTGTCGTCGGCGTCGAAATGGATTCCAGGCAGGCCGTAGTCATGGCACAGGCGGTGGAACCAGCCTTTTTGTTCGGAAAGCAGCGAGCGCTTTGCCTGTTCGGCGCCCTCGATGGTGGTGATGAGATGGATTTCCGTGGGAATGAACGGCGTATCTTCCCGCGACAGGGCGTATAGGGTTTCAGTGACGATCTGCGGGGACAGACCGGTAACGGCGAGCAGGATGCGGCGGGGGAAGTCCGTGGGGTTCATGGGTAGGCGCTTTGTTTGTCCAGGGAAAATGTCCAGCCCGGATTACAACGGAAAACGCCCGTGCGCGGGGCATGCGGCAAGCTTGCGGGCGGCTGGCGCATCGGCGGGCTGGCGCGCGGATGCGCTGCCCCGCGCCGCGCAATGTAAATCAAGTTGCAGGAGCATTGTCAAATGAAATTCCAAAATCGGCCCCGCCATCGCTGTGCCGGTGAAACCATATAAATCAAAAGCCCGCGACACTGATTCCTGATCCCTGATCTACAATGACCGGCTTTCTTCACCCCCCGAACACATACCATGGAACTGCCCAAGAGTTTCGATCCTGCGGCGATCGAGTCCCGCCTTTATAGCGAATGGGAATCCCGCGGCTATTTCGCCGCCGGGCTGGACGCCGCAAAACCCCGGGACGCCGCTTTCTGCATCCTGCTGCCGCCGCCCAACGTCACCGGCACCCTGCACATGGGGCACGGTTTCAACCAGACCCTGATGGACGCGCTCATCCGCTACCATCGCATGCGCGGCGACAACACCCTGTGGCAGCCGGGCACCGACCACGCCGGCATCGCCACCCAGATCGTCGTCGAACGGCAACTCGACGCGCGGGGCCTCTCCCGCCACGCGCTGGGACGCGAAAAATTCCTGGAAAAAGTCTGGGAATGGAAAAAATACTCCGGCGGCGCGATCACCCGCCAGATGCGCCGCCTGGGCGGCAGCCCGGACTGGAAGCGCGAGCGCTTCACCATGGACGAGGGCTTGAGCTGCATCGTCACCGAAACCTTCGTCCGCCTCTACAAAGAAGGCTTGATCTATCGCGGCAAGCGTCTGGTCAACTGGGACCCGAAGCTCAAGACCGCCGTCTCCGACCTCGAAGTGGAAAGCGAGGAAGAAGACGGCTTTTTGTGGCACATCCGCTATCCGCTCGCCCACGGCGGCGGCGGCCATCTCACCGTCGCCACCACCCGTCCCGAAACCCTGCTTGGCGACACCGCCGTGATGGTGCATCCCGAGGACGGACGCTACAAACACCTGATCGGCAAAGCAGTGAGGCTGCCGCTCACCGGACGCGAAATTCCCGTCATCGCCGACGCCCATGTGGATCGGGAATTCGGCACCGGCGTGGTGAAAGTCACCCCGGCGCACGACTTCAACGACTATGCCGTGGGCCAGCGCCACGGGCTGG
>JAITLI010000159.1 GCA_031277975.1 Azoarcus sp.
TCCTTCCTTGCTTGCCAGCAAGATAAATTCCGCTCTCTTTTCAGACACGGTGCTTTCCCTCCAGGGCATCTCTTTCCCTCCATGACCGAAAGGGAAAGTGTTACCCATGTCTTGGCACATCTGTTACCTGTGTCTTCGGTCTGTACACCCCGCAGGGGGGCGATGTCTCCGAGCGATATAGAGGGGAGAGGGGGAGCAATCATGCGGAACGCGACACCGCCGGGACAATCACGATCATATTCCCGGCGGGGGGCGTTTGCGTCATACGCCGTCGGCGGCGCGTTTTTCCTTGCCGCCGCGCCGGGCAGCGGTGGTTTCTTCGGGGCGCAGGCTGCCCGCCAGACGGTCGAGCACGCCGTTGATGAATTTGTGCCCATCCGCACCGCCGTATTTTTTCGCCAGTTCAATGGCTTCGTTGATGACTACGCGGTAGGGCGTCCCGATGTCGTGGCGCAATTCGAAAGCACCCAGCAGCAAAATGGCGTGCTCGACCGGCGACAGTTCCGCGACGGCGCGGGTGAGCAAGGGCGCGAAGAGCGCGCGCAATTCATCCGCTTCGCCGGTCGTGCCTTGCAGCAGGGCAGCGAAGAATTCCGCATCCGCGCGCGCGGCGTTTTTGTCCTGGTTTTCTTCGCTGTCTGTCGGGGCGTGGGCGGCAAGCAGTTCCCTGATCGCCAGAAGTTGCGCCTGCGCCGGTTGTTCGGCGGGAGAAAGGTGCGCCGGAAGCGCGTCCGCTTCCGCGCCGCAGGCGGGGGCGCTGTGCAGCAGCCACTGGTATATCCCTTGCAGTGCCAATTCGCGCGCTTGGCGGCGGGCGGCAATCTCCCGCCATCCTTCCCGGCTCATGGCAGGGCCTTTTGCAGATTGGCCATTTCGACCGCCGCCCGCGCGCAATCACGCCCTTTTTCCCGCATGCGTGCCAGCGCCTGATCGTCGTCTTCGGTCGTCAGTACGCCATTGGCGATGGGGATGCCGATATCGAGCGTCACTCGGGTGATGCCCGCGCCCATTTCGTTGGAAACCAGTTCGAAATGGTAGGTCTCGCCACGGATCACCGCGCCCAGCGCCACCAGCGCGTCGAACTTGCCGCTGCGGGCAAGGCGTTGCAGCGCCAGCGGAATCTCCAGCGCGCCCGGTACGGAGGCAATGCGGATGAGTTCGGGCGAAACGCCCAGGGCGATGAGTTCGTCGACGCAGGCCGACAGCAGCCCTTCTCCCACGTCCTGATTGAAACGGCTCATGACCACGCCGATGCGCAGTCCTTGTCCGTTGAGGTCGATGTCGTATTCGGTAATGTTGTCGTAGCGGGCCATGATGGGCCATGATGTCTCGGAATGAAAAAACGGGCGCTTTCAGGCGGACTCGTCGGAGGAGGCAGGATCGAGCGGGATCAGGGTTTCCTTGTCGCCCGGCCCGAGCTGCGCGAGAAAGCCGGTGATTTCGAGGCCGAAGCCGCCCATGTTGGGTATCCGGCGCGGGCTGGCCAACACGCGCATTTTGCCGACATTGAGATTGCGCAGGATTTGCGCGCCGACGCCGGACAGGCGCGCGTCCCAGCACGCCTGCGGCGCGCCCTGGCCGGTGAGGCGGTCGAGCAGTTCCTGCCCGCTCTGCGGACGGTAGAGGAGCACGATCACGCCGGATTCGGATTCGGCCAGTCCGGCCAGCGCCTGGCTGATCGGAATGGTGTGGCAGCCGCCGCCAGCATCGAGGAAGTCGATGAAGGAGATCGACTCATGCACGCGCACGAAGGTTTCGCGCTCGGGACGGATGTCGCCGTGATAGACGGCGAAATGCATGTCGCCCGAGGTGGTGTCGCGGAACGCCGCGAGGCGGAAGCGTCCGTAGGGCGTCTCGATTTCTTTGTCGGCGGCTTTTTCCACGAGCCGCTCGGTGGCGGCGCGGTATTCGATGAGATCGCGGATGGCGCCGATCTTGAGTCCATGCTTGCGGGCGAACTCGATGAGATCGGGCAGCCGCGCCATGGCGCCGTCTTCTTTCAGCACTTCGCAGATCACCGCAGCCGGTTCCAGCCCGGCGAGCCGGGTGAGATCGCAGCCCGCCTCGGTATGGCCGGCGCGGATCAGCACGCCGCCGTTCCTGGCGGTGAGCGGGAAGATGTGGCCCGGCGTCACGATGTCCTCCGGCCTGGCATGGCGGGCGACGGCGACTTGTACCGTGCGGGCGCGGTCGTGGGCCGAAATGCCGGTAGTCACGCCGGTGGCGGCCTCGATCGACGCGGTAAACGCGGTGCCGAGCGGGGCGCGGTTGTCGCTCACCATTTGTTCGAGACCGAGTTGCTGGCAACGTTCGGCGGTGAGCGTCAGGCAGACGAGACCGCGCGCGTGCGTGACCATGAAATTGATCGCTTCCGGCGTGACGAACTCGGCGGCCATCAGCAGATCGCCTTCGTTTTCGCGGTCTTCTTCGTCGACGAGGATGACGATGCGCCCCGCCTTGATTTCGGCGACGATCTCGGAGATGGGCGCCAGGGCGCTCGCGCCCGGATTTTCGTGTTTCTGCGACAAGGGGAAACGCTGTACATGCGCACTCATCGGGGTTCTCCTTTTATCTTTTGCTTGATCGACACATCGGGGCGGAACGTCCCCGTCCGGGCGAGCGTTTCAGGCGGCGTCCGCCGCGCCGCGCCCTTCGCGCCACGCCGTCATGCGCTCGACGTAACGGGCGATGAGGTCGATTTCGAGATTGACCTTGCCGCCCGCCCGCAAGTGCTTGAGATTGGTGACTTCGATTGTATGCGGAATCAGGTTGACCGAAAAGTCCCGCCCGTCGACGCGATTGACCGTCAGGCTCACGCCATTGACGGTCACCGATCCCTTGCGCGCGATGTAGCCCGCGATCGTTTCCGGCGCGCGCACCACCAGATCGAAGCTTTCGGCCACGGGCGCGAAGCTCAGCACCTCGCCGACGCCATCCACATGGCCGGTGACGAGATGGCCGCCGAGCCGGTCGGAGAGCGCGAGCGCCTTTTCGAGATTGACTTCGCCG
The DNA here is from genome assembly GCA_031277975.1 of Azoarcus sp. Taxonomy (GTDB): domain Bacteria; phylum Pseudomonadota; class Gammaproteobacteria; order Burkholderiales; family Rhodocyclaceae; genus WRNU01. The sequence goes on from JAITLI010000159.1 coordinate 3,010, forward strand.
CCCGCGTGCTCCAGCCCGGCCGAGCAAGCGAGCGTCTCGCGCGACACATCGAATTTCACCCGTCCCTCTTCCCGCCCGACCACGGTGAGGCACACGCCGTTCGTGGCGATACTGTCGCCGATGGCGACATCGCCGAGGTCGAGGCCGCCGGTATCCACGGTGAGCCGCACGCCATCGCCCAAGGGTTCGGTCTGTTCGATACGGCCGACCGCAGCCACGATGCCAGAGAACATGAGAAAAAGAACCGGATGAAAAGAAAGAGCGGATTGTAGGCCGAAAGTCGTCAGAGCGCGCGATCGAGCAGGGCCGCGAACGCATCGGCGGGCATGAAACCCACGACGCGCAGATCGGCGCGCGCCTGGCCGACGGCATCGAAGAAGACGATCCCCGGCGGGCCGGCCAGGCCGAAACGCCGCAACAGGTCCCGGTGCGCCTCGCCATACGTGGTCACATCGGCCCGCAGCAACAGCATTTGCGCCATGCGCGCGGCCACCGCCGGATCGCTGAATGTATCGCGCTCCATCTCCTTGCACGCCACGCACCAGTCGGCATAAAAATCGAGCAGTACCGGACGCCCGGAGGCGCTGGCAAGGCGGGCGTCGAGTTCGGCGAGCGAATCGACGCGCTCGAAGGCCGGGCGCGCCGGAGCATCGGCGCGGGCGCGAAAAACAGCAAGCGGCTGGAGCGGATCGCGCGAGCCGGCCAGCGAGCCGGCCAGTACCGCCGCGCCACAGAGGAAAAGCGCGACGCCCGCGGCCTTCCAGAAGCGCCGCCAAGCGCGCGCGCCACGCGGCAGAGGATCGAGCGCCGAAAGGAAGATGCCCGAAAACAACAACAGCGCCGCCCAGCCGAGCATGACGAGAAGCGGCGACAGCACCGGCGAAACCAGCCACAGCGCCGTCGCCAGCAACAAAACGCCCGCAGCCTTCCTCACCCCCCCCATCCACGGCCCCGCCCTGGGCAAGACCGAACGCGCCGCCAGCGCCACCGCGACCAAGGGCATTCCCATGCCGAGCGCCAACACGAACAGCGCCAGCCCGCCGAGCGCCGCGTCGCCGGTTCCGGCAATGTAGAGCAAGGCTCCCGCGAGCGGCGCGGTCACGCAAGGCCCCACGATCAGCGCCGACAACGCCCCCATCACCGCCACCCCGCCGAGATGCCCGCCTTTCTCCCGGTTGGCTGCGTCCGTCAGGCGGCTTTGCAGCGCCGTGGGCATCTGCAACTCGAAAAAGCCGAACATCGACAGCGCCAGCGCCACGAAAACGAGCGCGAACACTGACAGCACCCAGGCATTTTGTAGCGCGGCGGCAAGCAGGGTGCCCGTCAACCCGGCAACGACACCCGCTATCGCATAAACCGAGGCCATGCCGAGCACGTAAGCCAGTGCCAGCGCCAGCGCGCGCCCGCGCGAAACCGGAGACGCGCGGCGCGCGCCCACGATGATGCTCGACAAAACCGGAATCATCGGAAACGTACAAGGCGTAAACGCCAGCAACAAACCAAAGCCGAAAAAGCTCGCCAGCACCCATGCATCGCGCGCGGCAAATAGTAGCCCGGCGACGCGTCCGCTCTCGTCCCCATCCTCCGGCCCGGACTCGGGCGCCCGGGGGAAGGGCGGCGCGGCGGCCCCGGGCACTGCCGCCGGCGCGCGCGGCGCGGCGGACATCCCCCCCTCTTCGTCTCCCAACGCCCGCCCGAGCAGACTGGGAACCGCAACGCCCGGACTCATCGCCGCAAGCTCGATCCCGGCGCGGCGCGTCATGGGCGGGTAGCACACCCCGCCATCCCAGCACCCCTGGCTCGTCACGATCAGCGTAAAGCGTCCGCCCTCCGGTGCCGTGCGCACCGGCAACACCATGCGCAAGCGGCCACGATACGTCTCGACCTCGCCAAAAAAAGGGTCCGCCTTGCGCTTGCCGGGCGGGCGTTCGGCCTCGCCCAGCCTGACTTCGGGCGGCTCCGCCGCGAAACGGAAACGCTCGCCATACAAGTAATACCCCGGCGCGACATCGAACACTACCTCGACCACATCGGCGCCGAGCGCGCGCGCGCGCATGGCGAAAGCCTTTTCCGCTTCGAGCGGATCAGCGGCGCGCGCGGGTGCCGCCAACAACGACATGGCAACAGACGCAACAGACAACAGACGGAAAAAAACGGCAAACATCGGCATGGCTCAACAAACATCCGGCGCGGACGAAGCCGTGATCGTAACCGAATCCGCCACCCAGGCGAGGTACCCAGCCAGACCGCGCGTCACGGGGATGGCGACCAACTCGGGAAGCTCATACGGATGCGCGGCCCGCGCCGCCGCTTCGAGCGCCGGATAGCGGGCGCGGGTCGTCTTGATGAGCATGGGCGTCTCGGCGGCACATTCCACCGCGTTCCGCCAGCGATACACCGACGTACAAGGCGCGAGGATATTGACGCAGGCCGCCAGCCGCTCATCCACGAGCCTCGTCGCCAGCGTCCGCGCCTGTGCCTCATCGGGCAGGGAAGTCAATACAAGAAGAACCTCATCGAGTGTATCCATATCCGCATTCCGTCCCATTTCATTCGATCCCATCCATCCCCGCCAGAGCCGGGAATCCACCTCCCGCGCTACAGGCCCGCGGCGCGCGGCGTCTTCGAGTCCGTGTCTTCGCGTCCGCCAGCAAAATCCGGATCAGGCGAAAGATTCGTCTTCCCCCAGGAAACGCCATTGCCCGGGAGGCAGCGCTCCCAAGCGCACGCGGCCGATGCGCACCCGCTTGAGTCCCGTGACTTTCAGGCCCACGAGTTCGCACATGCGGCGAATCTGGCGCTTGCGCCCTTCGTTGAGCACGAAGCGCAACTGGCTGTGGTTGATCCATTCCACCCGCGCCGGACGCAGGGCGCGGCCATCGAGTTCCAGACCATGGTTGAGCAGCGCGAGGCCGTTTTCCGCCAATTGCCCCTCGACCCGGACCAGATATTCTTTTTCGACCGGAGAATCCTCGCCGATCAGTTGCCGGGCAATGCGCCCATCCTGGGTCAGTACCAGCAGGCCGGAGGAGTCGATATCGAGCCTCCCCGCGGGAGCAAGGCCCTTGAGCATGGCGGGCCGGAAACGCCGCGCGTCCGCGGCGGCGGCATATTGCGCGCCGGCGCGGATCAGCGCGGCGGCGGGCTGGTAGCCCGGTTCGGGCTGCCCGGAAACGTAGCCGACAGGTTTGTGGAGCAAAACGGTGACTCGTCTTTCCTGGCGCCGGCGGGCTTCGGGCAACAGTGTGATACGGACTTCGGGCGAAACGCGCACCCCCAGCCCGGACGCCCGCTGGCCGTCGACAAGCACCCAGCCGTGTTCGATCAGTTCGTCGGCTTCGCGGCGCGAGCAGATGCCACGTTCGGACATGAGCTTGGACAGGCGCATGTCCGCGCGCGTTGCGGATGCTTGCACGGCCCGCGCCGTGCCGGGCGATGGCGGCGGCGCGCGCCGCTTCGCTTCGCCTCCCGGGATTTTTACGGGTCTGCCGGGTTCATTCATGCTTTCGATTCACTTCGGCCCTGTTCGCCATGGGGCATCATAAGACTTGATCCGGTTTATTTCGAGCCAAATATGCATTCGCCGCCGCCAATACAGCAATGCATTCGCTTTTCGCCCATACCCGGCCACTATCGCATAAAATGGTGTCCGTTCCGGTTTTTATCCGGTTTTTGTTTATACCAAGGCAGAAATTCCCCACGCACGGATAAACGTGCGGGCATATACAGGAACAGTGATGTTTTCCCGCTGCATGTTACGTACCGTGCATTACCATGGACGGCAGTCATGCAGGATCTTTTGTCATGTCGCCAGCTTCTTCCTCGCCTGCCGCGCGTACTCTCGCGCCTTCCTCTTCCGGCTCCGCGCGCGCGCGCTGGAGAGGATGGCGGCTTTATCTTTTGCTGGCGCAGCTCGCGGTCGTCATCCTGCTTTCTTCCTGGCTCGCCGCTTCCATCGCCACCGCGTATGAAGCAAGCTGGTTTCCCGTGCTGCTGGTCGGCGTCGTCATCGTCCTCGGCTTTGCGATCATCTGGGGCGTCATGCAGATGCGCCGGCAACTCGCCAGTCATTTGAACGTGGAAACCGCCCTGCGGCAGGCCGCCACGTTCCAGCAGGCGCTGGAAGCCTCGTCCGCCGGCGGGTTGCGCGCCCGCGATCAGGATGGCCGGATCACTTATGTGAGTCCGGCCTTTTGCCGCATGACGGGGTTTTCGAGCGAGGAACTGCTCGGTGCGCGCTTTCCCGATGTTCCCTACTGGGACCCCTCGCGGGCCGGGCGCAATCTGGAAACGTTCAACCGGCTCAGGAGCAACAATAACCAGAGTTGCAGCGTGGAGGTGGCGATGCGGCGCAAGAACGGCCGGCCGTTCGATGCGCTCATCATCGAAAGCCCCTTCATCGACGCTTCCGGCCAGCACATCGGCTGGCTGGGCGCGGTGGTCGACATCACCGAGCAGAAACGCGCCCGCGAGCAGGCGCAGCAGCAATATGAACGCTTGCAGGCCACATCCAAGCTGGTCACCATGGGCGAGATGGCTTCGACCATGGCCCATGAACTCAACCAGCCGTTGACTGCGATCTCCAGTTATGTCGCCGGCTGCCTGAACCAGATCGAAGCCGGGCAGATTGATACGGACGAATTGAAAGAAATCCAGCACAAGATCGCCCGCCAGACCCAGCGCGCGGCAGGCATCATCTCCCGAGTTCATGCGTTCGTGCGCCGCACCGAACCCAATTTTTCCAGCATCGACCTCAATTCCCTCGTCCGCGAGGCGGCTTCCCTGATCGAAACCAATGCCCAGCGGCAACAGGTGCGCATCGTTTGCGAACTGGAAGAGGGCTTGCCGCAAGTCACGATCGACACCCAGATGATCGAACAGATCATCGTCAATCTGATGCGCAACGGTATCGACGCAATGTGCGATACCCCCGTGGAGAATCGCGTGCTCACCGTCGCGACCCATGTGCACGGAAACCATGCCGTGCTTCGGGTCTCCGATCGGGGCTGTGGCATTTCCCCGGATATCGCCTCCCATCTTTTCGATCCTTTTTTCACGACCAAGGGAAAAGGGATGGGAATGGGGCTTAATATTTGCCGCACGATTGCCGAATTGCATCATGGTCAGTTGACTTTCGAGTCAAACCCGTCCGGGGGCGCCACGTTTACCCTCGCACTATATGCACACACCGAGTGAGGACGACATGGGCAAGAGCTACGCCTATATCATTGATGACGACGAGGCCATTTGCGATGCCCTCACGTGGCAGTTCCGCACGAGGGAAATCGAGTGCATGTCATGGTCGAGCGCGGAGGATTTCCTGCGCGAATGGCGGCCGGACTGGTGCGGATGCATCGTGCTCGACATTCGCCTGAAAGGCATGAATGGGCTGGCATGTTTCGACATCCTGCTCGAAAACCATTGTTTGCTGCCCGTGATTTTCATTACCAGCCATGGCGATATCCAGATGGCGGTCGGCACGCTCAAGAAGGGTGCTTTCGATTTTGTCGAAAAGCCGTTCAATTACAATGAACTCGCCGACCGCGTCCTGGCTGCGTTCGAGGCCGACGCCGAAAGGCGGCGCGCCCTCACCGACCGCGATACGGTGGAGCAACGCTTGTCCACGCTCACCGGGCGCGAGCGTGAAGTCATGGGGCTGATTCTCGAAGGCCGCTACAACAAGGTCATCGCCAACCAGTTGGCGATCTCGATGCGTACCGTCGAAGCCCACCGTTCGCACATTTTCAACAAGATGCGTGTCCGCTCGGCGGTGGAACTGGCACAATTGCTGGCGGTGTTGAAGAAAGACTGACAGGAGCCGCGTCCCTTTTTTCCTCTCCCTCCGCAACATAAGTATCTACATGTAGATACCTATGCCCGCTAGGGCCGGAGCATCAAATTCTGCGTAATTGCAAGGCGGTAGCTGTCGCGTTCCGCCTGATTGCAAACCCGTATCAGCCGGATTCGAGCATTTTCATGATATTCGCCACTGTTCGCACGCAAGTGAGCGTTTTTTCTTCGATTTCGTCCCGCCAGGCCGCGCACGAGAAGGTGTGATCGGCTTCCGGCAGGCAGTAGGGCGCGCGCGCCGGGAAAAGTTCCGCCCAGGCGGAGCTGGCCGCAAACTGCTCGAATTCGCGTGCGACATGATCCCGTCCGCTCA
>JAITLI010000096.1 GCA_031277975.1 Azoarcus sp.
TCCAGCAGGCGGCGCAGTTCGACGACGATGAGTTCCTGCGCGGCGGAAAGCGTGGTGTGCAGGGTGTGCGCCCGGTGCGAACGGTCTTCTACATCCTCGCGCTTGTGCCATTTGACGATTGTGGCCTTGCTGACGCTGTAGCGTTTCATCAGCTCGCGCTGTGACACGCCAGCCTCACGTAGCGCCCGTATCTCCGCGCGCGTCTTCGGGGTGGTTCGCGCCAGACTGTGGAGGAGGTGACTCATGACTTGGACTCCTGATGCTGATGTGATTCGATCATTGACCGCAGGATAACTTCTGCACGAAACAAAGGCCAGCTTCGGGTCGGGATGTAATCGTACGGAACCAAACAGGTTCTTAGAATCTGTTCATTATCTCCGGGAATGGCGGTAAACCGCCCCTGCAATCAGCGGAATCGGGAATATCAGAGCGAGTTCCCTGCCTTTCAGAACGTGTTCAGACCGCTGTAGGGGCAATCGACGGGGGAGTACCAAAGACAATGAACAGGTTCTTACTGGAACAGGCCCTGAATCCGGTCCCTGATATCGGCCTTCATGGCGTCGAACTGGAATTGGCGGGCGAGGCCGCGATGGAGGCGGACGAATTCGCCATAGCGCGGATCGAGCGCTTCGATTTCGTCCAGCCGGGCGTGGATGCCGCGCACGAAGCCGAGGTCGATGACTTCTTCGAGCATGCGCAGGGCTTCCGGCGGCGGCAGGGACGGCGCTTGCGGCGCGGGCGGCGGTTGTCCGGAGACCGCGGTTTCGGCACAGACCCACTCCAGCCGCAGGCGCCGCCCGATCCAGTCGAGCAGGTCGTCGAAGCGGATCGGCTTGAGGATGAAATCTTCGGCGGGCAGTTCGACGTCGTGATCCAGCCCTTTGTCGAAAGCGTTGGCGGAGATGACCGCCAGCGGCGTCTCGCCAAAACCCGCCGCGCGCAGCCGCCGGATGGTTTCCCAGCCGTCGATGCCGGGCATGGCGAGATCCATGAAAATCAGGTGGGGGCGGAAGGCGCTCGCCATCGCCAGGCATTCTTCGCCCGAAGCGGCTTCGCCAATCTCGAATCCCAGGGGTTCGAGCAGGCTGATCAAAAGCTCGCGGTCGACCCGCTCGTTGTCGACGGCAAGGATGCGCTGGCGCACGCCGCGATAACCGATCCGGCGCGCCCTGGGAAAGACGCCATCGGCTTGCGCGCCGTGCAGTTGGGGAAGGAAAAGACGCACCCGGAAAGTGCTCCCTTCGCCGGGGCGGCTCTCGACGGTGAGATCGCCCCCCATCAGATCGGTGAGCATGCGGCTGATGGTCAGGCCCAGCCCGGTTCCAGCGGCGCGCGCGCCGCCCCGGGCGAACGGCTCGAAGATGAGCGCGATGTCTTCGGGTGGGATGCCCGGCCCGCTGTCGGCGATCTCGAAAAGCGCCATTTCCCGCCGGTAGGTCAGGCGCACCCGGATCGCGCCCGCCGCGGTGTATTTCACCGCGTTGCCGATGATGTTGATCAGGATTTGGCGCAGGCGCTTTTCATCGGCGCGCACGACGGCGGGCAAGACGCCCTCGATTTCGAAATGAAAGTCCAGTGCCTTGCCGCGCGCCTGTTGCTCGAACATGCCAGTCAATTGCTGGATGAAAGCCGGGAAGGCCAGCGGGCGGATATCGAGGGTAAAGCGGCCGCTTTCGATGCGGGCGATGTCGAGCGTGTCTTCGATCAGCGCGAGCAGGTGTTCGCCGCTTTTCTTGATGACGCTCACCGCGCCGCGCCGGTGCGGGGGAATCGATTCGTCGCCGTCGAGGATCTGCGCGTAGCCGAGAATGCTGTTGAGCGGCGTGCGCAGTTCGTGGCTGATCGAGGTGACGTAGCGGCTTTTGGCCTGGTTGGCGTGTTCGGCGGCGCGGCGGGCGTTTTGCAATTGCAGGTCGGTGCGCCGGTGCGATTCGATCTCCCGCATCAACAGGCGCGTCTGGCGGTTCGACTCTTCCCGCGCCACCTGCCGGCTTTTGTGGGTGAGCACCATCCACCACGCGCCAATGCCGGAGAGCAGCATGAAAACGACGAATACCCGCAGCAATACCGCTTCAAGCCGTCCGGCGGAAGCGCCCGCGGCAATCTCGTGGTAATACAGCGTGCCCAGCACCAACGCGAGGATCGCGGCAACCCCGGACATCAGAAGCAGATATTGCCCAAGCCCCGCCCCCAGCAGGACGCGCAGCCGCGCGGGCAGGCAGCGGCGCATGAGCGCCGCGCACTGCGCCGGCAAGCGGGCGTGCGGCTTGCACAAATCCTCGCAACGCGCATCGAGCGAGCAGCACAGCGAACAGACCGCGTCCTGGTAAGCCGGGCAACGACAAATATCCTCCGGCTCGAAATATTGACCGCAGATGCAGCATTGCCGGGGTTCGCCGCTACTGCCCGCGCCTTCGTTTTTCCCGCCGCCGTTCCCGCCCGTTTCGGGCGCGCGCGCGAGGTAATAGCGCCCGCCGGTGAGCCAGGCGATCAGCGGCGAAGCCGCGAACGCGGTCACGAGCGCGACGAAAGGCGCGAACGGTTGCAGCGCGGGGCCGAACAATCCGGCGAAGACCGCCACCGACAGCGCCGAAGCAATCAGCATCGCCCCCACGCCCGCAGGGTTGATGTCGTACAAATAGCCGCGCCGGAATTCGATGCCCGGCGGCGAAAGGCCGAGCGGCTTGTTGACCACGAGATCGGCCACTACCGCCATCATCCAGGAGATCGCCACATTGGAATACAGCCCCAGCACTTTCCCCAGAATCTGGAACACGTCCATCTCCATGAGCAACAGGGCGATCAGCGTGTTGAACACCACCCAGACCACCCGCCCGGGATGGCTGTGAGTGAGGCGGGAGAAAAAGTTCGACCACGCCAGCGAACCGGCGTAAGCGTTGGTGACATTGATCTTGAGCTGGGAGACGACGACGAAAAGCGCCGTCACCGCCACCGCGGCGGTCGCGTTGCCGATGCCGCCGGAAAAGCCCAGTAGATACATCCGGCTGGGATCGACCGCTTTCTCCGGCGGCGCGCCCGACTCCAGCAGCATCCACGCCAACAGCGCTCCGCCGATCATCTTGACCACCCCGATCAACACCCAGCCGGGACCGCCGAGCACGACGCCGGACAACCAGCGCCAGCGGTTGCGGGGCGTGCGCGGCGGCATGAAGCGCAAATAATCGGCCTGCTCGCCCATCTGCGTCATCAGGGCGATGCCCACCGTCATCGCCCCGGCGAACAGACGCCAGTCGAAGACGCCGCCCTGTCCATCGATGCCGGGGTAACGCCACAGCCCGGAGAACGCGCCGGGATCGCGGGCAAGCACGAAGAAAAACGGCAACGCGAGCAAGAACAGCCACAGCGGTTGAGTCAGGGTTTGCAGGCGGCTGATCGCGGTGATGCCGTGCATGACCAGCGGAATCACCGCCAGTGCGCAGATCAGGTAGCCCCAGGCGGGCGGAATGCCGAGCGCCATCTCCAGCGCGTAGGCCATGATCGCCGCTTCGAGGGCGAAGAAGATGAAGGTGAAGGAGGCGTAAACCAGCGAACTCAAGGTCGAGCCGAGGTAGCCGAAGCCCGAACCGCGCGTGAGCAAATCCATGTCCACACCATGGCGCGCGGCGTACAGGCTGATCGGCAGTCCGGCGAGAAAGATCAGCAGCCCGATGGCGAGAATCGCCCACAGGCTGTTGACGAAACCGTAACTGACCAGCATCGTCGCGCCCACGGCTTCCAGCACGAGAAAAGAAGCCGCGCCGCCGAAGGCCGTGTTGACGACGCGGAATTCGGAGAGTTTGCGAAAACCGCGCGGCGTGAACCGGAGCGCGTAATCCTCCAGCGTCTCGTTGGCGACCCAGGTGTTGTAGTCGCGCCGCACCGCCACCACCCGCAAGGGCGCGGCGGCATCCTCCGCTTCCGCCGCGCCGGAGGCGGGGCGGCTGTCGTTGTCATTGCCGGAAGGCGCGGGGGCGCTCATCGTGAAACGGACTTCCTTGCTGGAAACGGCATTGACGCATCGCCGCGCCCGCGCGGGCGCGGCTGGCTCAGGCCGATGTCCGGATCAGGTAATCGAACGCCGACAGGCTGGCCTTCGCGCCTTCGCCCATGGCGACGATGATCTGCTTGTACGGCACCGTGGTGCAGTCGCCCGCGGCGAAGATGCCGGGGACGGAAGTCTGGCCGCGCACGTCGATGACAATCTCGCCGGATGTGCTGACGTCCACGGTCTCCCTGGCGAAATCGGTGTTGGGCAGGAGGCCGATCTGCACGAAGATGCCTTCGAGGTCGAGCCGGTGCGTCCGGCCCGAGGCGCGATCTTTGTAGATGAGGCCATCGACCTTGTCCGCACCGGTGACTTCGGTGGTCTGCGCGCGCTTGATGATGGCGACGTTGGGCAGGCTGGCGAGCTTGTCTTGCAGCACGGCATCGGCGCGCAGTTGCTCGCCGAATTCCAGCAAAGTGACGTGCGCCACCACGCCGGCGAGGTCGATGGCCGCTTCCACGCCGGAATTGCCGCCGCCCACCACCGCCACGCGCTTGCCCTTGAACAAGGGGCCGTCGCAATGCGGGCAGTAGGCCACGCCCTTGGCGCGGAATTCCTTTTCGCCGGGCACGTTCATTTCGCGCCAGCGCGCGCCGGTGGCGAGGATGACGGCCTTCGCCTTGAGGACGCCGCCGTTTTCCAGATGGATTTCGGCGAGTTTCCCGGCCGCGGCGGGCAGGACGCGGGCGACTCTTTGCAGGCTCATCACGTCGACGCCATATTGGCGAACGTGCTCTTCGAGCGCGGCGGCGAGTTTCGGCCCTTCGGTCTCCTTGACGGAGATGAAGTTTTCGATGGCGAGGGTGTCGAGCACCTGGCCGCCGAAACGCTCGGTGACGACGCCGGTGCGGATGCCCTTGCGCGCGGCGTAGATCGCCGCCGCCGAACCGGCCGGCCCCGCGCCGACGACGAGCACATCGAACGGTTCTTTCGCCGAAAGCTTTTTCGCGTCCCGCGCCGCCGCTCCGCGATCGACCCTGGCGAGGATTTCGCCCAGTTCCATCCGCCCCTGGTCGAAAGGCTGGCCGTTGAGGAAAACGGTCGGCACCGCCATGATCTGGCGCGTTTCGACTTCGTCCTGGAAGAGCGCGCCGTCGATCATGACATGGCTCACGCCAGGATTGAGCGCCGCCATGAGGTTGAGCGCCTGCACCACATCCGGGCAGTTGTGGCAGGAGAGCGAAATATAGGTCTCGAAATGGAATTCGCCTTCGAGGGCGCGGATTTGCGCGATGGTGTCGGGTTCGGCCTTGGGCGGATGCCCGCCGGTCTGCAACAGGGCGAGGATCAGCGAGGTGAATTCGTGCCCGAGCGGCAGCCCGGCGAAATGAATGCGCGGCGCTTCCCCCGCCGGGGCGACGCCGAAAGCCGGACGGCGCGCGAACTGCCCGTCCTCGCGCACGCTCACCTTGCCGGAAAGCGCGGCGATTTCGTGCAGCAGCTCGCGCAGCTCGCGGGATTTTCCGCTCTCGTCGAGCGAGGCGGTGAGTTCGATGGGCCGGGTGATTTTTTCGAGATACGCCTGCAATTGCGACTTGATATTGTCGTCAAGCATGGGAGGCTCCTTGCTGCGAGGAAGGCCGCCGGGCCGAATTCGGGATTCGCGCGCCCGGCGGAGAAGGGTGATGCCGGATCAGATCTTGCCGACGAGATCAATCGACGGCGCAAGGGTCTTTTCGCCCTCTTTCCACTTGGCCGGGCAGACTTCGTTCGGATGGGCGGCGACGTATTGCGCGGCCTTCACCTTGCGCAGCAATTCCTGGGCGTTGCGGCCAATGTTGCCCGCGTTGATCTCGATGATCTGGATCTTGCCGTCCGGGTCGACCACGAAGGTGCCGCGTTCATCGACGCCCGCTTCTTCGATATAGACGCCGAAGTTCTTGCTGATGACGTGGGTCGGGTCGCCGACCAGCGGATATTCGATCTTCTTGATCGTCTCGGAGGCGTCGTGCCACGCCTTGTGGGTGAAGTGCGTGTCGGTGGAGACACCGTAGATTTCCACGCCGAGCTTCTTGAATTCAGCATAGTTGTCGGCCAGGTCGCCCAGTTCGGTCGGGCACACGAAGGTGAAGTCGGCGGGGTAGAAAAAGAACACCGCCCACTTGCCCTTGATGGCGGCGTCCGACACCTCGAAGAATTTGCCGTTCTGGTACGCCTGCGCCTTGAACGGAAGAACCTGGGTATTGATGAGGGAATTGCTCATTGGTATGACTCCTTGGTCTGGGTTGAAAATGACCCGGGGCTGTGGCCACGGGGGTCACCGCATGCGGCAGCGATGGACGGACGAATCATATCCCGTGATCCATGCATGACGCCAATTGCCAATCAAAATACATGTAATCGGGAAAGACTATCACGAGCCTTTCCCCTTATGCGCGCACAGCATGGCAGATCCCTGGCGGCGGGAAGCGCCATGGTGACACGGGAGCGCGCGGCCATCGATCTTCCGACATCATCCGCGACGCTTCCAGCGATCGCCACGACATACGATCGTCCGGGACGCGGCGGCTATGCGGCGAAAATGTGTATTTGATTGCCGGGTCAATGAAACCCCGCCCGTCAAGACGAGGCCGGGCCTTCAGGAATATTTTCAGCCCCGGCAAGAAATGCCTCGTTGCGCGTCCTCCTTTTTTTCAGGAAACGGGCAATCAAAAAGTCCGCCATGGGGACAAACAACGTCAGCGCCAAAACCAGCATGGCGAAAAAGCGATACATGGCAATCATCTTGGAAACTTTCAACGCGGCATAATTGCCGAACAGATCGCCCCCCTTTGTCATCAGGTCGAGAAAGCTTTCTTTATAGATGGACTTCGCGCCGCGTTTCACATCGCCGCGGCTCACGCCAGCAATGTCCGCCACCTTCCCATATATTATGTTGGCACACACATCAACAACAAAAGTAGTGCCGATATTGGGAAGCTTTTGCCAAAAAGCTTTCATGCCATCAGACTCTCCGCTATTGAAGACATTGTCCAGACTGTCTCTAATCATCTTTCTCAGGATCAGCATGGCGTCTTCTGGCGTCGTATTGGCAAGCAGATCGTAAAATTCGGGGGGCGTAGCACGCAATGTACCGATGAGAAACTGGTTGACAACTGGAGAAAGTTCGTTTTTGATGAAGGAAGATGCCTGCTGCTCGGCATTGGACGAAGCGCCATATACCGCACCGAATGCCACGAACACAATCGGGATATAAAGATAATAGAGGTAAGCGCACTTGTCCCAGATCGGATTCTGCCGTTTGAAGCAGTGGTATTTCCCGCAACAAAACAACACCGCCAGGCTGATGATAAAAAATAACGCAGCATATTTCAGTGTTGCCCAGATCAGGCCCGCTATATCGACGTTCGACACGACGAACATCAGGACGCCCATATCGACCGAACTGACGATGTTTCCAAGATCCGGGAACCCAGACGATACGGATACTCCAGCATGGCTCAGCGGAACAAGTAACATCAAGCCTGCGAGCAGGCATTTGAGAAAGTATTTCATTGTTGATTTACTCCTTTGTTGAGATTTGGCGCTACCACCGGTTTTTCTTCTCCGTCATGTTTGGGTCTTTTCATCATTTTCCCCTTGAGTCGCTCCACAGTTCCGGCGGCACGCCCTCCGCTATTCGCAACAGCGGCTGAAACAGCCCGGTTCATTCCGCACCGGAAGCGTCATGATTCTTGAGTTCGGCGAACTTCGCCGCCATCGTCGGATTGCCCCGGGTGAGCTTCTTGATCGTGATGTCTTCAGCCTTGTCATTCGCGAGCCGCAGATTGTTCGCCGATTTGTAAAGTGCGTCTTTTGTCTTCTCCAGATCTTTGATCGCCTCGTCGATTCGCTTGACCGCTTCCTCAAAACCATCGGAGGCGAGGCGCCAATTCCGTCCAAACGCCGTCTTGAAGTCTTCCAGTTGCGTCTCGAATCGCGTGATATCGAGGTTCTGTGCCCTGACAAGCGCCAATTCCGATTTGTAGGCCAGCGACTTCATCGCCGCATTGCGCAACAGCGTGATGATGGGAATGAAGAACTGCGGCCGGACGATATACATCTTCGGATAGCGATGGAACACGTCGACGATCCCGGTATTGTACAGCTCGCTGTCAGGTTCGAGCAGGGAGACCAGCACCGCATACTCGCAGCCCTTTTCGGCACGATCCTTGTCGAGTTCCTTCAAGAAGTCTTCGTTTTTCTTTTTGGTTGCGGTTTCATCGTTCTCGTTCTTCATCTCGAACATGATGGAGACGATCTCAGTGCCATCCTCATCCAGGTCGCGGAAGATATAGTCGCCTTTGCTGCCGCTGCGCGCGTCGTTGTCCTTCTCGAAATACGCTCTCGGGAAGGCGGTGGCGCGGATGCGGTTGAATTCGGTCTCACAGTGCTGTTCAAGGGTTTCGCCAACCATCTTGGTCGATAGCCGCGTCTTCATGTCCCGAAGGCGCTCGATCGCCTCATCGCGGTCCTTGATCTGCGTCTCGTATTTTTCTTTCAGGGATCTTTCGGCGAGATGCTTTTCAAGTTCGGCGCGCCGCAAGCCGCTCTTCAGTTCGTCGCGTTCCTTTTCGACAACACTGACCGCCTCGGTGACCGCAAGCTTCCGCGTGATGTCGCTGGCTTCGAGTCTGGCCTTCAACGCCTGGATTTCCGCTTCTTTCGCCGCGGCGGCTTTCTGCAACGCGTTCACCAGCCTGGCCTCGGCCAGCCTGGATGCGGCCTGCTGGCCGTTCCTGGCCTGTTCGAGTTCGTTGGCAAGCATGTCACGCTCTTTTTCCACCGCGCCCAGGGCCTCGGCCACGGCGAGTTTGCGCGCAACATCAGCGGCATCGAGCCTGGCCTTCAGTTCCTGGACCTCGGCGTCCCTGACGGAAGCGGCCTTCTGCAATTCGCTGGCGGCCTTGGCCTGGGCGAGTTCGACCGCGTTGCGTTTATCCTGTTCAGCCAGCGCAAGCCGCTCGTGCAACTGCTTTTCGAAATCGCTGTCGCGAACTTGCTTCAGAATGTCCGCGTACCCGGCCTCATCAATCTTGAATGCCTTCCCGCAGTGCGGGCAGATGATTTCATGCATGACTATTTACCCCCCGGCTCGGCCAAGATTTGTAAAAGCATCTCCGGCGCCACGCCTCCGGCCTTGAGAGCCTTTTGCAAAACCCCGCGAAACCAGGCTCTGCTCCGGTCTGATCGGCAAAAGAAGAAAGAAGAAACGGGCGGCCATTTCCGGCATGAATGATATGGGCACTGAATCCGATGACCATGACGCCCGCGCGTGAATACTACCAGCCGTGAATTCTTCATGCAATGTTGGCATGTGCAATCGACCCATCCCGGATGCACTGAACCGCTTCGCCGATCACATGGAGCGCGCCCAGAAACCATGTCGCGCCTCGCAATGACGAGGGGGGAGGCGTCATTGCGAAGCGCGCAGCGCCGTGGCAATCCAGTTCCTTCCAACCGGCGCGCGAAGCGCCGCTGATTTCCTTGCGGCGGAGGGCGGGCGGCCTCGCGGGATGGCCGCCGTTCAGGGCGTATCGCGGGTTTCCCGCGCCGCGCTGGCGGAAGACGGGGAGGCTGGCGCGGGCGGAAAGGCAAGCAGGCGGTGCGGCAGACGCGAAGCCGTGTCACCCGATCGAATACGAGATACCGGTGAGTTCGCGCTTGAGTTCCGTCCCGGCGACGAACACCACCCGCGCGCCTTTCACGTCGCTCGTACTCAGGCTTGCCGCGTCGTCGGCGCCGTTGCTGGTGATGGTGAGGCGGAAAGAGCCGAGGCCGCCCAGGCGGACGGAATCGCCCTTTTTGAGATGCGCGGGCAGGACCTGGATCAGATTGCTCAACACCGCGAGGATGTCGCCCTTGGTCATGGACGAACGCCCCTGGATGTCCTCGGCGATCTCGTCCAGATCAATGGCGCGCCCCTTGTTCTTGATGAGATACCACTTCTTCTGCTCGCGGTTGGCGGGGTTGACGCGTTCGATTTTCTTGAGATTCATGGCCATGGAAGGCTCCTTCATGGGACAAAACAAGTGGATGAATGAATGGCGGAGACTATGGCAAGAGCACTTCCGTGTCAATACTTGCACACCGTCTGGTGCTGTCTTCAAAAACGATGGGCATCGATTTCCAAAACGATGGGCATCGATTTCCAAAACGATGGGCATCGATTTTTGGGGGGGTGGGGGGTGGTTTTTTTGGGGGGGAGGAGGAGGGAACACATTCCCCTCTCCCCCCTGTACACCCCGCAAGCGGGGGAGGGGACGGGCGTTCCTTCCTTCTTCCTCCTTTTCCAGTCAGCGGCGCTGCGCGCCGGATGGTTGAAAGCCCTCTCCCGGCCCTGACGGGCCACCCTCCCC
>JAITLI010000129.1 GCA_031277975.1 Azoarcus sp.
CGGCGCGGGCAAACCCAGGAAGGTCGCCATCGTCGCGTGTATGCGCAAACTCCTGACCATCCTCAATGCCATGGTTCGAACCGGAAAAGCCTGGGATGAAGCTCTTCATTGCTCTTGACCCGGAAGACAGTTGCTCTCCCGCCTGGCGGGCATGGGTCTCTACATGTTTGGTTCCATCCACTTCCATCCCAGCCCGTAGCTGGCCTCTCTTTCGTGCAGGCATTATCCTGCGGCCAATGACCGAATCACATCGACACCAAAAGTCCAGATCATGAGTCACCTCCTTCACAGTCTGGCGCGAACCACCCCGAAGACGCGCTCGCTGCACGACCGGGTCGCGCCCGTCAACGCGAAAGGGGAAATGGTCTACAAAGTCTGCCTCGCCCCCGGCGCCCTCGTGTATACCGACCAGGGCCTTGTGCCCATCGAGAACATCCGCGTCGGCATGAAGGCGCTCTCGCAGCCGGAAGACGGCGAGCTAGCGATGAATCCAGACTGGCTGGAATTGGACGAACCGTATCTCACGCTGGTCTATAATTTCGAGTAACGACCAGAACGCGACATGTAGATACCTATGCTTGCGGAGGGCGGGGGCATTCATTGTTTCCTGGAACGGTTTTCCCGCTGAATTCCCCTTCCCCGCCCGGCGGGCGGGATTGCCGCTCGAAATCTTCGACCACGATGGCGAGCGCATTGGTCGAGATCAGCACTTCGAGCAGTGAAAGCACCAGCGAGATCGCCAGGCTGACGATGCTGATGCCAAAAAGCGCTTGTCCCGTCAGCCCGGCATGCATGAACAGGGCCAGCATGGCGAGCGCGCACAGCAGGAAACTGAGTACGCCGAATGATTGCATGTATTGGATCAGCACGATGCGGCGCTTGAGTCCGGGGATTTGCCGTTTCACCAGCGCGCTGTCGCGCCCGGGTGAGGCGTGAAGCTGGCGGATGACTTGCGCCAGCGTCAGGAAGCGGTTGGTGTAGGCCAGGAGCAGTAGCGAGATCGCGGGGAAGAGCAGCGCGGGCGTGGCGAGGTTCATGGGGGCGGGCGCGGAGGCGGAGCGGGAGCGCGCAGTTTAGCCCAAGGTTGTCCCGGCGCCATGCCACGCCGCATGTGTAAACGTCCTTCCCCCGCGCACCAATACGCCTATAATCCGGTTTCATCCATTATCCATATCCATGCGCGGCCCCTTCCGGATGCCCACGGCGGGAGAACATCATGAATTTTGAAAAGGTCATTTTCGGTTTCTTCATCCTGCTTGCCGCGACGCTGAATTTCGGCTTTTTCATCGGCGCGCTCGACAATCCCGTCCTCCACGATATTTATGAGCTGTTCGCGGCCATCGTGGTCAGCCTGATCGCCACCATGCTCAAGTTCGGCGATCGTACCCAGATCGGGGCGATCCATCTCGCCACCAGCCTGGTGGCGGATTTGCAGTTGCTCGCCGCCGCGCTGGTATGGGGTCATGCGGCGCATATCCTCGGCAGCGATCCGCTCGCTCCGGCGCAGATGGCGAGGGTGGTGTCGCTGTCGGGCGGGGCGTTTCTCGCCAACGCGGTTTCGGTAACGATCCTGATCGCCGAAACGATCATGCAGCGGCGCTGAAAGATGGAGATGCAGGCGATGACGCCCGTGGCGCGTCATCAGAGTATTTTCCTGATGATCATGCGGCGCTTGCGCGCACCGCTGATCCTCTTGATCGCCATTATTTCGGTGTCCGTGCTCGGCCTGACGCTGGCGCCCGGCCCGCTGGTGGACGGCAGGCCGGAATATATGAGCTTTTTCCGCGCGTTCTATTTCATCAGCTATACGGCGACGACGATCGGCTTCGGCGAGATTCCCCACGCTTTCTCGGATCAGCAACGCTTGTGGGTATTGCTTTGCATCTATATGTCGGTCATCGGCTGGGCCTACACCCTGGGCACTGTGTTCAAGCTGCTCTCCGACCGCAATCTGCAACAGGCCATCGCCCTGATGCGTTTCGTGCGCGCCGTGCGCCGCATGAGCGAGCCTTTTTACTTACTGTGCGGCTACGGCGAGACCGGACGCATGATCTGCCAGGAACTCGATCGCCGCGGTTACCGGATGGTGGTCGTCGAGCGCGACGAGACGCGCGCGGGCGAGATCGACCTCTCCAGCTATGCCGCCGACGTGCCGGCGCTGGCGGCCAACGCCGGCAACCCGGGCACCTTGCTGCACGCCGGCCTCACCCATCCGAACTGCATCGGCGCCATCGCCGTCACCGACGACGACGATGCCAATCTGGCGATTTCGATCGCTGCCCGCCTGCTCGCACCGCGCCTGCCCGTACTGGCACGGGCGCGGACGCGGGAGACCGCCGCGAACATGGCTTCGTTCGGCACCGCCCACATCATCCATCCCTTCATGGCCCTGACCGATACGCTGGCGCTGGCGCTGCGCGCTCCCGCGGCGTGGCGCCTGCTGGGTTGGCTGACCGGCCTGCCCGGCGCGGCGCCCGCCGAACGGCGGCGCGAACCGCCGCGCGGCCCATGGATACTGTGCGCCTACAACCGGCTGGGCCGCCTGCTGCTCAAGACGCTGGACGACAGCAAGCTGCCGGTCACGATCATCGACCCCGCCCCCCGGATCGACAGCGAGCACCACTGGGTACAGGGCGATGCTTCCGGCGCGGCCACCCTCGAAGCCGCCGGCATCCGCGCCGCCGCCGGGCTGGCCATCTGTACCGACTCGGACGTGAACAACCTGTCGATCGCGGTCACCGCGCGCGAGCTGAACAAGGAAGTATTCGTGCTGCTGCGCCAGAATCACTTCTCCAACCGTCCGCTGTTCAACGCCTTCGCCTCCGACCTGAACGCGGTGCCCAGCGAGATCATCGCCAGGGAATGCCTGACCATCCTCAGCACTCCCCTGCTCGCGCCCTTCCTGGACGTCATCCGGGAACACGATGAGCAATGGTGCGCCTGGCTGCTCGAACGCATGACCCGTCGCCTGGGCGCACGCGCGCCGGAGACATGGAGCATGCGCATCAACCTTTCGCAAGCGCCCGCGCTCTACCAGCGCCTGATGCGCGGCGAGACCATCGTCCTCGACCAGATCCTGCGCTCGCACGCCAACCGCTACGAATATCTCGCCTGCGAAACGCTCTACATGGTGCGCGACAACGACGACAACCTCGTCATTCCCGCCGCCTCGACCCCCATCCGCCCCGGCGACGAACTCCTGCTGGCCGGGCGGCCGGGCGCGCGCAATGCGTTCGATCTCAACATCACCAACGAGCACGCCCTGACATACATCCTGACCGGGCGCGATCTGCGTGGCAGTTGGATCTGGGACAAACTCCGCCAGCGCGGCGCGAAAGGAGCGCGCCATTCACCCCGGTAAGAACCTGTTCATTGTCTCTGGTACTCCCCCGCCGATTGCCTCTACAGCGGTCTGAACACGTTCTGAAAGGCGGGGAATTCGTTCTGATATTCCCGATTCCGCTGATTGCGGGAGCGGGTTACCGCCATTCCCAGAGATAATGAACAGGTTCTAAGGCCGCCTTCGCGCCGGAAATGCCCGGCCGCCCGCCCCCGCCCGGCATGGGTATCTGTCGCGTTCCGCCTGATTGCAAACCATCCTGACAAACATTTCAGGGTATCGATCATACCATGATGCGAGAGCGTCGATGGGAGATCGATGCCCGAAGGCGCGGTGGGGGATGTAGTGGGTGTACGCCAGGAGATAATCCTTCAAAGTCTGTGCGAGTTCGGCGGCGCTCTTGAAGCGGGTTTGCGGGCAGAGGTCGCTGATACGTGCGTTGAATCGCTCGACCATGCCGTTCGTCTGCGGATGGCGCGGCGGGATGAGGCGGTGGTCGATCTGGGCGTTGGCGCAGGCCTGGTCGAAGACATG
>JAITLI010000168.1 GCA_031277975.1 Azoarcus sp.
CCGCTACGCGCCGCAGGGAGCGAACTGGATTGCCGCGTCGCTGCGCTGCGCGATGACGGGGTGAAAGGATTGGCGCGGCGACCAGCGCCTCGCAGTGATTCCCCCTTCGTCATTGCGAGAGCCGCAGGCCCACGGCAATCCAGTTCCTTTCATACGGAGCGCAGCGACGCCAATCAATTCTGATCCCTGATCCCTGATCCCAGATGGCTTGTGCACTACTACCGTGCCGCCGCATCAGGACGATGATTGAATATGCGGCACGGAAACCACCCGGGTTGTCGGCCTGCTGTTTCGCCGCTTCCCGTTTGCCGCTTCCCGTTCGTTTCAAAACGCATGGAGGCTTTCATGATGCCATCCCCGCCGCCGCGCGCTTGTCTGTGGCGATGTGCTTTTCAGCGCAAGCCCAGCACGTCCTGCATGTCGAACAGCCCCGGCGCACGCCCGGCGAGAAAGCGCGCGGCCCTGAGCGCGCCCAGCGCGTAGGGCATGCGACTGCCGGATTTGTGGGTGATTTCGATGCGCTCGCCGATGCCGGCGAAGAGCGCGGTATGGTCGCCCACCACGTCACCGCCGCGAATGGTGGAGAAGCCGATAGTTTCGGCTTGGCGTTCGCCGGTGAGGCCTTCGCGCCCGTAGATCGCGCATTCGGCAAGCTCGCGTCCGAGCGCCCGCGCGATGACTTCGCCCATGCGCAGCGCGGTGCCGGAAGGCGCGTCGACCTTGAAGCGGTGATGCGCTTCGATGATTTCGATGTCGTAGCCGTCGGCGAGGATTTTCGCCGCCACGTCGAGCAGGCGGAACACGGCATTCACGCCCACCGCCATGTTGGGGGCGAAGACGATGGGGACGCGGCGGGCGGCTTCGGCGATCGCCTCCTTGCCCGCGGCGTCGAACCCGGTGGTGCCGATCACCACGGATTTGCCCAGGCGCACGGCATGGGCGAGGTGGGCGAACGTGCCTTCGGGGCGGGTAAAGTCGATCAGACAGTCGGCGGCGGCGATGGCTTCGCCCGCATCGCCGCCGATGGCGACGCCGCAGGCAAGCCCCGCGAATTCTCCGGCGTCGCGTCCGGTGAAGGGGGCGTCCGGGCGGTCGAACGCCGCCGCCAGCACGATGCCTTCAACCTTGAGCGCGGCTTCGATCAGCATCCGGCCCATGCGGCCCGACGCACCGGCAATGGCTACCCGGGTCATGGTCATGAATCGTTGTCCTCGACAAACATTGGAAAAGAAGAAAAAACGGGGCGCGGCCTCAGTCCTTGACCGGCGCCGGCACTTCGATCACCCGGGAGCGCGTCTCTTCCATGCCCTCGCCGTCATCGGCCAGTTCGCCCTCAATGTGGTCGAAACGGTCTTCGCTGAAAAAAACCGAGATGACGTGTTGCCGCACTTCGCCCCTGCCGGGGCTGAAGCGGTAGACATAGTCCCAGCGGTCAGTGCGGAACACATCCGCTACCAGCGGCGAACCGAGCACGAAACGCACCTGTTCGCGCGTCATGCCGGGCTTGAGCTGCGCCAGCATGATCTTATCTACGTGGTTGCCCTGGCGTATATCGATCCGGTAAGGGTTGATATGTCCGACAAGCGTATCGAACGAGCAGGCGGCAAGGCTCGCGGCCAAGGAAACAGTCAGCGGAAAGAGCGTGAAACGCATGGAAAGAGGCCCTTCGTCCTTAAATAATCCACCTTTTTGCGCGCGCGCGGTTTTCAGTGGGGGGCAGAAAATATAACATAGCGCGCAAGAACAGCCACCGCCTGTCCAGGCAGACCACCGAAGCGACCCATGGTAGATAATTCCCGCAGCCTCAAGAACATCGGCCTCAAGGCCACCCACCCCCGGCTCAAGATTCTCGAACTGTTCCAGAATACCGAGCAGCAGCATTTGACCGCCGAGGATGTTTACCGCCAGTTGATGGAAGACGATATGGACATCGGACTGGCGACCGTTTATCGCGTGCTGACCCAGTTCGAGCAAGCTGGCCTGCTTGAGCGCCACTATTTCGAGACGGGCAAGGCGATATTCGAACTCAACAAGGGCGAGCACCACGATCATCTGGTATGCCTGCAATGCGGCCGGGTTGAGGAATTCTTCGATGCCGAGATCGAGCGCCGCCAGAAGCTCATTGCCAAGGGGCGCGGTTTCGTCATCAAGGAGCATGCGCTTTACCTCTATGCCGACTGCCTGCGGGAAAACTGCCCGCACCGCCAGGCCGGTTCCGTCGGCAAGCACGCGCATCCCGCCCAGGACTGACCCCAGCGGCGGCGGGGATGGCCCGGCGCGCGTCGCGCTTGGCTTCTGGAACGTGTTCCCCGCGCCGGGAGAGGGGGGCGAAGGCCGGGGGGCATGTGAATCCGCTCCCCCCGTTCTTGTTTCGCGCCTGCGGCAAAGGCGCTCACTGATCCCGCGGCTTTGTCCCGGCTGGCTCCGTGGGCGGTTTCATTCTTCGCGCCGTGGCAAGAAAAAGCCCGCAGTTTCTCCCCTCTCAAGGGAATTGTGTTACTTTTACCGTGGCTCGCGGAAAAATTATCGTCCATATATATCGAGAGCCACGGGATATGCGTCGGGGGACAACAATGGGAATCGCGATGGAAATCGCCTCCGAATGGATCAACAATCTGGCGGTGCGGTTTCTCGGATCGAACATCGCCGCCAGGCTCCAGAAGATACTGCCGGAACTGCCGCCCGAACCGTGTCTGCGCTACTTCGCCAGTGATACGGAAACAGGGCTTTTCCGCGCATTGCACTTTACCGGGCGTGCTACACGCCATGTCATGCCGGAATCCCTGTGGCAGGATTTCGAAGCGTTCTACCGCGCGCCGGAAACATTGTCGTGGTGGCTGGTCACGGGAAGCGCGGGGACGGGGAAGAGCCGGACGGCGCTCGAATTCTGCAAGGCGCTCAGGACAGGTAGGGTGGCGTTTTTCCACGCGGGCAAATTCAGGATATCCGAAGTCGAACCCATCGCGGGCGAAGATTACTCGGTCTGGAAAGCCGGTTTCCTGGATCTCGCCAATACCCCATTCTCGGTATGGACGGCCTGGCGGCCCCGGCAGCATACCCTGCTCGTGATCGACAATGCCGCATGCAACTACAACGCCCGTCTCGGGGAAAAGGCCGATGGCGAGGACGCGCAGCACAATCGCTACAACATCGTCGAGATCATCGAATTGCTCGGCGCGCGGGCGGCGGCGGGCGAATTCGGACAATTCCGCGTGCGCCTGCTCTTGCTGGAACGTGATGACAAGGCGCTGGGCGCGGAAAAATGGCGGCTGGACTGGTACGAAAAACTGCCCAAGGATTCGCCCGGCAGTTTTCGCCCCGGGCCGACGCCCCTGCCCGCCACGACAGCGGAAGGCTTGCTCGCCATTGCCGGGGACATGCGCAAGAGCATCAAACAACACAAACCCGATGCGCCCTATGTCGTGCCCGGAGACTTCCTCGACAGGCTGCGCGCGCTCGACGGCGAGTTGCGCCCGCTGTACGCCATGCTGCTGGTCGCCTACACGGCGGAAAACAATCGCCCGGAGGCGGCGAGGAACGAAATACTGGATTTCGTCCTCCGCGAAGAATACGAGAATGTATTGCGCCCCGCCGGGCTGAAGGGGACGCCGCAGGTGTTGAAGGCCCTCGTGGTTTCCACCCTGACCGGGGGCAAGGTCGGCGCCTGCAAACTGGACGGTGCGCATGCGATGTGGCATTCCGGGCTGGGGTTCGCGGCGGATGGCGACGGCGACGAGGGTGGTGGCAAGGACAATAATATGTTCCGGCTCCATCCGGCCGAGCCGGGAATCCTCGGAGAATATCTCGTCTTGTACGGCGCCGGGCGGAACGACATTTTCTCCTCCGAATACATCGGGGACGGCAATATGTGCACGCTGATCCACAAGGCATGGGAAGTCTTCCCCGCCGAAGTATTCGATTTCTTCGATCGCTGCGGACAGGATTTCTCTTCCAGCCCGGAATGGATCGTGCCGCGTTTCCTGGATGTCCCATTGGCCGGGGCGAGCGCCTCGGTCAAGCTATGGTATATGCGCAGCGCCGCGAACCTGATGGCCCGTCTGGACGCAAAGGGAATCGAGGCGGCGCGCGCTATCCTCGCCGGGATGAACTGCGTCGGCGAAACAAGTCTTTTCCGCCGGGAACGGGCGCGCGCCGCGCTCGGCCTGGCCCGTGTCTGCGTCGAGGCCGGTCTGCTCGACGAAGCGCACATGATTTTCATGGACATGAAGGCTTTCGGGGAATCGAAGGACATCCGCGCCCTTCGCCTCGAAGCGTCCGGCTGCATCATCGACGGCCTGGGCAAGGCGGGGGAACTCGTCAAGGCAAGAGTCCTGTACGAAAGCGTGTTGGCGGCCGAGACCGCGGAAGAGAGCCAGCCCATCCGCGCCGCCGCGCTCGCCGCCATGATGAACGGCCATGGCAAAGCGGGAGATCTCGCCGAAGCGCGCGCCTTGTTCGACGGCATGGCGGCCTGCGGCGCCTCCATGGCGGTGCGCGTACAGCGCGCGCAAGCATCCGTCAGCCTGATCGTCCTGTACGCCAAGGCGGGCCTGTTGGCTGAAGCATGCGCGGTGTTCGAGGGCATGCGGGCATTTGGAGACGAACCGGA
Organism: Azoarcus sp.; assembly: GCA_031277975.1. Taxonomy (GTDB): domain Bacteria; phylum Pseudomonadota; class Gammaproteobacteria; order Burkholderiales; family Rhodocyclaceae; genus WRNU01. Next base: position 4,610 of record JAITLI010000168.1, read on the forward strand.
AATACGGGCGCTGCACTGCCGGGCACACAGGTTCCTGCAATTTTTCACCGGCAAGGAACCCGTGAAAAACGCGGCAAAACAGGAATCCCCCCCCGCCTCCGCCATGGGTTGAGGGATTGCCCGCCGCTTCGGGCGGGCCTATGTACGGGGTCGGGCGCGGCCCGGCGCGATCGCCGCCTTTGGCGGCATTCCTCCATGTACTGCACCGATTGTCGCGTTTCCGACAAAACGGGAATAGCGCAAGCCGTTCAAAAACAACGACTTGATGGATGGCGCGCCTTTTGCTTGTGGCAGAGGAAAGTCCTTTTCGGTTTGTTTTACGTTTGTTTTGCAAATGGCGAACTTCCAGGTCAAACCTCTCTGCGTCACCCCCCTGAAAACCAGCCAACCGCTGGGCGCGGCGCTCGCCTTTCTTGGTTTGGATCGCGCCATGCCGCTGATGCACGGCTCGCAAGGGTGCGCGGCGTTCGCCAAGGTATTCTTCGTGCGCCATTTCCGGGAGCCGGTTCCGCTCCAGGTCACGGCGATGGACCAAGTCTCCAGCATCATGGGCGCCGAGGAAAATGTGATCGAGGCACTGCGCGCGATCTGCGACAGGGACAAGCCCGACATCATCGGCCTCGTCACCACCGGGCTGCCGGAGGCGCAGGGCAGCGACATCCGCCGCGCCGTGCGGGATTTTCGCGCCCGATACCCGGCGTTTGGGCGGATTGCCATCGTCCCCGTCAACACGCCGGATTTCCTGGGGGGCCTGGAGAGCGGTTTCGCCCTGGCGCTGGAGGCGATCATTGACGCGCTGGCACCGAAAGGCGCGGGCCGCCGCGGCCGGCAAGTGAATGTGCTCGCTTCCGCCATGCTGACGCCGGGCGACATCGAGGCGATCAGGGAATGGGTGGAAGCCTTCGGGCTGACACCTGTCATCCTGCCGGACATTGGCGATTCCCTCGACGGTCATCTGGCGGCGGCGGAGTTTTCTCCCCTGACGAGCGGCGGCGCGAAAGTGGCCGGCATCGCAACGATGGGGGCGTCGCTGGCTTCGCTGGTGATCGGCGCCTCGCTCGACCGGGCGGCGGACGCGCTGAAAGCGCGCACCGGCGTACCCGACCATCGCTTCGCCGGTCTCATGGGGCTTGCCGATTGCGACGCTTTCACGGACACGCTGGCGCGCATTTCCGGCAACCCCGTCCCGGCGAGGATCGAGCGCTGGCGCGACCAACTGCGCGACGCGATGGTCGACAGTCACTTCATGCTCGGCTTCGCGCGCTTGGCGCTGGCGGAAAATCCCGATCTGCTCCTGATGCTGGAAAGATTCCTGCACGGCATGGGCGCGGAAGTGGTCGCCGCCGTCTCGCCGGTGCGCGCCGCGAGTCTTGTGGGCCTGCGGGCGCCAGTCACCGTCGGCGATCTCGAAGATCTGGAACGCTTGGCCCGCGAGCAGGACGCCGATCTCATCATCGCCAATTCCCATGGGGTCGATACGGCGCGGCGCCTGAATCTGCCGCTGCTGCGCGCCGGGTTTCCGCAATACGACCATATCGGCGGTCATGCCCGCGCTTGGGTCGGTTATCGCGGCAGCCGCCAGGCGCTGTTCGATCTCGCCAATCTGCTTTTATCTCGATGCCATGAAATCGAACCCTACCGGTCCTTGTACAGGCGGGACGCGCCCCGGGCCAGCGCCGCCGGGGCGGCAGCTCAGGCTGGTGCGCCAGTCCATTGCTGAGAAGATGAACGGCCCCGCCACGCTTCGCGTCGCTTTCGCCTCCGGCGACCGGAAGCGGGTGAACCAGCATTTCGGCTCGGCGACCGCTTTCGTGCTCTACGACGTGAGCAAGGAAGAAAGCAAAATGGCTGGTGTGGCGGAGTTCCCCGAAGAAGCGATGGACGGCGGCGAGAACAAACTCGCCGCCAGGATGGATTTCCTCGCCGGATGCGACGCGGTATTCGTCTTCGCCATCGGCGCTTCCGCCATCAAGCAATTGCTGGGGCGCGGCGTGCAACCCTTGCGGGTGGGAGAGACGGACGCGATCGACACCCTCCTGAAAGAGATCGGCGGCGCAATGCGGGAAGGCGGCGCACCGTGGATCGAACGGGCGCTGGCCGCGAAGCGGAAAGCTGGCGAGCGCGACCGCTTCGCGCGCATGGAAGCGGAAGGATGGAAAGAATGACGGCAATACCGCCCACGCCCCACGGCACGGTTCTCGGGATCGACAATGGCAGGGCGACGGTGCGGCTGGCGCGCGGCGGCGCGGGCGCGTGCGGCGGCTGCGCGCACGGCGGCGCCTGCGGCATTGGCCGCCTGGCTGCGGCGAGAAATCGGGACTTCATCCTGACCGTTGACGCGCCGCCCGGCCTTGCCGCCGGCGAGAAAGTAGCCTTCGCCGTGCCGGAAGAATCTCTTCCCCGCCTAGCCTTGCTGGGCTACGGCCTCCCGGCGCTTTTCGCCTTCCTCGGCGCGGCCATCGGGCAGGGGCTGTCCGGCCGCGACGGTCTCGCCGCCTTGGGCGCCCTGTGCGCATTCGTGCTGGCGTGCCTGGCGGTGCGATGCATCGGCAAGCGGCTTTTGCGCGCCTCCGGCGGCTGCGCGGGCGTCTTGCTTCCCCTTCCCTCACTTTCCCGAACGGAGTCGAACCATGAGTGCCCCCCATTCCCCCGATCCGATCTTTGAATCCAGTTTCATCAAGGAAATGGTGCGCCAGACGCGCGCCGTCGATACTTACGGCACCCTGAGCGGCGCCGCGCCCGGGAAAATCCTCGAACCATTCGTGCTCACCAGGGAAAAGAAAGCCGCGATTCCCCTAGTCGGCGATCCCGACGAAAAAACCCTTTCCAGAATCAAATCCTTCTACAACGCCATCGCCGTCTTGATCGAACAGGAATGCCGATTGATGGCGGTGCCGCTCGTACACATCACGCACGAGGGTTTTGGCCGCGCCCTGATTACCGTGGGAAAACTCGTCGCCGTCGACAAGACCCTGCGCGACGTGCATCGCTTCGGTTTTACCAGCCTGTCGAAAATGAAGGACGAAGCCGACAAATTACTTTCGGTGGCGCTGGAACGCATCGGCAATCATCCCGAAGTCGCCGGTCTTTGAAAACGCATTTCGCACAGAGCACAGGAGAATCGAAAATGTCGAACATCGTGGGACTCACGCTGGGGGGCGCCGAATGGACGCCCGAATTCGTCACGGACATCGACCAGGACAACTGTATTGGCTGCGGGCGCTGTTTCAAGGTATGCCCGCGCGACGTACTCGACCTGATCGAACGGGGCACCGACGACGATGACGACGATGACGGCGAGGGCGATGCTTCCGTGATGAGCCTCAAGAACGCCCGCGACTGCATCGGCTGCGGTGCCTGTAACCGTGTGTGCCCGAAAAAGTGCTACAGCTACGCGGCCTCGCCCGTGCTGTCCTGAGCGGGCGGACGCCAATCCCGTCAGTGCGGAAACCCGCCCCATCTGGAGTTCAGGATCGAACATCCGGAGTTCAACATTGCGAAAGCCCCCGCCTCGTCATTGCAAGGCTCGCGGCGCCGTGGCGATCCAGCGTTCCATCCAGAACGGATCGGCCAATGGAAGCACCCATCCTCCGTCATCTGGCGCTTAAATGACGGGAAAAGCACGGATCGACATGAGCCACATCAAATTCATGTGCTATAAACCCGATTCCCGCTCCTCCCGATCCCCGATCCCCGAAAGGGTGCATTCATGCGCGGGAAGCGGGATAATGCGATCGTCTTTCGTTCCCCCGCTTTCCGGAGTGTCCATGCAACACCGTGTCGGCTTTACCCAGTTTCTTGTTGGCGAGCAGCGCGCCGGGCGCGTGCCGCTGGATTTGCGCCTGTTGCTCGAAGTCGTCGCCCACGCGGCCAGGGCGATCGGCGCCGCAGTCTCGAAGGGGGCGCTCGCGGGGGTGCTCGGCGAGGCGGGTACCGAAAACGTGCAGGGCGAGGCGCAGAAAAAACTCGATGTGATCGCCAATGAAATCCTGCTGCGCGCCAATGCGTGGGGCGGCCACTTGGGCGCGATGGCTTCCGAGGAGGCCGAGACGGTGTGCCGGATCCCGTCCGCTTATCCGAGGGGGGATTACCTGCTGCTGTTCGATCCGCTCGATGGTTCGTCGAATATCGACATCAATGCCCCCGTCGGCACTATTTTCTCGGTGCTGCGCAATCCGCGGCGGAAAGACGAGGAACCCGCCGAGGCGGATTTCCTCCAGCCGGGACGCGCACAGCTCGCCGCCGGGTATGCGATCTACGGGCCGTCGACCCAGCTCGTGCTGACCGTGGGCAATGGGGTGCACGCTTTTACGCTCGACCGCGAAACGGGCGATTTCATCCATACCCATCCCTTCATGACCGTTCCCGCGCAAACGCGGGAATATGCGATCAACGCCTCCAATATGCGTCATTGGGAGGCGCCGGTGCGGCGTTACATCGCCGAGTTGCAGCAGGGCAGGGGAGGGCCGCGCGGCGTGGATTTCAATATGCGCTGGGTTGCCGCGATGGTGGCCGATGTGCATCGGGTGCTGACGCGCGGCGGTATTTTCATGTATCCGCTCGATGAAAAATGCCGCGCCCAGGGCGGCAGGCTGCGCCTGATGTACGAGGCCAATCCGATGGCGCTGCTGGTCGAGCAGGCGGGCGGCGCGGCGAGCACGGGCCGCGAATGCATTCTCGATGTCGTCCCGCAACGCCTGCACCAGCGGGTGCCGGTGATTCTCGGTTCCCGCCACGAGGTGGAGCGGCTCGTCTCTTTTCATGGCGCGCCCGCCGCTTGAGCGCGACCGGCGCCAGGCGGGTCTGCCGCGATCCGGATCATGACCGTATTTCCGCTTCTTCCCCGCTTGCCGTGGCTCGCCCGCCTTTTCCTGTGCCGGGGCGCGGCGCGGATCGCGGTTTTGCCGCTGCTTTGCTTTTGGGCCTGTTTTTGCGCCTGCGCGGCGCAGGAGGGGGGCAAGGATGTCGCGGCGGTCGAACTCGACGCGCCGAAAGAGGTGCAAGCCTTGCTCGAGCAGTATGTCCATCTGTTGCGGATGGATCCCGCGAATATTCCCGCCGCCGGGCCGGATCGCCTCGCGCTCGTGCGGCGCACCCGCCGCGAAGTCGCCGATCTGCTCGCCACCGAAGGGTATTTCTCCGCCAATATCCGCATCGACCGCGGCAATCCGGCGCGCTGGCGGCTGGTCGTGGAGCCTGGCGCCCGCGCCGTGGTCGCGGCGGTGAATATCGGCTTCACGGGCGAGATCGGGCGGGACGAGGACGAGAGGGCGCGTCGCGAGACGCTGCGCGACGCATGGGCGCTGCCGGTGGGGCGGCCTTTTCGGCAGGCGGATTGGGAACAGGCCAAGCAGGCCTTGCTCGACGCCTTGCACGACGAACGTTATGCGGCGGCGAAATTCACCATGACCCGGGCCGATGTCGACGCCGACGCCGCCCGGGTGAAGCTCGACATCGCCATCGACAGCGGCCCGGTTTTCCGCCTCGGCGCGCTCGAAGTCAGCGGGCTGCGCGATCTTCCGGCGGATTTCGTCGCGCGCTTCAGCACGCTCGAAGAAGGCGACATCTACCGGCTCCGGGATTTGCTGGCTTTCCAGGAGTCCCTGCAAGCGGCGCCGCAACTGGCCGTGGTGGTGGTGAGCATCGAACCCGATCCGCACAAGGCCGCCGCCGTGCCTGTCCTGGTCAATGTGACCGAAGCGCGCCCGCAGCGGCTGAGCTTCGGCATCGGCGCATCGAGCAATACCGGCTATCGTGTGGAGACCTCGTGGCGCGACGTCAACCTTTTCGACCGCGGCTGGGAACTCTCCAGCGGCCTGCGGCTGGAGCAGCGCCGCCAGTCCCTCTACGCCGACATTTTCCTGCCCCCGGTGCGCGCCCGCCGCCGCGACAGCGCCGGCGTCGGCATCGAGCGCAGCGATCTCGAAGGCCTCCGGATTCACACCCAGGCCGTGGGCGCGACCCGCGCCAGCAAGCGCGGCGACATCGAAACCCAGTTGGCGGCCAGGGTGCAGCACGAGGAAATCCGCCCCGACCGCGCCGAAAAGAGCAATTACGCCACGCTGACTGTGAACTGGAGCTGGGTGCGGCGCGCCGTCGATGATGTGCTCGATCCGCGCCATGGTCATGTGCTCGAAATCCAGCTTGGCGGCGGCATTGGCCTGTCGGCGAACGCGCAGAACTTCACGCGCGGTTATGGCCGCTATCAACACTATTTCAGTTTCAGCAAGCGCAATGTCCTCATTCTGCGCGGTGAGGCCGGCGCCACGCTGGCGCGGACACGGGACGGCGTGCCGCAGGACTTCCTCTTCCGCGCCGGGGGGACGCAGTCGGTGCGCGGCTATGCCTACCGCGGCCTGGGCGTCACGGAAGGCGCGGCCACTGTCGGCGGGCGCTATCTCGCCACCGGCAGCGCGGAACTCGTGCGCTGGATCAAGCCTTCCACGGGGCTGGCGGTGTTCGTCGATTCGGGCGACGCCTCCGACTCGAAGGATTCATTCAAGACCCATACCGGCTATGGCATCGGCGCGCGCTGGCTCAGTCCCGCCGGGCCGCTCGCGGTCGATCTGGCCTGGGCGCGCGAGGAAAAAAGGCCGAGGCTGCACTTCGGCGTGGCGGTGGCGTTTTGAACGTTTGTTCCCGCCGCCGGGGATGCCCGCTTGCCTTGGCACGGCGGGGCGGCTCCGGCGGCGATCGCGTAACATGAAAACATGGGATTCTTTGTCATGAGCGACATTCTGGAAAAAATCTGCGCGGTCAAGGCCGGAGAAGTTGCCGCCGCGAAAGCCGTCCGCCCCCTGGCCGCCATGCGCCGCAACGCGGAAGCGCAGCCGCCGGCGCGGGATTTCGCCGGCGCGTTGCGCGACAGGATCGCGCGGGGGCGGACGGCGGTGATCGCCGAGATAAAGAAAGCCTCGCCCTCCAGGGGGGTGATCCGGCCCGATTTCCGCCCCGCCGACATCGCCGTCTCCTATGCCGCCCATGGCGCGGCCTGCCTGTCGGTATTGACCGACGCGCCGCATTTCCAGGGCGCGCCCGCCGACCTCGCCGCCGCCCGCGCCGCGTGCATGCTCCCGGCCCTGCGCAAGGACTTCCTTGTCGACGCCTACCAAGTGTACGAAGCGCGCGCGATGGGCGCGGACGCCATCCTGCTCATCGTGGCCGCGCTTTCCGACGGGCAGATGCGCGATTTCGAGGACATCGCGCGGGAACTGGGGATGGCGGTGCTCGTGGAATCGCACGACGGCGCGGAACTGGAACGGGCGCTGCGGCTGCGGACGCCCCTGATCGGCATCAACAACCGCAACCTGCGCGACTTCAACGTCTCGCTCGCCAACACCCTCGACCTGCTCCCGCGGGCGCCCGGGGATCGTCTCGTCGTCACCGAATCCGGCATCCTGGCGCGGCAAGACGTCGAAACCCTGCGCGCGGCGGGTGTACACGCCTTTCTCGTCGGTGAGGCGTTCATGCGTGCCCCGGAACCGGGCGCGGCGCTGGCGGAACTGTTCGGCGCCTGAGGGACTGCGCATGTGCTCTAGGATACTGGACAGGTCGATCCATTCGCCGCCGCCAGGAAATCCGTGCCGCTGCGCGCCGCATGGTTGGCCCCCCTCTCTCCCGGCCCGCGGCCGCCCCCCTGCGGGGGGCATGGGTCTCTACATCTACACGCTCCGAAACAGCGGCGCTTCGCGCCTCGCAATGACGCCCCCGTCTTCGTCATTGCGAGGGCCGCAAGCCCGCGGCAATTCATGCAGCGGTTCAACCATCCGAAGCGCCCCGGCGAGCCGCAAATCCGCCCGGATCAATCAGCGGCGCTGCGCGCCGGATGGAACGAACTGGATTGCCACGGCGCTTCGCGCCTCGCAATGACGAGGGGGGAGGCTTAAATGGCGTGTTCGATCTCCGTCAGGAATTCCAGGGCGTTCCAGAATCCCGCCCCATGATCCTTGTGCCCCTGCCAGATTTCCGGGATGAAGCTGATTTCCCGGCGGGTGCGGATTCGC